>CAJMPZ010000052.1 GCA_905215445.1 uncultured bacterium | reverse complement strand
GGTCATGCCGCCGAAGTTGAAAGGCAGATTGCCGCTCTGGCGGGTTTGCAGCGTCGGCCAGTTACGGCGTTCGGAAGAACGCCGTAACCCTAAGACTCGATATAGTCTTTGAGCTTGCTGCTGCGGCTGGGGTGGCGGAGCTTGGCCAAGGTCTTGGACTCGATCTGGCGGATACGCTCGCGCGTGACGCCAAACTCGCGACCGACCTCCTCGAGCGTGCGGGGATGCCCGTCGACAAGGCCAAAGCGCAGCTCGATAACCTTGCGCTCACGATCGGCAAGCGAGTCGAGCACCTGGGTGAGCTGCTCCTGCAGCATGGAGAAGCTGGCAGCATCGGGCGGAACGATAGCCTGGGAGTCCTCGATGAAGTCGCCCAGCTGGGAATCCTCTTCCTCGCCGATGGGGGTCTCGAGCGACACGGGCTCCTGCGAGATCTTCTGGATCTCGCGGACGCGGTCGGCGCTCATGTCCATCTCGGCACCGATCTCCTCGGGGGTCGGGTCGCGACCCAGGTCCTGAAGGAGCTGGCGCTGCACGCGGACGAGCTTGTTGATAGTCTCGACCATATGCACGGGAATACGGATGGTACGGGCCTGGTCGGCGATAGCGCGCGTAATGGCCTGACGGATCCACCACGTGGCGTACGTGGAGAACTTGAAGCCCTTCTGGTAGTCGAACTTCTCGACGGCGCGAATCAGACCGAGGTTGCCCTCTTGGATCAGGTCCAGGAACAGCATGCCGCGGCCGACATAGCGCTTGGCGATGGAGACAACCAGACGCAGGTTTGCGCTGATGAGTGCCTGCTTGGCTTCGAGGCCCACGTTCTCAATGCGCGTAAGACGACGCATCTCGGCACGCGTGAGCTCGAGCTCGCCGGCATCGGCAGCCTCGAGCTTCTCGGTGGCCTCGAGACCGGCCTCGATCTTCATGGCCAGATCGACCTCTTCGGAGGCGGTCAGCAGGTCGACCTTGCCGATCTCCTTGAGGTACATACGAACCGGGTCGCCGGTCAGCATCACCGTGGAGGCATCGATGCCACGCACGCGGGAGCGTGAACGGGACGTGCGCACGGTGCGCTTCTTCTTGCTCTTGGAAGAACCCATCTCGGCATCGGCCTGACGGGCCATCTTGAGCTCGTGATCGTCAAGCGAGCCGGAATCGTGCTCGTCGTCATCATCGAAATCGTCAGTATCGGTATCGTTATCGTCATCGTCGACGTCCATGGGGGCGTCGTCGTTACCGCTCGCGGAGATAATCTGGATGCCGCTGTTGCGCAGCGCGGAATACACCGCGGTGAGCTGCTCGTCAGAAACATCGATATCCTTCAGGGCGACCTGAATCTCGTCCTCGGTTACCGAAGTCCTGTTTGAGCCGTTGCCCATGAGCTTTGCAACGTAGGATTCCAGCCCAGTACCCGTGCTCTCAGTCTTTTTTGGCACAGATTCTCCCTTCATAGTCCACAGGACTCAATACTTTAGCACACACATTGACGTCTATACCCAAAAAGAGGACTGGATATAGGCAAGAATACGCTGGTTGACCACAACATCTAGGCCTGTTCGGTGCCTGCGGCCTCCAGACCGATCAAACGGAACGGGTCCGCCACGCCGCCGATCGACTTTTGCAGTTCGCGTTGACGCTGCGAATCCTGCGCGGCCTGCACGGTCAGCGCGCGACGGGCCTCATCGTCGAGCGAACGGTCCTGGCGCAGCTTGGCCTGTGCGGCACGCATGCGGCGCTTGATGGTGTAGAGCTCGAGCGTATCGAGCATAAACACGATGTTCGTCTCGGTGGGGTGCTTGCTCGTCGCCGAGATGCGCCCGGCACTCACAAGCGTTGCCGCCTCGGGACACACCGAGCGCGCCGCATCCATGCAGGCTGCAGGATCGGTTCCCGGCGGAGTTGCCAGAACGGCCCATGCGATGGACTCGTGACGTGGGTCAACCCACTCGATAGAGCAGATGCGGTCGGCATACGTGCGGAACAGGTCGGGGTAGCTCGTGAGCATGGTCAGCAGCTCACGCTCCCCTGCCAAGGACTTACGCTCAAGATCAGTAAGAACCATCGGCGCCGCCGCAGCCGGAGCGCCCGAACCATCAGTCACAGGTGCAGCACCCATACCATCAGGCACGTCGATCGGCGGCAGGTCGTCGACGACCTCCACGGGCGCGGCACCGTAGGCATCGAGCGGGACATAGTCGTACGGCTCTTCCTCGACCGGCGCCGCTACTGCCGGCGTCGCGCCCGACGCCCAAGCACCGCGACCGGCATCGCGAGAACCCGACGCCCGACCGCCCGCGCTACCGGACCGCTCAGCCTGCGCCCGCTGGCGCTCATAGTTCTGTTCGCGGCGGCGCTCGGCATCCTCGCGCTTGGCGACATCGCGAAACACACGGCCCGAGCTCGCACGAACTGTCTCCAGATCCAAACCCAACAGGTCGGCAATTTGAATAAAGTACGTGTCGATCATATAGCTGTCGCGCAGCGGATAGATAAGCGTCAGCGCATCCTCCAGCGCCTTGGCGCGACCGCCCGGCGTGGAGATGTCGCTCGACTCCTGAAGCGAACGGTACACGAAGTCCATGAGCGGCTCCGCGGCGTCAATGCGTTTCTGCAGCTCCCCTCCGCCGTGCGCCGTGATGAACTCCATGGGATCGTTACCGTCGGGCAGTACCACGCAGCGCAGGTCCATAGAATCCTGCTCGATAAACTGAATCGCACGGCGAGCGGCCTTTTGACCGGCAGCATCGCCGTCAAACATATACACGATGCGCTTGGCAAAGCGGGTGAGCGTCTTGACGTGATGCTCCGTGAGCGCGGTGCCCAGCGTGGCGACAACGTTTTTAATCCCCGCTTCCCAACAGGCGATGCAGTCGGTATAGCCCTCCACCACGATGGCGGTATCCTGCGCGACGATAAACTCCTTGGCCCAATTAAAGCCGTAGAGGTTTCGCTTTTTATGAAACACGCTCGTTTCGGCGGTATTGAGGTACTTGGGTTGGCCGTCACCCATGATGCGACCACCAAAGGCAATGTTGTGACCCTGCTCGTCAAAGATGGGGAACATCACGCGGTCGTAGAAGCGGTCGGCAAGCTGCCCGCGCCCGCGGCTCACGGCAACGTTGGCATCGATCATCTCCTGCGGGGTAAAACCCGCCTGGGACAGGTGCGACACCAGCGCGTTGCGGCCAGGCGCAAAGCCCAGGCAGTAGCGGCGGCAGACGTCGCCACCCATGCCGCGGCTGGCAAAGTACTCGCGCGGACGGCCGTCCTTACCGCGCATAAGCATGGTGTGGTAGAACTGGGCGGCCTCGGCGCACAGATCGTAGATTCGGGCACGCTTGGTACCGCGCTCGCGGCGATCTCCGGTGTCATGCAGCTCAATACCCGCGCGATCGGCCAAATATCGGATTGACTCGGGAAAGCTCAGGTTCTCGCGCTTCATGATATAAGTGAAGACATCCCCGCCTTCGCCGCAGCCAAAGCAATGCCACACCTGCGTGGCGGGGATAATATGGAAGGACGGCGTCTTTTCGCCATGAAAGGGGCAGCAGCCCCAAAACTCATGGCCGCGGGGCTTGAGCTCAACCGTTTCCTGCACGATGGCAACTAGGTCGGACGCAGCGCGTACCTGGTCTTTTTCCTCATCGCTAATCACGGATGCTCACCCCCTGCTCGCCCAAGTTGTGACGAATGTCCTCGATATTACCCTCGATGGTCGAGATCAACTCATCCAGCGATTCGAAAACACGCGAGGGACGCAGCCAGCGCGTAAACGCCAGCGAAACGAAAGCGCCGTACAGGTCGCCCGTATAACCAATTAAGTTAGCCTCGAGATGCGATGAAGCGGCATCGTCGGCATACGTCGGCGGCAGGCCGACGTTAACGGCAGCAGGCCATACGGTGTCATCGACGAGCACCAGGCCCTCATACACGCCATCGGCAGGCACCTGAATGCCGTCGGGAACCTGCAGGTTTGCCGTGGGAAAGCCCATGCCAGAACCCTCGTGACGGCCGCGAATAACACCGCCACGCACCATATACGGGCGGCCGAGTAACCCAGCAGCAAGCCCCACATGGCCCTGTCCCAGCTCGCGACGAATGCGGGTGGCGCAAATGGCCTCGCCGCCCTCGCAAAGCAGGTCGTGACCATAAACGTCAACACCGCGCGTGGCACCCCAGGCGCGCATCTCGGCAACACCAGAAGCACCGCCGCGACCCAGCCTAAAGTCGCTGCCAACGCGAATCGAACGAATGTCGACAACGCGTGACAACAGTGCGAGAAAACCGACGTGGTCGAGTGCCGCCACCGCGGGCGTAAAGGGAACGGCCACGACCGCATCGACCCCGGTTAGTGCCAGGGCATGTAGACGGTCGGCCGTCGTCATCAATTTTTGAGCGGGCGATGGGCTCACCACAACGTCCGGATCGGGATCGAAAGTGACCACGACCGCCTTGCAGCCATGGGCACGGGCATCACGGACAAGCGCTTCGATGAGTTCCTGGTGTCCACGGTGCACACCATCGAAAACGCCAATGGCGATCGAGGCAGCACCCAAGTGCTCGCACTCATCAAACGCATCGGCAGTAACGATGCGAGCCTCGTCCGACTCGCCTTCGAAAAAGATACGCGCGAGCTCGCGAGCGGATAACATCATCGAACACCGCCGATTGCCTGCGGGAAAACATGCTCCATGACAAAGCGGCCACTCTCAATGCGGGCGAGCGCCTTGAGTCCCCCATCGAGCACCAACGCAAAAGGCGCCTTCGAGGCATCAAAATCGGCAAGCGCACGCTCAACGGGAATGCGTCGGCCGCAGAGCAGGTCTTCGGCAAGATTGCCCGGCAAGTCAACACGCGTGGCGCCCAGGGCCGCAATGGGATCCAGGGCAAAGCCAGCCGCGGACTCGGGAGAAAGCTCCTCGACCGCATGACAAGCGCCAATGGAAACAACACCGGAAGCCGTGCGGCGCAGCGCGGAAATGTGCGCGGCGCTCTCGCAGGCGCGGCCCAAGTCGCGAGCGAGCGCACGGATATAGGTGCCCTTGCTCACCGAAAACGCCACGGTCCACACACACGTATCACCTTCGCCGCCCACGGCGATCAGGTCGGCGGCATAGACCTCGACGGGGCGCGGAGGTAGGTCCACCGCATTGCCCTCGCGAGCAGACTTGTAGGCGCGAACGCCATTGACCGAGATAGCCGAAAACGCCGGCGGCACCTGCATCTGCGGACCCAGCATGGCGGCCAAGTGCTCACGGGCATAGGCAGGATCGCGGAGCTCGTTGGCAACAGCCACCGTGCGGACCGCCTCGCCCTCCGCATCATCGGTATTGGTCTCGGCGCCAAACGAGATGTCGGCGACGTAGCTTTTGGTATCGAGTGTGAGCATGCCCAACAGACGGGTGGCCTGACCCACGCCCACCACCATGACACCCGATGCCATGGGGTCGAGCGTGCCGGCATGACCGACGCGCCGCTCATGGAGGGCGCGCCGGCATTGCGAGACCACGTCGTGGGACGTGCAGCCCACCGGCTTATCGACGGCGAGCAGCATATTCAGTTGAGAAGGCGTACGACGAGCCATGTACCATCCAAAAAGTTAAAGCTCGACGGTCACCGAAGCGGGATCCTCCCCTACCAGTTCGGCCAGCATGGGAAGTGCCACGGTGAGCGTCTCGAGAATCGTTCCGTTGTTGGAGAAACCGGCGGCAGCGGGATGTCCGCCTCCGCCAAAAGCAGCAGCGATCTCGGACACGTTGAGGTCGCCCTTGGAGCGCAGGTTGCCGCGCACCTTAGTATCGCCCTCAATGCCCTTCAGGAAGAGGCAGACCTCGACGCCCATCACCGAGCGAACCACATCGACCAGGCCGTCGCACTCATCCGAGGTGACACCGCAAGCCTCAAGGTCACTCTGGTACGCGTAACTATACGCGACGCGCCCGTGGGCCACCGTCTTGATGCGGCCCATAACGATGGACTTGAGGTGCAAAAACTCAACGCGCATGCTCTGGTAGACCTCGAGTGCCACACGCGCCGGATCTGCACCGTGGGCAACCAGACGCGAGGCTGCATGGAACGCGGCGGCATCGGCGTTTTGGTACTGAAAACGGCCGGTATCGGTAACCAAGCCACACAGCAGGCAGGTCGCAACGCCATCACGTGCGACAATGCCGCAATTGTCCAAGAAGCGGTCGATGATCATGGCGCAGGCTGCAGCTTCGACGCGCCTCAGGCTGAGCTCGGCAAACTCCTCGCGCGCCGGATGGTGATCGAAGCACACCACATGCTTGGAGCGACGAAGCACCTCGGCGGAATTATTGAGACGCTCGACGACCGGTACGTCCACCGAGATGAACAGGTCCGGATTGCCGGTATACGCAGATGCCGGGACCAGGCGATCGGAGCCTTCCATAAAGCGGTAGATGCGCGGAACCGGGTCATCATCTGCCAGCAGCAGGGCAATGTCCTTGTTGGGGAAAAACTTCATAAGCGAGAGGCCCAGACCCAGCACGGAGCCCAGGGCATCGCCATCGGGAGAAGTATGTCCCGAAATCGCAATGGAGGACGCACCCTCGATGAGCTCGAGGATGCGTCGCTGAATATCTGCAGACTCGCACGAGGCGAGGTCGGCGGAATTAGTCATCTAAAGCTGCCTCCTGGGCGGCATCCGCTATCGGATAGCCGTCCTCGTCCTTTTCGATCGCAAGCGTGGCGGGAACGTTTTCCAGCGCACGCGTGATGCGCTCGGCCTCATCGGTCGAGCGATCGATGCGAAAATCGAGCTCGGGCGTGACACGCCAATCGAGCGAGCGAGCCAACAGGCTGCGAATACGGCCCTTGGCGCTTGCGAGCGCCTCCATGACCTCATCGTAGCGGCTCGCATCGCACGACACGTACACGCGCGCGAACGAACGGTCCACCGCGACCTCGACCGCGGTCAAAGTAACCAGGTCGAGACGCGGATCGGAAACCTCAAAGAGCAGGATATAACCGAGCTTCTCGCGAAGCTGCTCGCCCAGACGGCGGGTTGCCTGCGTTTGCTTCATAGCGCTACCCCCTACTCGGTACGGGCAACCTGGTCGATACGGTAACCCTCGATCTGGTCGCCGGGCTTGATGTCCTGGAAGTTCTCCAGGCCAATGCCGCCCTCGGAACCGCTCTTGAGGCTCTTGGCCTCATCCTTGTAGTGGCGCATCGAGGCGATCTTGCCGTTGAAGACCACGATGCCGTCGCGCACCAGACGCACGGAATCGGTCGCGGCGATCTCGCCCTCTTCGACGCGGACACCGGCGGCGATACCGACTTTGGGCACCTTGAAGGTGTCCAGGACGGTCGCGGTACCCGTGGAGACCTCGACCTCGGTGGGCTTGAGCATGCCGATACGGGCAGCGTCGAGCTCCTCGAGGCACTTGTAGATGACGTCGTAGCAACGGATCTCGACGCCCTCGCGCTCGGCGGCGGAACGCGCCTTACCGTCGGGGCGGACGCCAAAGCCGATGATGATGGCGTTGGAGGCGTCGGCCAGGACGACGTCGGTCTCGTTGATGGCACCAACGGCGGAGTGGATCGTGTTGATGCGAACCTCGGACTGATCCATCTTGTCGAGCGAGTCCTGAAGGGCCTCGATGGAACCCTGGACGTCGGCCTTGATGATCAGGTTGAGCTCCTTGACCTCGGCGTCGGCAATGGTCTCAAAGAGGTTCTCGAGCGTGACGTGCTTGACGCGGCTCTGCTCCTCGATACGGGCCTTGAGCGAACGCTCGTCCGCAAGGGCACGAGCCTCGCGCTCGTCCTCGAACACGCGGAACTCGTCACCGGCGTTGGGTACGGACTGCAGACCCAGGATCTCGACGGCGTCGGAGGGACCGGCCTCGGTGACGGCGCGGCCCTTGGGGTCGAGCATAGCGCGGACGCGGCCGTAGGTGAGGCCGGCGACCAGCGTATCGCCCACGTGCAGGGTACCGCGGGTCACGAGCACGGTAGCGACCGAGCCGCGGCCCTTGTCGAGCTTAGCCTCGAGGACGTTACCGGAGGCAAAAGTGTCGGGGTTGGCCTTGAGCTCGAGCACGTCGGCCTGGAGCAGCACGGTCTCGAGCAGATCGTCGATACCGATCTTCTGCTTGGCCGAAATGTTGACGAACATGTTCTGTCCGCCCCACTCCTCGGGGATGACACCGTACTCGGTGAGCTCCTGGCGCACGCGGTCGGGGTTGGCGCCCGGCTTATCGATCTTGTTGACGGCGACGACGATGGGTACGCCGGCGGCCTTGGCGTGGTTGATCGACTCGACGGTCTGGGGCATGACGCCGTCGTCGGCAGCCACGATCAGAATGACGATGTCGGTCACCTTGGCACCACGGGCACGCATGGCCGTAAAGGTGGCATGGCCCGGGGTATCGATGAAGGTGATCTTGCGGTCGTTGATCATAACCTGCGAAGCGCCGATTGCCTGGGTAATGCCGCCCGCCTCGCCGGCAGCGACGCCGGTGTGACGGATGGCGTCGAGGAGGCTCGTCTTGCCGTGGTCGACGTGGCCCATGACGGTGACGACCGGGGCGCGCGGCTTAAGGTCGGCGGGATCGTCGTAGAACGAGAAGGTGTTCTCCTCCTCGGGGGTGATGATCTTGATCTGACGACCCAGGTCGTCGGCAACGAGCTCGACAAGGTCATCGGACATGGACTGCGTCATGGTAAGCGGCGTACCCAGCAGGAACAGTCGCTTGATGATGTCGTTGGCCGGAACGTCGAGCGCCTCGGCGAGCTCCTGGACCGTAACGCCCTGGGAGACCTTGATGGCGTCGAGGTCCTCGGGGTTCACGCCCTGGGCCAGCGCCTCCTCTATCTTGCGCTCCTCCTGAGCCTTGGCAGCCTCGCGCTCGCGCTTCTCCTTGCGCTTTTTGCGGCGACCGGTGGACTCGCGAGAGGCCTCCTCGACGGCGGCACGAGCCTCCTCGAGCACCTTCTCGCGGCTGTACTCCTCGGCCTCGCGCGCCATGCGGCTGTAGTGGTCCTCTTCGTTGTTGTGACCGCCCTTGCGCTTCTTGCCCTTGCCCTGCTTATCGGGGTTGGGGAAGTCCATGCCGGCAGCGACGTTGTTGCTGGCGTTGGTGCGATGGCTGTGCGGACGGCTCTCGGAGGCGTTGCGCTCGGAGTTGTTGTCAGAGGCGTTGCGATCGTTACGACGGCCACCGCGGCGGTCGTTGTTGCCGCCACGACGGTTACCGCGCTCGGCGGCGCGCTCAGCTTTGGCCTTGTCCTCGGCGTCCTTCTTCTCCTTGAGCACGGTCTCCTGTGCGGCGATCTGGTCGAGCAGCGAACGGAAGCGCGAACCGGAGTCGGAAGCGGGAACGGCGCGGCGCTGGGCCTCGCGGGCAGCCTCCTCCTTCTCGCGAGCAAGGCGCTCCTGCTCGGCCTTCTTCTTGGCCTCGGCCTCGGCGCGGGCAGCCTCCTCGGCAGCCTGGGCTGCGGCAAACTGGCGGCGCTCCTCCTCGCGTGCCTTCTCGGCGGCGATGCGCTCGCGCTCGGCCTCGGCGGCGCGGGCGGCTTCCTCGGCGGCAGCTGCCTGCTCCTCGGCCTGCTTGGCGGCCTCGACTTCCTGAGCGCGGGCCTCGATCACCGAGGCGAGCTGCTTGCGGACCATGGCGACATAGGCGTCCTCCAAGGTGGAGGAAGCGGACTTAGCAGGAATCTTCATATCGGCGAGATGACCCATCAGTTCCTTGGAGGTCATGCCGAACTCTTTGGCCAGGGTGGACACACGGACTTTTGCCATATGACTTCACCTACCCTTTCTGGCACCTTGGGTGCCTAGAGACTGAACGAGCGTGGGAGACGCGCCGGGACCCACCCGGCGCGACCGCGCGCTAGATCAGGTCCTCCGCATCATCGAAGGCGTCGGTGTCGTGGACACCGCAGAAACGGGAGCCGGGACGGGCCTGGTTGCGGCACTGGATGCCGTCCTCGGACACGTACTCGCAGCGGCGGACGTCCTCGTCCTCCTCGTCACCGATCAGGTCGGCGGCGGGCTCCTCGTGAACGGGAACGTTCTTGAGGATGTCGGCGGCAAGCGTCTCGGACTTGATGTCAATGTGCCAGCCGGTCAGGCGCGCGGCGAGGCGGGCGTTCTGGCCCTCCTTGCCGATGGCGAGGGACAGCTGGTCGTCGGGCACGATGACGCCGGCGTAGGCCTTCTCCTCGTCGATGAGGACGCGGGTGACCTTAGCGGGCGACAGGGCGTTGGCGACGTAGACGGCAGGATCGGCATCCCACAGGATGACGTCGACGCGCTCGCCACGGAGCTCGCCCACGACAGCGCGAACACGGCTGCCCTTGGGGCCGACGCAGGCGCCCACGGGATCCAGACGGTCGTCGAGCGAGTGGACGGCGACCTTGGAACGCTGGCCGGGCTCGCGGGCGATCGACTTGATCTGGACGGTGCCCTCATAGATCTCGGGTACCTCCTGCTCAAACAGACGACGCATGAGCTCGGGGTGGGTACGGGAGATGACAATCGGCGGACGGCTGTGCTCGCCACGAACCGGCTGCAGGTTGGAGTTGGGGTCGCGAACGTCGATGATCACGGCCTTGATGTGCTGGTTGTGCAGGTAGCGCTCGCCCATCGGACGCTCGTTGCGCTCGTTCTCGTAACGGCGCTGATCGAAGTGCGGAAGCTCGGCCTCGACGCCCTCGCGAATCTTGACGATCGTGAAGTCGGGCGTGGATTGCAGCACGGTACCGCTGATGAGGTCACCGATGCGGCCGGAGAACTCCTCGTAGATCTGCTCGCGGGCGGAGTTGCGCACGATGGCGTTGATCTCGGCCTTGGCGTGCTGGGCGGCGATGCGGCTCGTGTTCTTGGGGGTGACGTCGATCTCCTCGAACTCGGTGAAGTTGCCCTCCTCGTCCATGGAATCGTCGATCGGCTCCAGGCGGTAGACGTAGATCTTGCCGGTGGTGCGGTCGATGGTCACCTTGGCGCCCCACTCAAGATGCAGGATCTCGGCATAGCTCTTGGCGAGCGACTGCTCCAGGCGGTCGATCAGGTAGAGCTGGTCGATGTGCTTCTCCTGGCAAAGCTCCATCAGGGCGGACATCATGTCGGATGCTGCCATCTTACTTTCCTTCCTTCGCGGGCTTGAAGTCGTAGGTGGGCTTCAACTTGCACTTTTTAACATCAGAGAAATCGAGGGTGACGGACTCGCCGTCCTCGAGCTCGAGGGTCACGTCGGTCTCGGTCGCAGCCGCAATCTTGCCGGCGTACTTGCGACGGCCCTCGGAGGCGGTGGAGGTGAGCTCACAGTTCTCGCCCACAAAGCGGGCAAAGTCGCGCGGACGGCGCAGCGGGCGCGCCATGCCCGGGCTCGACACCTCAAGCGTATAGCTCGAAGAGATAGGGTCGAGCTCCTCAATCACATCGCCGACCCACTTGGTGTTGGCCGTGACGTCATTGAGCGACAGGCTCTGACCCTCGGCACCCTCGATACGCACGCGCACGCAGGGGGCCTTGGTGGCACCCACGAGCTCAACGTCGACAATGTCGACATCGTGCTGGGGAGCAACGGCCTCGAGCGCGTCGATGATCGCCTGCTCGGTCTTGGTCTTGACCATTGCGGCACCTCCATCCATACAAAAAAGAAGCGGGGCCGAAACCCCACTTCTTTCAATTACAACTTCATTTGCAAGCAAACTATACCAATACCAGCGAAAACGTGCAAGCACAGTACAAATCTGCAGGTCAGCGTGCGCACAGGTTCTCCACAAGAATAGGACAATTGGCCGAGGAGCCCCATGCGGCGCACCCTCAACAGTCCCAAAACGGGCCATGCGTCCCAGCGTGCCGACCGAATCGGGCCCTATGGGCATTCCATCCCTGGGCGCACATCGGCCAGACTAGAGCCGAGAGGCATTCTATAGCGAGAAAGCCTGCCGCACGCATTGACCGCACAACCTTCCAGCATCTCTACGGCAAGGAGGATCCATGGAACGCCTAGGCACCCTCTGCGCGACCGCGCTCGTCGTCGCTGCCTGCTCGTTCGCTCTGACGGGCTGCAACAACATCGATGGCAAAACCGGAACATGCGAACCGGATCGTGGCAGCACCAAAGCCATCGAGAAAACCGAACCCCCGGCGAGCTTCGACAAAATAGACGAGGACATCGTCGATCCCCAGAGCTTGGGTCCCGATTCCCAAGAACAGTTCCCCATCGACCTTGAGGCAGACGAAAACGTCCATGTTACCTGCGTGGGCAAGGACACCGACGGCTACGGAGACGCAGCGCTCGTCTTTACGGTGACCAACAATACCGATGTCGATATGATGTTTGGCGATGTGGACTCCTATGCCTACGTCAAAGGCGTAGTCCGCGATGTGCACATGCGCCAGCAGGTCGCAGCGGGCGAGGAAACGCGCGCCATGCTCGCCTTTGTAGGCACCTTCGACGACCCGGACTTTGATGTGAGCAACGACCTCAACGACATCTACCTCAACATTTGGATGTTCGAAGAGGCAACGGGCAACGTTTACTTTAGGGACCTGGTACACATCCCGTAGAAGACGGTGCGACGCACTGACTAAGCAGGGCAGACAACACAAAACGAGGGACGACCCAACCGGACCGTCCCTCGTTTATTGCATGTCAGCTTTACGCGCAGCGCTTACTTGACCACCAGGTTGACCAGCTTGCCGGGCACGCAGATGGCCTTGACGACCGTCTTGCCCTCAAGCCACTTGGCAACGGCTTCCTCAGCGGCAGCTTGCATCTCCTCGTTGGAGGCGTCGCGGGCGACGTCGATGCGGCCACGGACCTTGCCGAGCACCTGGACGACGATCTGCACCGTATCCTCGATGGACTCGGCCAGGTCGAACTCGGGCCAGGCGGCGGTGTAGGCGTTGCCCTCGCAGCCGAGGGCCTCGTGCCACAATTCGTCGGCCCAGAACGGGCAGATGGGGGCAAGGACGCTCACGATATCCTTAGCCACGCCGTAGCACAGCGCCTTGTCGCGGGCGGCACCCTCGGTGGCGTTGAGGTAGGCGCTCGCCGCGTTGACGAGCTCCATGACGGCCGAGATGGCGGTGTTGAACTGGCCACGATCGAAGTCCTCGGTGCACTTGGCGATGGTGCGATGGCGCTCGCGGTAGAGCTTCATCGCTGTCTCGTCGAGCGCGGACTTGTCAAAGGCCACGTTGGCGTCGCCGGACTGGACGAGCTGCCACACGATACGCCAGGCGCGCTTAATGAAGCGGTTAGCGCCCTCGACGGCCTTGGGATCCCAGTCGAAGTCCTTCTCGGGCGGGGCGATAAACAGGATCGCCAGACGCATGGTGTCGGCACCGTAGGGCTCAATGACTGAACTCGGGGGCACGACGTTGCCCTTGGACTTGGACATGGTGTCGCCGTTCTCGTCCTTGACCATGCCCTGGCACAGCAGGTTGGTAAAGGGTTCGTCAACGCTCAGCAGGCCCAGGTCGCGCAGCGCCTTGGTAAAGAAGCGACTGTAGAGCAGGTGCAAAATGGCGTGCTCGATGCCGCCGATGTAGTTATCGACGGGCATCCAACGATCGGCGGCCTCACGGGAGAAGGGCAGCTCGGTGTTGTGCGGGTCGGTATAGCGCAGGTAATACCAGCTGGAGCAGGTGAAGGTGTCCATGGTATCGGTCTCGCGCTTGGCCGGGCGACCACAGACCGGGCAGGTGGTCTCGTAGAACTCCTTGCACTCGGCGAGGGTCTCGCCGGCACCCAGGTCCAGGTTCTCGGGCAGCGTCACCGGCAGCTGGTCCTCGGGCACGGGCACGATGCCGCAGTGCTCGCAGTGGATGGCCGGGATGGGGTTGCCCCAGTAACGCTGACGGCTGATGAGCCAGTCGCGCAGGCGGAACTCGACCTTGCGACGGCCGCAGCCCATGGCCTCGAGGTCGGCCACGATGGCAGCCTCGCCCTCAGAGTGCTTGCCGCCGCGCATGCCGGTGTACTTGCCCGACTGGACGAGCGTGCCCTCGGCAGCGTGGGCGCAATCCCAGTCGACGTTCTCGGCATGGAAGGTGTCGATGGTCTCGCCGCTAGCCTCGACGGCAGCGCGATCCTCATCGTCCAGGATGATCGGCACGATAGGCAGGTCGTACTTGCGGGCGAACTCAAAGTCGCGCTGGTCGCCGCAGGGAACGGCCATGACGGCACCGGTGCCGTAGTCGGCAACGACATAGTCAGCAACCCACACGGGGATCTTCTCGCCGTTGACGGGGTTTACCACGTAGCGGCCCGTAAAGGCGCCGTGCTTCTCGAGGGTGCCCTGGGCGCGCTCGACGGCAGAGATATGCTTGGAGTCCTCGACGATCTTGGTGACGGCCTCCTCGTACTGAGTGCCCTCGACGAGCTCGTGCAGGCGCACGTACTCGGGAGACAGGACAAAGAAGGAAACGCCAAAGAGCGTGTCGGCGCGCGTGGTGAAGACGGTGATCTTACCCTCGTCGCCCTCGATGGGCTCGCCATCGGTGTCGCACAGGGTAAAGTCGACCTCGGCGCCCTCGGAGCGGCCGATCCAGTTGGCCTGCATCTGCTTGACGCGCTCGGGCCAGCCGGGGAGCTTCTCCAGGTCATCGAGCAGCTCCTGGGAGTAGTCGGTGATCTTGTAGTACCACTGCTCGAGGTCACGCTTCTCGGGCTCGGTGCCGCAACGCCAGCACTTGCCCTCGGTTACCTGCTCGTTGGCCAAAACGGTCTTGCAGGTGGGGCACCAGTTGACCGGGTTCTTCTTGCGGTAGACCAGACCCTTTTCCCACATCTTTTCAAAGATCCACTGACCCCAGCGATAGTAGTCGGGGCTACAGGTCTTAACGGTACGATCCAGATCGTAGGAGAAGCCCATGCGCCTCATCGTGGCGAGCGCCTGGTCCATGTTCTTATACGTCCAGGCGGCAGCCTGTGTGTTGTGCTTGATGGCGGCATTCTCGGCGGGCAGACCAAAGGCATCGAAGCCGATGGGGTGCAGCACGTCGTAGCCGCGCATGCGGGCCTGACGGGCCATGGCATCGCCGATGGTGTAGTTGCGCGCGTGGCCCATGTGCAGGTCGCCCGACGGATACGGGAACATCTCGAGCACATACTTCTTGGGCTTGCTGTCGTCGGTGTCGACGGCAAAGAGGTTGGAGTCCTCCCAGGCCTTCATCCACCGGGACTCAATGGCCTGCGCGTCGTAGGCAGGGATCTCATCCTTATGATCTGTGCAATCGCACATATCAGCTCCTTTGTTAGCTGG
>CAJMPZ010000051.1 GCA_905215445.1 uncultured bacterium | reverse complement strand
ATTTTCCGGTTCGACGAACAGCCGATCGTGTCAAATTTGGGCTAACAGAGCCAAACGATAAGTCTTAGAAGTTGCGTCCTGGCTTGCTTTCGCCACGCCATGCATGAAACGTGCAAATTTAGTTCGAAGATAAAGACTTAAGTTTCTGCATTCAGCCTCGTTGTAATCAGAATCACCGCCAATCACAATATACGATTCTGTACAGCATGTTCCAGGCCCGACAACGTAGGTATTCAAATTATCGTCCGGAAGCTCAGTACCTATGTTGTTCGCCCTTGATGTAAGCACCTTCCATGAGCCCAGCCACTCCTGATGAATCTTGACCTGGGACTTTTCGATATAACCTTTTTTCAGACCTCTTGCTATGCACGCAACTGGATCCCGAAGACCCTCTTTTGCTGAATGAAAGTCAGGATGATTAATGAAAGATGTACCTATGCCGAAGGGCTTCCTCGAAGAAACAATGCTCGACAGGACCTTATTTCCTGCAATTCGAGTCACTTTCTCGAGAATTGAAAGGGCCTTCTGCTGACGAACGAAAATATCAAGGTCCTTGTATTGTAGGGGCCGCTGGACCTCAGTGTAGTTTTCGCCTTCATGAGTGACGACCCTGACACCGGCTACGCTGTTATCATAGTTTCTATCCCATAGGAAATAGCAAACTCCTCCACGAATGTTGACCCCTGGAAAGCAGTCATCCGTATTCGGAAAATCATGCAATTCTTTAATATGATGGTCCGCAAGCATCTTGGCGCGAAAATCATCCAAGCCCTTGCCCCCCGAATACCAACGTGCGGGCATAATCATGCTCAGATAATGGGGGTTCAGTTTTTCCGCCCGCGTTACAAAGTGCTGGTAAATTGGCTTTGCGCTAGCCTGTGCACCGCCGTCGCTAAGTTGATAGGGCGGATTGCTAATGATGACATCAAATTTCATAGGAAATAGTTCCTTCGAGTTGTCGAGATGGATGAACTCATACGCGTGAGACTCGAGCTCATCCGAGCGATCGTATTCTCCTTGTGTCGCACCGCAGTATTTGCATTTGCAATTAATCCAACTGTGTTCGCATCGCTTGAAGCGGATATTGCCCTCGGCACTGTCGAATTCGACAACCGAGTACCTACTGTTCGGATATTTTGAACAGTAGGCGCTTCGGCGAGAAAGCAAGCTTGTAAGCTCGGTGATCGCAACGCCGTGAAGTTGCTTTTTGAAGATATGCTCCAAACGCTCGTCCAGGTCGGGAATCTCATTCTCAAGGCCCTCGATGAGGCGCTTGGCTATCTCGCGCAAGAAGACACCCGACTTGCACGCCGGATCAAGGAATGTCGCGTTGGGGTCGCTCCAAATCTCTTTCGGCAGCATGTCAAGCATCTGATTCGCAACCTCGGGTGGGGTGAACACCTCATCATTCGACAGGTTGGCTAGGCAACTGAGGACGTCGGGGTTGTACGTCTTGTCGTAGAGCCCACTCATGCGGCAGCTCCTATCTGGTAGATGTCCATAAGGGGAAACTCGCGGATGGGTAGTGGAATGTAAGCCTGCAGCTCCTCATCAAACTCCCACTCCGAGGTATTGCTACCCGAAAGGCCGAAGAGGCTCATCTGTTGGCGTTGGCCCTCGAGCAGCTCGTCAAGACGGAAATCTCGGCGCTTGACCTTGCCCCCCATGGCAAGCGTCCACTCAGAAAAGATGATGGGCTCATCAGTGTCATTCTGCTCGGCGTCGACCATTTTCATGGACAGGGCGTTTCCGCACAGGATGTTCCTGTCGACAACAGTGCGGATGGCGTCAAGAAACGCAACATTGATTCGGTTTTTGCAGACCTTAGTGTATTCCGTCGAGAAGAGCTCGAAAAGACGTTTCCGGCAGGCAGCAGCGTTGTCGGCAAGCAGTTCGACGCCGTAGAGGCTCGACACGGCAAGAAACGCATTGCGCTCGTAGTCGGGCGCCGACTTGCCGTAGTTCTTTTTGACAACTGAAAGCTTGCGGCGCAATACCTCGGCCAGAAAGTTTCCGTCTCCGCAGGCGGGCTCGAGGAAGCGACTCTCGATACGCTTGCACTCGGAAGCTACCATGTCGAGCATGGCGTTGACCTCGCGCTCGTTGGTGAAGACCTCTCCGTGGTCCACGACTCGATCTCGGGATTTAATTTGCTTGGCCATAGATGCTCCTATTGTGCACGAATACAACCGTTAGCAAGCATATATCAATGTGTAGCTTGATACAAGGCCTAGCTTGATTTGGTAGACTGAAAGATAAAGCTCAGGCAACCTACGCTGGTAAAATAAACGCATTAAATCTTTACTGCAGGCTACGTCGCCGTCGTTCTGTGTTAATTAATTCATGGCATGCGGAGGTGCTAATGGAGGACAAAACAGACCGTTTACTATTTCTAAGGTGAGGATTTCCGGCTTCAAAAAGATTAGGAATCCATTTGAACTAACCTTCAATGATCTCGTTACCATTCTCGTAGGAGACAACGGGGTTGGAAAGAGCACCATTGTTGAAGCGATAAACCTTGCCCTAAGCGGGAAATACCACGATGCGCCAATCAGCCGAAGCGTTTCTGAATACCTGTTCAACAAGGACAACGTGGCCCTGTTTACGAATTCATCCCAACCATACCTAGTTTTTCCGGAGGTGCGAATCGATGTCTACCTTGAAGGAGGCGATAAGGCTACAGCGGCACGGTTGAGCGGCGCATATTGCCCCGAGAAGACCCGGAAATGCGGCTTCTCATTCACGATCTCCTTCGATTCAGAATATCTTCCAGAAGTTGAAGAGGCATCACGAAGCGAACACTTTGATTCACTGCCTATAGAGTATTTTGAGGCATCGTGGACAACCTTCTCCGGGGAAAAGGTGACGCCACGAATGCTTCCCATCACATCGGTGCTCATCAACCCGAACGGAGACATGCGCCCTTCGTTCGGGACCGACCGCGCAACGAAATCCCTAATCGACACGCTCGGCAAAGATGATCGACTGGCCCTCTCACAGGGAGCGCGCAAAGGCAAGGACGGGTTTCGGCAGGCCGTAAGGAGTGGCGAGATAAATCGAAAACTAGCAAGAAGTGCAAGCTTCAAAGCGGGCAATCCAGAGCTCGACGTCAACCTAGGTAGCGCCGACTCCTGGTACCGAGATTTGACCATTTCACTCTCCGGTGTTCCGTACGAGAATATCGGCGCGGGACCTCAGTGCCTGCTTCAGAGCGAAATATCATTCGGATCAATCTCAAGCGGAAGCAACAAGCCGACAGTGGTGCTGATAGAGGAGCCTGAAAACCATCTCTCGTATGGAAACTTGAACAGATTGCTCTCGCTGCTCAACAGCTACCAAGGAAGCCAGTTCCTCTGCACGACTCATTCAAGTTTCGTCGCCAACAAGCTCGGTCTCGAAAACCTCGTCGTTATCGGTTCCGCGGCGGATGGAATACCCTCGACCACACTAAAACACCTGCCAGAGGCCACTTATTCGTTTTTCAGGAAACTGCCCGGCTTCGAAACGTTACGCCTCGCCCTCGTAGACAAGGCCATTCTCGTTGAGGGACCATCTGACGAGCTGATTATCCAGCGCGCGTATCAGGACAAATATGGGCGCTCCCCATTAGCAGATGGCATAGACGTCATTTCCGTTGGCCTGGCGTTTGAACGATTCCTGAGCATCGCTCAGCTGATTGGAAAGAAGGTCGCCATCGTCACGGATAACGACGGCAACCCAGAAAAGTTAGCGAAAAAATTCGAACCCTATTTACCGCTGGGGAACATACAGGCGTTCTTTGACAGCGAAGCGCATGACGAGCCGCACGACGACTATCCCACGCTTCGCTTGGATACGCTGGAGGCCACGTTAGTAAGGAGTGCCGGGCGAGAAACGCTCTGCTCGCTATTGGGAAGGAAGGACGAGAGCGACCATAGCCTAATCCACTATATGGAAACCAGCAAGACGGACACAGCCCTTTCCATCTTCGATTCAGAGACCTCGATCGCATTCCCCGACTACATTACTGGAGCCATCGAGTGGATAGGCGAAAACTAGTGGCAACTCAGAAGTGCATTATGGCCGGTGCAGGAACCGGGAAGACAACCTATCTCCTCAACCAGGCACTGAACGTTCCCCACGAGAAGAATGTTCTTTACCTCACATATACGGAAGCGGCGGCAATTCACTTCGCAAGTCGAGTGAAGGCGATACGCGGCGCAGTTCCCGGCAATATCACCGTCATGACCTGGTATAGCTTTCTTCTCGCACACGGAGTTAGGCCCTTCCCTTATCCTCTTCCCGGTATCTTGCCGCGAGGCATTAGCTTTGTTGAGGGAAAGGTCCCTCAACGTAGAGGAGTGACCAGGGGTAACCCGGCCTACTATCTCGCGAACGAACGAGGAGACGTATTCAGCTCGCGCCTCGCCGACCTTGCCTGCAAATGCAACGAGCAGGTTGGCGGCGATGCCGTCAATCGCATTAGCGACATGTTCGACATCATCCTTATCGATGAGGCTCAGGACTTGTCCTCATACGATTACGACTACATCTGCAGTCTGATGCATACGCCCGCATCCGTCATAGTCGTCGGCGACCCGAGGCAGAGGACTTACACCACTTCGAAAGAGGGGCCGTATACGGAAGAGACGTTCTTCGATTATGCTCGACGTCGCCAACTGTGTGAGATCGACACCGATAGCCTTTCTGTCTGCCACCGCTGCAGACCAGATGTTGTCGCACTTGCCAACGCCTTATTTCCAGACCTGCCAGCACTGGCTTGCGCTACACCCGACGAGAAGACCCATCTCCGCACCCTGTCAAGAGGAGAGCGCGTCAAGCCACCGGTAGACTTCCTTGAGGCGATGCACTTGACCTGGCAAGCAAAATCATTGCCTTATAGCAATTGCTCGACAATGACAATGGGTGCTTCGAAAGGCTCCGAATTCAACAATGTCGCAGTTTGGCTGACCAAGCCCATGTCCATGTGGCTCGATAATAGAGAGGTGCCGCTTAAACCAAGCGCAAGGGCAAAGATGTATGTTGCGATAACGCGAGCTCGTAACAATTTATGGCTAGTCAGGCCATAATGACACCCTTGGCTGGCGCTCAAACCGTGCCGCTCGTCCATTGCATCGAGCGGCCCCCCACATCGCGCATCGCTATGCCACGCCTCGTCTGCTCCAGCCGCCCTCAGCATCGACATGGTCCTCGGCATCGATGAGTTTGGCCCAAACACGTCTCACTGAAACCTCTGAAATCGTACAGAACTCATACGCGTACCTGTTACGACCGCTACAGATAGGCCGCAACATCCCAAGCAGTGATAATCCCGAGAACTTTCTCGCTGGGCTTACCGCTATGCGTGATGAATACCATGCCAATGCGGTCAGCACGGCGCATCGCCACCGTGAACATCTCCGCAACCTCTGCGAGCGTTATCGTACGTGGCACGAACCTGAACGATTCAGAGGCATGAGCGTCCACTGGGAGCAGCTCGGCAAGCGAGGAGAATGTCGTCTCGTCATCAATGCAGACAATCTCTTCACCGTATAGGTAGGAGAGCAGCGTGTTCTCGCTGAACACACCGCGAACGATGCCATCCTCCAGGATAGGTACGTGGGTGTAGCATTTTTCCGCCATCTCGCGCAGGACGGGTCTCACGCAGTCCTCCGCAGTTGCCGAAAACACATTCTGCATGGACACGGCATGGTCGATTGCCTTGGGAGGATTCTCGACCGCCGCAAGCGTA
Source organism: uncultured bacterium (assembly GCA_905215445.1). Lineage (GTDB taxonomy): Bacteria > Actinomycetota > Coriobacteriia > Coriobacteriales > Coriobacteriaceae > Collinsella. The sequence continues at coordinate 9,535 of CAJMPZ010000051.1, read as the reverse complement.
TTACGCAGGAGTGTCAGCATCGAGTCGCTCGGCTCGACGGCGTAATCGCCATCGACACTCTCCTGGTGCGAGAGCAGGTTGCGAACTTCCGCGCAATATTTGAGAGCCCCGGCTACACTCTTGAAAGCTCTACCGGGATTTCTGCCAAGCCAAGCCACAGGACCGTGTTTTTCCGGCACGTCATAATGCTCACGGATACACCCCTCGAGCTTTCTATAGAGATCAAGGAACTCGCTCGCATTGTTACTTTTGCCCATACCGAAACCTCCTGCAAAAATAGCTTCGGGACGCATTCGCACAGCTAAACAAGCGCAATTATACGTGTGATATCAAGCGCCCTGCTTTCGGTCTCGACAAGCGGCATCGAGCGCAGGCTTACCAGCATGGGCGCCCGCATTAAAACCAAAATAAGCTCCGGTGACTTGAATCAGCGGTCATCCAGGGTCATCAATATGCAATGCACCTATTCATCACCTGATGCCGGCAAGCTGTTGGGCGGCTCGCTCTCACCGGCGGCACCAAGGTGCTTCTGTATCTTCTCGATCCGCTTAAGGGTTGAAGTCAAATACCCAAGACCCCTCTTCAACTGCTTAAGCAACCTGCTATCCCTGCGGTCCCCCTTTCCATTCTCCTTCTCTACATCTTCCTCAACACCAGCGATGCTGCGTTGCACGGCCTCGGCCGCTTTCCGAACCAAAATGGCCCCTTCATGCGGGCAGCGGTCAGTTGCCACATCAAGAAAAGCAAGGAGCCTCGAACATTCGACGAGCACGAACTGCGCGTAGTTCTCCCCCATCGATGCCGCCAAGGCAACGCCGCCGGAACCCAATAGACCAAGCGCGGCGCCGCCGCCCGTAATCAAAGCAGTGCCACCGGCCATACCCATGCCGCCGGCGGCCAAGGCCCCACCGCCGGCTGCAGCAAGGCTCGCATTGACAAGCGCAGCCCCGTGAAGACCGACAAACGAGCCTCCAAAGATACCGACAGCAATATCCGGAGCCAATGCCGCGGCCACTCCTCCTGTGCCCAGGGCCGTCGCCACGGCAATAGCGCCACCCACCAAGGCCTTTGGCAATGTGCCTGAAAGCTCACGGATATGCGCCCCGCATTGCTTCTCTAGGGAACGTATGGCGTCCAGATCAACCGCGTCTTGTCTCCTGGGAAATTCATCTTTAACCCAAGACCCACTCTCCTTCAAACCTTTGTATTCCTTCTTCTCTTCATCTCCCAGCTGCGAATAGGGGCAAAACTCAACTAACTCCTGTGCAACCAGCAGGGCGCGCACCTTACCGCCTCGCTGCCGCGAAATAGCCTCAAGGGCTCCGTACGCATCTTCCTCGCTCAAAAAGTAGCTGTCTGCATCTATGCCTGGGCCATCCGCGACCGAATCCCGCCACGCGCGAGCCCAGCTCCTCTTTTGCCCTTTGCGCACTTCGTTCTTCTCGTTCCCGCAGTCGTAGTTGATGGCGGCAAGCTTCAGCGAAAAGGCAATCCTCGTCGTTTCTCTATCTAGGCTATAAAAGTGGAATCCATCGAAGATATCCTGGCGGCGTCTGGCGCGCTCAGCCCAAGCCTCGGACATTTCCTCCGCCATATAGTCCCAGTCGGCATGGAGGGCAAACGCAAGGCGTCCAACCCCAACGTAGTTTATTCGCAAGAAGAACTTCTGGGCGAAAACAACCTTGTTCCCCTCGCATTCGATACCCGCCCTGACCGCCGCCGTCGCCAGATTCGCCAAAACAAACGAAGTGCTCGAAACCGTGACCATGCGAGTGAGGGCCTTGCTGTTGTAGGGCATGAAATGCGAAGCTTTGAGCTTGCGCAAGCCGGAAACCTTGCTCACTTCGCAACGTTCTAGCTCGGCCTTGAGCCTTGAAAGCATGTAGAGACAACGAACGATAACCTCGTTGGCCACGACTGCTGGCACCTGGCTTAAAGCCCGATCGAGAAGACCGACTTCCGTCCGAAGGTCGAAGCGAATGGGCTTGCCGTCCTCGGTTTTGAACGCCGTTCCGTTAAACAGCTTTGAGATCCATTGCTGAATGCGAATATCCTCGCCCTTATAGGCAATCTGCATGTCTTGAAAAACAGGCAGGGAGGAGAGCTCCTTTAGCAGGGACAGCACGACGCCGGGAATGCCCGTCCCCTTACCGGGGTTTGAACTAGACCCCGCCATGTCGCTCACGAGATGCATTGCCCAGAACAGAGTGCCAAACGCGATCTTCTCTGGAACGTTCCTGCCTACAAGAGGGCAGTCGGGATCGAAGGCGGCGGCAGGCAGGTCAAAGGCGACAAACCGGCCGGCCGTATCGGTACCATAGCCTTTGCACGTGAATTGCGAGAGGATCGAACACGCAAGGCCAACCAAGCTCGGGTGGTGCGAGAAATCCCGCAGATGATGTTGGAGCCCGCCGCCAAACTCGGCAGTCAGCTTGTCCGCGGCAAGAGGAAACTCTTTCTCTAGAAAGCGAATAGCGTCTTCTAGAGTTGCATCCGCCTTTGTCATACCCGCAGACCTGGCAATCGTAAGAACGAATTTACCAACCTTCTCGTCGCCCCACTCTTTGGCACCCTCTAGGTTGAAGTCTTTCTGCCAAAGAATATTCAACGCGCCCGTGAGGAGCCCGCTAACGGCCGCAAGTTCATAGTCGAGCTTCATAGCTTTTTCAGCCCGAGGGTCAAAATCAAAGAGGATCTCCTCCCCATCGGGAGCGTTCTTAAAACCAACCAGCACGGCGCTACCGTTCAGCGGCACAGATGTAACTTTGGGCAGTTGAGGCATGGCGTAAACTATCTCGCCGCCACTAAAAACAAGTTCGTCTGCCATACCGGCTTCCTCCTGCAAATGCGTAAAATTAGATTGCTCTACGCTGCCAAATCCCTCTCGTAGAAGTACTCAATAATCTCGATGATGCAGTTGCTAAGAACCTCGTCGGGACAGTTCGCCTCTGGCAGCCTGTATGCCTCATTGTGCACGATAACGCGCGCAGCGTCACGGGTCTATGCCTGCCCATCCAGCGAATCATGTTAGCAAGCCGTTCTCCGATAGTAGAAGTCATCTCGATGTCCACGCTCTTGACCTGCTTGGTCTCAGCGGGTGTCGGCGTGTCCTTGAGTAGGATCCCAAACACAGCCATCTGCTGCTGATCCTAGAATCCTTCGCGCAACCATTCCTTCTGTTTGTCCCCAAATGAGCCACCTACCTCCCCTCCGCCTTCAGCTTTAGCAGCAGGTCGCCCAGTTCGGGGCACTTGCTGGAGAGGCGCGTCTGGGCTCGCTCGCCCATCCCCCATCGCTGGCGGACCTCCTGGGCGCATGGACTCACGTGATAGTCCCCATCCATCACCTGCTTGAGCAATTTGGCGGTCACGCGCGCATCGGCGAGGGCGCTGTGGGCGTGGCCTGTCGACTCGTCGAACTCGATGCCAAACCACGTCGCTGCGTCACTCAAAGAGACGCACCCGTGGCTGCTCATGTCCATGATCGAGGTGTAAAACGCCTGCAGGTCGGCCCAGTCCGTAGGAAATGCGGAAAGATCGATGTGCTTTGCTTGGCACTCGATCAAAAGCTGTCGACGATCCGCCCCGCTCCAACAGACCACCTGGGCGGAGTAGCGCCCGATCAAATCGCTGAGCCTTTTGATCACCATGTAGAGCGGATCGGCCATCGCGGTGCCCACGGCCGATATCCCTGTGAGCTCGCGGACGGGGAACGCAACGCCTTCGGTAAATTCCGTCTGTACAAACTGCGAGAACTCGCCCATAACGTTGCCGTGGTAATCGAGCTTGACGGCGCCGGCCTCGATAATCTCATTGCACAGTCCACGGCGCTGACGCTGCTTTGGCACCGGCGCAAACTCAAAGTCCAGCACGATCTGGCGCGCAAAGTTCGTCGTATCGATAGCCGAGACACCCGGCATCTTTTCAGCTGACACGGTTAGGGCCTTTCTCCGCCAACTGCCGCTTGCTACATAAACGGCTACATTGCCGTAAGGATAGGCGTCCGTGCGGACACAAAAGCGGGGTGCAATGCCATGCGCCAGGCACGCGCCACACAGACGGACCCAAGGGATCCCGCCCGCTCTATTCAAATGCATGAAAAAGATTGAGGCCCGGTGACTTGAATCAGCGGTCATCCCGGGCCCATCAGAGCTCACAGAGCTCTTGGTTGCTTTGGTCTTGCTCTTCACGGCGCTTATCGAACTTTCCGAGGCACTCAAGCAGCATTCGAAGCATAACAAGTCGCTGCCATTAAGGCACTGACCTCTTGACCAAGCAACGGCGCTGCCCAGCTCTTCACCACTTGGGCTGCCGTCGACTTTATTCTATCCGCGAGCATCTGGTTTACCAAATGGATTTTCGGTAAAGGAAGCACGGCACGCCCGCAAAACCACTACGCCCCAAGTGCCGTCATGGGGATCACCGCCACGCCGTCGTCGCGTGTGTAGGCAATGCTCCCCTTTCCAACCACGACCGCCAAAAACGCCGGCGCGGCATTCTGGGCGGCAGGATTGGAGAGCACTTTCCTCTCCAGCGCCTTGAGATTTCTCGCTCCATCGTCTGCTTTCGCATCACTCAGCTTGACCTCGATGGCTCCCCAGCGCCCGTCGTGCTCAACGATCAGATCAACCTCAAGGCCCTTCTCATCTCGGAAATAATGGACTCTGTTGTCAACACCGCCGTAGGTGGAAAGGAACACGCGCACGTCGCGCAGAACGAGGTTCTCAAAGAGCATCCCCAGCGTTTGCATATCGCCAAGCAGCCGCTCGGGGGTAGCCCCCAGCAACGCCGCCGCAAGTGACGGGTCACAGAAGTAGCGCTTGGGGCGCACGCGAACGCGGGCCTTCGAGCGCATGGGCGGCTCCCATCCGCACAGGTCCTCGGTCAGCTTGAGCCTGTTGAAGAGGTCCAAGTACGCAGCGATGGTCCTCTCGTCGGGGCCCGCCTCACCGTACGAGGCGTCCTTTATGAGCGTCTTGTACGTGACGGCCTGGCTCTCGTTCATGGCAAGAGCTCGCAAAAGGCCGTGTGCAAGCTCGGGCGACATGCCCTCATCCAGCACGTTAACGTCGAGCACCGAGTGCACGTACTGGCTTGCCGTCTCTCGCGCAAGCTCTTCCGAAAGCCCAAGGTTTGCAGGCCAACCGCCCCTGCAGCACCAGCGGGCGACGTCATCCACCGTGCTCTCGCGATGCTGAGGGGCAAAACCCTCGCCCTTAAAGAGGCTTGCCAGTGACACGAGCGGCTCGCCGTCGCCCGACTCGCACAGGGCCATGGGGCGCATTGACAGACGGGCGATCCTACCCGTGCCGGAATGACGAACATGGCTGCGCTCCTCGCTTTTGAGCGCGGTCGAGCCCGTGAGCAAAAGTGTCCCGCGTTCGTTGCCGCTCGCGTCCACGAAGCGCCGAGCGGCATCCCAAACCTCGGGCACCTCCTGCCATTCATCGACCAGGTGTGGCGCATCGCCGATGAGCGCCAGGCTTGGGTCGACCTCTGCCGCCGCGCGCTGCGCAGGCTCATCGAGCCTGGAGACGCTCGCCGAGCGAGAGAGCGCCGTCCAGGTCTTGCCGCACCATTTGGGGCCGTTGATCTCCACACAGCCAAACGCCCGCATAAGGGTGTCGAGGCGCTCCTCTATGAGCCGGGGCCTATATCCCTTTTGGGTCAATCTCTTTGGTGCATCCATAGACGGCCGTCCCTCTCTATCACGCGATATGCGAAATTACGCCATTCTCAATGCGGATTTTACGCTACTTACAATGTAGTTTTTACGCCATTACAGGTGTAGTTTTTACGCTATTTTCATTGAAGGTTTTACGCTTGACATCCTTAGCGCGACGCTCGCTCAACCCCTGACCACCGGATTGCCCGAATTCCGGGATGCTGCCTCCGCTCCAAACAAAAGGCCCCGGCTCGCGATGAGCTGCCTCCCATTTCTTGAACATATGAGCTTCCGCTTGAAGGGCGATCCGGAAAGCGCGTCCCATTCCGAGCATCACATCAGAGCGCGCTTGGTTATCTCCGCTCGCACATCTCGGCAAACGAAATCAGCTTGGTATCTCCCCTGTTCGCCGCGGCATCTCGACATCCCTGCGTAAAGCCGCGTTTCGAGAAGATCACATAGCTTTTGTGCTGCCGCCTAAAGAGCCCGCTTCGGTATACGAGCTTTTCCAGAACTTCCTCGCCTACCGACTCGTTACGCCATTTGCACTCCGCAAACAGTGCAGTGCCCTCGCCATCGTCAACAATCAAGTCGATTTCTTCCTGCGTATGCGTGCGATTATCCGTCCCCCACCAGCGCCCGACGCTCGCCGGAACCACATCGAGCTGGCCCGCGCGCGCGAGTTCGTACACGTATTGTTTGCATATAAGCTCAAAGACCGTACCCATGTAATCCGATATGTGCGGCTCAATGCGCTTATACGCCATCTCGGCCATATCGTTTTGAATCAGCCCGATGTTCTGCGGCACAAACTTGTACCAGAACCTAAACATCTGGTCGCTCAGCAGATACACGGCCCGCTTATTGCTCGTCTCGTTTAGGGGCAGCTCGCGCTCGACAATCCCAAGCGACGCCAGCTTATCCACATAGCTCTTAACGTTGCTCGCAGGGATTCCCGTGGAGCTCGCAATCTCCGAAATTCTCGAGCGCCCCTGGGCAATTGCTTGCACGATCGCATCATATTGCTCGGGATTGCGGCACTCTTGCAACAGCAGGTTACTCGGCTCCTCAAAGAGATAACCCGTAGGAGTAAGAAAAAGACGTTTGATGTTGTCCTTGAGCGGTGCGGCAGGATCGACTTTCTCGATATATGCAGGAATGCCGCCCGTCATGCCATAGCAAACCGCAGCGTCTTCGCGACCCATGCTATGCCACAGGCCGAGGGTCGTCGTAAAATCGAGCGGCATGATCTTAAACTGGGCTGTACGCCTACCGTATAGTGGGCTCTCGTAGCCCAACACCTGCTCTTCCATAAACGAAAGAGACGAGCCGCATAGAATCAGCATGAGCTTGGTCTCTTTGTACAGGTGATCGATCTTGTCTTGCAGCAACGAGCTGATCTCGGGATTCGATTGGGCGAGATAGGGGTACTCGTCAATCACGACAATCAAACGTTCCGTGCGAGCCATGGTGGCCAATGCATCGAACGCCTCGTCAAAACTACGAAACGACACGCCTGCAGCACCAACCGAACCCGCAAGTATCGCCTGGCTAAAGCCGTGCAGATTTGCCTCTGCATTGGTACGACGAGCTTGAAAGTAAATAGCCTTCTTGCCTTGGATGAACTCTGTGATAAGACGCGTTTTACCCACACGACGGCGGCCGTAAATCACAGGCATCTCAAAGGAGCCCGTGCCATACAGTCGATTGAGCTCGGACATTTCCGCTGTTCTTCCGATAAACATAGGACCATCCTTCCTTTACGTTATAGCTAGCTATATTATACCTTCCTATAATATAGCTAGCTATAACGTAATTCGACAAGCGCGCCACGCAAAAGGGACGTTACACCACCGCACGCGGACCGTCCCGGCAAACGCATCCCGTTCTGGAGCCAAATACTGGGCCGTAGCTTCCGCCAAGCATGCTATCAGGTAAGCGCGTCCCGTTCTGAGCCTAAATTCTGGGATGCGGTTTCCACTGAAACTTCTACCGGAAAATACATCCCACTCTGGGGCCGAAGTCTGGGACGCAGTTTCCGGTTGAGGGGCGTCCCGGAAAGCGCGCCCCATTCCGAGCGGCAATTCCGGGTCACGGTTTCCGCCGACACAGACGACGATCCGCAGCCCTTATCACATGCCTTCAAATATGCGATCCAGAAACACAAAACAGCAGATAGAATGCTCTTTTTCAAAAAGTACACGTCCCGAAACTTACCAAGACTTCATATCCAGCTACCGTTCACGGTCGCCGATTACCGCCCACCGATTCAAACAAGAAATATGTCGCCAAAAGCAGGCCATCTACCTGCATGGTTAGATTTTGGTCAGCTTTTGGTCAGCTGAGCGGCAAGTTCCAGCTGATACGTTTTTGCTACCCAAAAGGAGGCGGTAGCTCATGACCCATTGCAATGACCAGCTCATCGACCAACTGCTCACTCAAGCCGAACAAGAGGGGCGCTGTCTGATTCCCCCGAGCACGGCGATCCGAAAAGCGCTCCTTCGGCGCACCGGCGGCACGGTTGTCTCGCCCATGCCGGGGTTGTTTGCGCGAAAAACGCGCTGGGATGAACTCAACCGAGCGCAACGCCATTGCGAGATTATCCGCGCCCTTGCGATCATCCATCCCGATTGGACGTTCTGCTCGTTTTCGGCAGCTTGCTCGCTGGGGCTCGAGGTCTCGTGGCGACACCTGAACGTCGTGCATGTTTGCAGCTCGACAAAGCCGTCGGCTCGTCCGGGCGCACATATTCAGCGACACCAGATTGAGCCGACCGGAGCAATACGCAGAGCCGGCGTATCGGTTACGCCGCCCATCCAAACGGCCACAGATTGCCTGCTGCAAACTGGTTTTGCCGACGGCATGTCCATTGCCGATTCGGCGATCTCAAAGCTCGGCCTTGCGCCGGAACAGCTGATGGAGGCCGTTGAGCAACGAGCGACTGCCCGCAATGGTCGCGCGATTCGCACCGCCCTCACAACGCTTCGATATGCCGACGCCCGCGCCGAGAGCGGCGGGGAATCGGTCGCCCGAGCCGTCATGATCGAGACGGGCTTTGCGCCCGACTGGCTTCAATACGAGCTGACGGACCCCTTCGATTCGGCCAAGCCCATACGAACGGACTTTGCCTGGGAGCGCCAGGCGCGGGAACTCACGCTGGGCGAGCTCGACGGGCTCATCAAATATACCGACCAGACCATGCTGGCCGGACGCACCACCGCCGAGGCGCTCGTTGCCGAACGACAGCGCGAGGCGCACCTATCGCTCTACGGTCACCCTCTGCTGCGCTTTACCATGAACGAGGTCCGCTCGGCAGGACTGCTCGCGAAAAAGCTGCAGACGGCAGGCATCCGGCAGACCGCTCTGCCGGCATGGCTTAACGACGTGGAGCTGTAGGGGCCGCTGAACGGCGACTCGCCGCGTCGCATCTTGCCAATCTGGGACATGCTTTCTCAGCAGCCACGCTGGCGGAAAGCGCGTCCCAGTCTGGACGCTCAAAACGGGATGCACTTTCCGGATGGTAGGCCTAACGGAAAGCGTGTCCCAGAATGAACGCTCAAACTGGGATGCAGTTTCCAAGTGAACGACAACCGGAAAGTGTGTCCCATTCCAGGCGCGGATTCCGGGATGCGCTTTCCGTTTGAAGCTCCAACCGGAAAGCGCGTCCCATTCTGAGCGCCAATTCCGGGACGCAGTTTCCGCTCCAAACAAAAGGCCCCGGCTCGCGATGGAGCCGGGGCCAAAGGTGCAGCATATACAGTTGGTGTTGTGCGCGAACAGCCCATCAGCAATGCCGTCTGCGCCCTACCCTACCCACGGTGACGGGCGCGGCTGTACGGCGTATCCACCATGGGCAGATCCGGACGCAGCT
>CAJMPZ010000050.1 GCA_905215445.1 uncultured bacterium | reverse complement strand
ATGGTGTAGACGCGGGTCTTGCCCGAAGGCGTAACGACCTCGACGGAGTCGCCCTCGCCGTGACCGATAATGGCGTGGCCGACCGGAGACTCGTTGGAGATCTTGTGCTCGAGCGAGTTGGTCTCGGTGGTACCGACGAGCGTGACTTCCATGACCTCACCGTTGGGATCGATCAGAGAAACGGTGGAACCGATGGAGACGGTCAGATCGCCCGTGGTGGCAGCAACCTGAGCGTTGGCGAGGATGGCCTGAATCTCGGCAATGCGAGCAGCATTCTGGGCCTGCTTGTCCTTGGCGGCATCGTACTCGGAGTTCTCCGAAAGGTCGCCGAACGCGCGGGCTTCCTTGATGTCCTCGACGATCTCCTTGGCGTAATCGCCCTCACGCCAAGCAAGCTCCTCGACGAGCTTCTGGCGGCCCTCAGCGGTCAGTACGATCTGGCTTGCGTCCATACGGATATCTCCCCAACTATGATGTAACGATCAACTGTCAACAAAACGAAAAAGACCGGCTAGCCTGCGGGCAAGCCGGTCAGGTGCTCACCCCAAAGGGATGGGACTACTCTGCGTCCGCGTCGCTGTCCTCTGCCTGCTTTTTCTTGGCAGCAGCGAGCTTGGCCTCGAGCTCTGCGATCTCCTTGTCCTCCTTGGACTCCTCGACCACAACGTCCTCGGCCTGCTTGGTTTCGCCCTTATCGTCGCCCTCCATACCCTCGCGGATATTCTTGACGGTAGAGCCGAGAGACTTGCCGAGCTTCGGCAGGTTCTTAGGCCCGAAGATGATCAAGACAACGACGAGAATAATGATGAGCTCAGGAGCCCTCAGTCCAAACATGTAGACCTCCACAATACAGCGAGACAAGCTCGAATGAGTATACCGCGGGTGCCGCGGTATCACAACAATAGCTAAAAAAAGGGACCGCAAGAAGCGGTCCCTTCTCATGCTCTGGTCGGGTTGACTGGATTTGAACCAGCGACCCCTGCGTCCCGAACGCAGTGCTCTACCAAACTGAGCCACAACCCGTTAGCTCGACTATAGTAACAAAGATTTTCGTCGCGTGCTAGAGAAATTTTTATTTCTTTGGCGCGTCGATTTGAACCGTGTTGGGAATAAGCTCAGTCGCGCAGGCCCACCAGCCATTTTGCTGGGCAGCTCCCGCAAGATGGGCTGCTGCAGCGACGGTATCGCAAATGGCAAACGAGCAAGCACCCGAACCGCACACGTCCACGGCAACGGTTCCCTCCTGTGCGCGCAGCCAGTCGAGAACTGCCTGGATCCGCGGCTCCATCTGCGCGGATATGACGCCCAGATTGTTATGAACGAGCGCATATGCCGCCTCGGCATCGCCGGCGCGTAAGACAGAAGCAATCGCATCGGGTTTTTCCGCGGGCACCGGGCTCTCATCAAATCGTCGATACGCTTCAACCGTTGAAACGCTCGTCTCGTGCGGTTTGACCAATACGACAGGTGTCGCCGGAAGCACAGGATACTCAGTGGCCAGCACATCTCCCCCGCCGACGTAGAATGCGGGACTCGTGTGCAAAAAGAACGGCACGTCGGCGCCGATACCGCGAGCGATGTCATCGAGCGCGGGGTCGGCGCGGTCGATACCCCACAGCTCGGCCAAGGCAACGATGACCGCAGCGGCATCCGTCGAGGGGCCTCCCAGGCCGGCGCACAGCGGGATACGCTTTTCGATCGTCACGCACACGTTGGCATCGCGACCGTAACGCTCGGCCATAGCGATTGCCGCCCGATAGGCCGTATTTTTTTGCATGGGAAAATCGGATGCCGGAACCGTCTGGACGGTCAACGCCTGCGCCGGCGTGACCGTCACGGTATCGGCTAGACCGACGGCTGCCATCAGGGAATCGACCCTGTGATAGCCGCGGGCGTCGCGCTCGGTATGAACCCCCAGATAGAGGTTAATCTTTGCCGGCGCGGTAAGGATGAGGGACCGATCGGTCACCGTTAGTGCTCCTCGAGCTGGTTGCCGAGCGGGGTAAAGATATGTTCGCCGCTCTCGGGGTCGAACAGTTCGACCTGGCCGGTAAGGACATCGATGTACTGGTAGGACTGACGCGATTTGCGGCCGCGACGCTCGTCAACCTCAACGATAAAGACAGCGGGGTGGACGCTCTTGATGGTGCCCATGCGCTCGATGACGCGGGTACGGCCCATGTTGGCCTTAACCTTGACGCGATCGCCCACCATATCGGTCAGCTTCTCGTGGATGTCGTCGACGTGATTGACTTCCATCTCTTCCATGAATAGGGCCTCCAGAGGGTGCAATTCAAAAAGGGGATAATACCCCTAAGATAGACAAAACTCTAATACTATAGCACCCTGTTGCAGCCATACGCAAGCAGCTAAAAAAGCCCGGTCCCAAATACGTACCAGACGATAACCTCACATGACCAGTTCACGTCAGCGAACGACCACCATTCGAGCCAAGGTGTCGCGAAAGAGGAGCGACGCGTACTTTGGTACGCGAGCGACGGTTTGAGCGACAGATTGGCCGAATGGTGGCCGTGCAGCGTCGAGTAGTTACGCGGTTTGGTAAAACCGCGTAACCTAAAGATTGTCTGTGTCCAGGACGATGGTGAACGGACCGTCGTTGACCAGGTCGACCTTCATATCGGCGCCAAAGATACCGTGCGCCACATGCTCAACGTCCTGAGCGACGAGTGTCAAAAGGTACTCGTAAAGTTCGTTAGCGACATCGGGCGCGCCGGCGTCCGTAAACGACGGACGGCGGCCGTGGCGGCAGTCGGCAAACAGCGTGAACTGCGACACCACGAGCACCTCGCCGTCGACATCCGCCAGCGCCAAGTTGGTCTTGCCGTTCTCGTCCTCGTTGATACGCAGCCCGCGGAGCTTGCCCCACAGCTTGTCGGCTTCGGCGCGTGTGTCGCCGTGGCCCACGCCCAGCAGCACCAAGTAGCCGCGTCCAATACGGCCCACGCACTCGCCGTCGACTGTCACGCTGGCGTTGAGCACGCGCTGCACCACCGCACGCACGGTCTACTCCTCGCCCGTCAGCTTGGCGGACAGATGCTCGAGCGCATGGAAACGATGGCTGATGGCGTTCTTCTCGTCCGCCGTGAGCTCGGCCATGGTCTTGCCCGGCGTATCGACCGGCAGGAACAGCGGGTCGTAGCCAAAACCGTGTTCGCCGCGGCCCTCGTGCGCGATAACGCCTTCGCAGGCGCCCTCGCCATAGGTGACCAGGCCGTCCGTATCGATAAGCGCGACGACGCTCATAAAGCGCGCGGTACGGTCCTCGTCTGCCACGCCTTCCAGGTTAACGAGAAGCTTGGCGTTGTTGGCGGCATCGTCGCCATGCACGCCCGCATAGCGCGCGCTATACACGCCCGGCTCACCGTCCAACGCATCGACGACCAAGCCGGAGTCGTCGGCGATGGCCATAAGGCCCGTCTCCTCGACCGCAGCCTGCGCCTTGATGATGGCGTTCTCCAAAAACGTCGTGCCGTTTTCCTCGGGGTCCTCAAAATCGCCCAGCTGGCCGAGCGCCACAAAGCGCACCTCGGGCATGACCTTGCCCAAAATGGCCTCGATCTCGGTGAGCTTATGGGCGTTGCCGGTTGCCACGACGATGGTCGCCGCCGGGTCGAGGGTGTCGATGTCAATCTTCTCAAGTGCCATAGCTGGTCTCCTTTGTCTCTATAGCAATGACGAGTTGAGGACGACGAGGACTTCGGCCTCTCTCCCGTCTCAATCAACGGCAGTCTTATACTTCGACGTTTTCCCAGATAAAACCTGCCAAAATAAACCTGTCCCTTTTTGGCAGGTTAGGCGAGGGCTTGGCGCTGAAGCTCGATGAGCTCGGCGATACCCTTGTCACCCAGGTCGAGCAGAGCGTTGAGACGCTTGCGGTCGAAGGGCGCCTGCTCGCCGGTACCCTGGAGTTCGATCATCTCACCAGAATCGGTGGCGACGAGGTTCATGTCGACCTCGGCGTGGCTGTCCTCGGAATAATCCAAGTCGAGCAGGGTGTTGCCGTCGACGACGCCCATGGAAATGGCGGCAACCTGGCCCGTGAGCGGGATGCGCTCGAGTTTGCCCGCCTCGACCCACATGGCAAGGGCGTCGTGCAGCGCCACCCAGGCGCCGGTAATGCTCGCCGTACGCGTGCCGCCATCGGCCTGGATCACATCGCAGTCGACGGTAACGGTGTACTCGCCGAGCGCCTTCATATTGACGACGGTACGCAGGCTGCGGCCGATAAGCCGCTCGATCTCCATGGAGCGGCCCTTGCGGTTGGCATGCTCGCGCTTGCAGCGTTTACCGGTCGAGGCCGGTAGCATCGCATATTCCGCCGTTACCCAGCCGGCCTTGGCGCCCTTGCGCCAACCAGGCACACCCTCCTCGATGGTGGCGGCGCACAGTACGTGCGTGTCGCCGAACTCAGCCAGGCACGAGCCGTGGGCGTGCTTCATGACGCCGCGGGTGAGCTTAACGGGGCGCAGCTCGTTGACAGCGCGGCCGTTGGCGCGGTTGACCTGCATGTATTCCATGGAACTATCCTTTCGGCAAAAGATGTGGCGAAGCCTCCGGCGACATTGCGAGCCTAACCGAGTTCGTCGATATCGACATGCTCGATGCTTTTAAGCGGCTGGCCAAAGATAAAGCTACCCGCCACCGCAAACTCGGCAATGTTGTCAGACGTGGTGGCAAAGCGATGCTGTGGCTCGGCGGCATCGCCCGCCAGCTGCTCACGGCGCGTGAGGATATCGGTCAGCTCGCGGGTGGTCTCCTCGGCGGAGCTCACCACGCGCACCCCGGGTCCTAGCGCATGGCGGATGGGACCCACCAGCAGCGGGAAATGCGTGCAGCCGAGTACCACGGTATCGATGCCACGATCGTGCAGCGGCTCGACTGTGGTGCCGACCAGCGCGCGAACGGCTGGCGTATCAAAAATATCCTCGTTCTCGAGCCACTGCTCCTGCAGATGCGCGCCCGAGGCGAGCTCGTGCTCGACGACCTCGACAAAGCTCGAAGCCGGGCAGCCATACACATCGACACCAGCATCCAAATCCTGGATGGCGCGCGTGTAGGCGCCCGAGCGAATGGTGAGGTTGGTGGCGAGCACGCCCACGCGACGCGTACGCGTGCTGTTGATGGCGGCGCGTGCGCCCGGGGCGATCACGCCGATCACAGGAACGTCGAGCACTTGCTGAGCCAGACGCAAGGCCGCGGCGGTCGCCGTGTTACAGGCGATGACCATGATCTTAACGTCGTGCCTCGATAGCCAGCGGCCCGCCTGCAGCGCAAACGAGCGAACCTCGTCCTCGGTGCGGGTGCCATAAGGGCAGCGTTTAGTGTCACCGAAATAGTAGACGGACTCGCGCGGAAGCGCCGTTGCGATCGCGCGCGCGACCGTTAAGCCGCCCAGGCCCGAGTCGAACACGCCGATCGGACGCGTGTCCCCGGCCAGATTATCGATATCGGACATTACCTCACCAGATTCTCTCTCGAAAAATGCGACCATGCGTGATGCGTCGCGCTACGAACGGGCCGCGACCAACAGCTCGGCCGTTGCCACCCAACCGTCGACAATCTTGCCGCGCGTAATATAGGCATTGTCGCAGGCATCCAAGAACTCCGGGGCACCGGCGCTCGTCAGACCGTTCTCGACCAGGCAGAACATGCCAACATGGTCGGCCATGTAGAAGTCGGACTCGGAGTCACCGAGCGCAAGCGTCTCCTCGCGCTCGATCCCCAGGTGCTCGCAGAAGCGCGCAATGGCAACGCCTTTGTTGAGACCCGCCGGATTGATGTTGAAGGCGCGGCCGTCCTCGACGCGATTAAGCTCGAGCGTCGTCGGCTTGGACAGGTGAGTCAGATGGCCGTTGCAAGCCCAGACCAGACCGCAGCCGGCCTCGTCCAGGATGGCCTGGACCTCATCGTCGGGCACATCGCCGCGCATGCCGACGGTGACCTCACGGTACTTGTAGCCGGTCGACATGTCGTTGTGGTATTCGATCTTGTGCGGCCAGCGGGCAAGGATCTTCTCGCACACGCCGGTCTGCTCGATCACCTGGTGCGGCGTGAGACCGCAGGCGGGGTCGTAGGGCATGTCGCCCGTCAGGTACTCCCAGTCGTTGGCCTTGAGGTCGTACATGACCAGGCCGCCCATCTCGCCGATGTAGGAGTTGAGGCCGAGCACGCGGGCGTCCTCATGGATCATGGTGCGATTGCGACCCGAGGTGGGAACCACCTGGATGCCGGCACGGGCGAGCGCGACAACCGCCTCGACGAGCTTGGTCGAGGGATTGCCGTCGTTATCGCGCAGCACGCACGAGCCGGGGGCGAGCATCGTGGCGTCCAGATCGGTAAAGACATACTTGACCTTGGCAAGGCGCTCGCGCATCTCGCCCGAAAGCTCGGCAACGGTCGGCAGGATGTTGTGGGACATGGTCACTCCGTTTACATAGAAGGGGCTGGTCTAGGCGTCGTACGCCGCAAGGGTGCGCTTGAGAATCAAACCGTCGCGCTCACAAGGCTCGGGTCCGTTCTTGCGCAGCATACACTCTTCCTCGCCCTTACCGGTCACGATGACCACGGCAGGACGGACAGTTTCGCGCACGGCAGTCTCGATAGCGGCAACGCGATCAGTCACGATTTGCCAGTTATCATTTCCCTGCGCTTGAACGTTGCGCGCGATCTCGGCGCAGATGTCCTCGACATCCTCGGGGCCGGGGTCATCCTCGGTAATCACGATTCGGTCGGCATACTTGCCAGCGGCGATGCCCATCGTGGTGCGTCGATCGACACCCTTACCGCCCGTAGCGCCAAATACAACCGCCAGCTCGCGCTCGGGATAGTTCTCGCGCAAGTCGCGCAGGAGTGTCTCGAGGCTCATGCCGTTATGTGCAAAATCGACGATGCCCAGGATTTTGCCCGATACGGACGGATAGAGCTCCATACGACCGGGAACGAAGACGCCCTCAAAGCCATGGACGATACCCTCTTCGGAAATGCCCAGGGCCTCGGCGCAGGCAATAGCGGCAAGCGCGTTGGACACATTGAACTTAACCGGCGTGGGAATCACAATGTCACGCGTAAAACGGGGCGTGCGCACCGTTGCCACCACGCCGCAGTCGCCATTGCGAATCGCCAGCGCAAGCACGTCGGCACGCTCGTCGGTCAGGGAGAACGTCACCGTACGTTCGCAACGAGATGCCGCCTCGAGCACGCGATCGACCTTATCCATATCGAGATTGACCACGGCAAAACGGCTCTGCAAGAAGATTTTGAGCTTGCTGGCAAAGTAATCCTCGAGCGTCGGATGCTCAATCGGCGAAATGTGATCCTCGCCGATATTGGTAAAGGCGCCGACTTCAAAGTCAATCTTGCCCGTACGCTCGTATTTGAGGCCCTGACTCGATGCCTCCATAACCAGCCACGGGGCACCCGCCTCCGCAGCATGCGCGATGCGAGACTGCAGCAGGAAGGATTCGGGGGTCGTCAGCTTGGAAGGGCCCGTCTCGATGCCGTCGTCGAACTCAATGCCCGTATTAAGAGCGGGTCGATGACAGCCCGTAAGCTTGGCCTCGTTGGCGAGGATGCCGCGCAGATAAAAGCTGCAGGTCGACTTGCCCTTGGTGCCTGTAAAGGCGCAGACCTTCACCTTACCCGACGGGTGCCCATAAAAGGCATCTGCCACCACGGCGAGCGTGCGACGAATATCGCTCACAATCACCGCGGGAAGATCAACATCGTAATCGACCTCGGAAACGTAGGCCACGGCGCCATCGGCGATTGCCGAAAGCAGGTACTCGCGCTTAAACGCACGGCCCTTGCAGACAAACAACGTGCCCGGACGCACCTGGCGCGAGTCATCAGTCGCAAACTCAATGCGCTGGTCGCACGAAGCGCTCGGTCTGGAAACAACAAGGTCATCTTCCTCGAGCAACTCTATATAGCGCATCAGAGTTAGCTTCTCTTGTGTCGGACTCGACATACAAAGACCTCTCTCGCTAAATTCAGCCTTAAAGGGCAGAAGACGTCCCGCGGCAGAAACGATGAAACATTCTGTATTATCAACCATCCTAATATGCCACCTGACCTTACGCGCATCACAGCCTTCTAAAAAATTGCATGGACTGTGCCGTGGTCTAATAAATGGCAACGGTGTTCACCCCGTGTAAAAACAAGGAAATCTGGGTGCTGTTCTTTAACATAGCGTTCGCAACCACGGCCCGCCGCTTCGTCTGAAGATCGGGACGTGGTTTTTTCGGTTCGCTCGGCGCTTATGCCCTATCACGAAACAAAAGATTGGCATGATAGTAAAGATTATTTGACATCAGCTGCCACAATCCTTGCGGCAGTACACCTGAGCCGTCAGCAGAAAGGATCTTGCATGTGCGGTTTTGTCGGTTTTACCGGTACAGATGAACAGAGTGAGCTGGTTCTCACGGCCATGATGAATCGCATCATCCACCGTGGTCCCGATATGGGCGGCCAGCATATCGTCGACAACGTTGCCCTTGGCTTCCGTCGTCTTTCGATTCTCGATCTTTCCGAAGCTGGAGCCCAGCCCATGTCGAGCGACGACGGCAAGGTCACGATTGTCTTCAACGGAGAGATCTACAACTTCCAGGAGCTTCGCGCCGAGCTGGAGGCGGCCGGCTACGCCTTCCACTGCAACGCTGATACCGAAGTCCTGGTACACGGTTACGAGGAGTGGGGCGAGGACCTGGTCAACCGTCTGCGCGGCATGTACG
Organism: uncultured bacterium; assembly: GCA_905215445.1. Lineage (GTDB taxonomy): Bacteria > Actinomycetota > Coriobacteriia > Coriobacteriales > Coriobacteriaceae > Collinsella. Next base: position 7,150 of record CAJMPZ010000050.1, on the reverse strand, counting down.
CGTTCGTGATTCACGACCAGAACAAGAACAAACTCTTTGGTGCTCGTGACATCTTTGGTATCAAGCCGTTCTATTACTACCAGGCATCCGATGGCTCGCTGCTGTTTGGCTCCGAGATCAAGAGCTTCCTGGACCATCCCAAGTTTGAGAAGGCTGTCAACCACGACGCGCTGCGCCCCTACCTGACGCTGCAATTCCCCGCCACGGAGGAGACCTTCTTTAAGGGCGTGTTCAAGCTTGCCCCGGCGCATTGCTTTACGTATGACCTGACGACCAACACCATGGACATCAAGCGTTACTGGAGCTGTGACTTCACCGACGACAACTCCAAGACCTTCGAGGAGTACGTGGACGAGTGCGACAAGGTCGTGCACGAAAGCGTCGCTGCGCACCGAATCGCCGATGTTAAGGTGGGCTCGTTCCTTTCTGGCGGTGTGGACTCCAGCTACATTGCCGCCTGTCTCATGCCCGACACCACGTATTCTGTCGGCTTCGATTACAAGAACTTCAACGAGACCAACTACGCCGCCGAGCTTTCCGACAAGCTGGGCATCAAGAACGTGCGCAAGATGATTACCGCCGACGAGTTCTTTGATGCACTGCCCGATATCCAGTACCACATGGACGAGCCGCAATCGAACCTGTCCAGCGTGCCGCTGTACTATCTGGCGCAGATGGCTTCCAAGGAGGTCACCGTCGTCCTTTCGGGCGAGGGTGCCGACGAGCTGTTTGCCGGCTATGAGTGGTACGAGGACACCCCCGAGATGCGTACCTTTAAGAAACGCGTGCCGCTCGGCGTACGTCACGCCCTGGGCTCACTCGTTCAGCATCTCCCCTACTTTAAGGGACACAACTTCCTGACGAAATGCGCCGAGGTTCCCGAGCGCTGGTATGTGGGTCAGGCAAAGGTGTTCGATCCCTCCGAAGTCGACGAGGTGCTCAAGCCCGCTTATAACACCGGCAAGAACGCCGCCGAGATGTGCGCCGAGTACTACAAGCAGGTTCCCGACTGCTGCGAGCTTTCCAAGAAACAGTATCTGGATATGAACATGTGGCTGCCGGGTGACATTCTGCTCAAGGCCGACAAGATGTGCATGGCGCATTCTCTGGAGCTCCGCGTTCCGTTCCTGGACAAGAAGGTCATGGAGTTTGCCGAGCACATTCCCGCCAACTACCGTGTTAACGAAGAAGGCTGCAAGCTCGTTCTGCGTCACGCTGCCAACCGCACGCTGCCCGACGAGTGGGCAACGCGCAAGAAGGTGGGCTTCCCCGTACCGGTCAAGTTCTGGCTGCGCGAGCAAAAGTATTACGACTACGTAAAGGAATACTTCACCGCGCCGTGGGCTGCTGATTTCTTTGACACCGATGCGCTCATGAAACTGCTCGACGATCACTTTAAGGGTCGCGCGCTCAACCAGCGCAAGATCTATACCACGCTGACGTTCCTCATTTGGTACAAGCGCTTCTTTATCGACGAGGACAAGGGCGCTAAAGTCGCCGCTTAGTTTTCGTTATGAATTAGCGGTGAACCACGCAGGGTTTCCGCTATACTCAATCTCTGCGGGCGATTGGCGCAACGGTTAGCGCAGGTGCTTTACACGCACAAGGCTGGGGGTTCGAATCCCTCATCGCCCACCACTGATTTGTTAGGCTCCCAGCTATGGGGGCCTTTCTTTTTTGGGCCCATCGCAGAGGGATTCGAACCCGACAGGGTGCGGAGCTGAGGAAACGCGAAGCGTTTTCCAGCGCAGCACGCGAGGAGCGGAGCGACGAAGCGGGGCGCGGACGGCGCCAGCCGCACGCGGACATCCCTCATCGCCCGCCATTGAATTGATAGGCCCCCAGCGATGGAGGCCTTTCTTTTTTGGGCCGGTGCATGGGATTCGAACCCGCAAGAGTGCGGAGCTGAGGAAACGCGAAGCGTTTTCCAGCGCAGCACGCGAGGAGCGGAGCGACGAAGCGGGGCTCGGGCGGCGAAATGGACCCTTGGCGAATACCCGTGTGCAAAAAATGCCAAATATGAGTACTGCTACCTTTTTAGTAGCAGCGTTTTCGAAGTCATAAAAGGCAAATCCGGCATTAGAACGACGATCGATAGTCCAGTTAAGCCAATTTGCCAACTACAAAACTGGACATATGTGGCCCAACTCATCTAAAAGTGCCTAATTTATATGTTACGAAGTTAGTGCCCGTACTCATATTTGCCACTTTTTGCACACGGCCTATCCCAGCCATGGTAAATCGATAGCAAAACGGGCTCCAGACCGCTGAATCGTGCCGCATATGGCACGTCCGCAGTCCGGAACCCGGTCCAAATTAAGTTATTGCGCCGTGTTAGGCCAAAACACCCGCCAGGATCTCGATCAGGTTGTCCACGTCGGCCTCTTCGCACACGAGCGGCGGAAGGAAGCGCAGCGTATGTGCGCCTGTAGCGTTGATCACGGCACCAGCCCCCAATGCACGGGCCACGACGTCGTGTGCATCACCCGCGGCAGCATCCAAATCGCAGCCGAGCATCAGGCCGCGACCACGCACCTCTACCACATGCGGAAGCTTAGCCAGCGCCTGCTCCATATAGGCGCCAACCTTGGCAGCATGCTCGGCATAATCGCCGTGCACAAGCGCGGAGAGCGTCGCGGCACACGCCGCGATGGCCAAGCAGCTGCCACCGAAGGTCGAACCATGATCGCCGGGCTTAAAGACGTCGGCGATTTCCTTCTTTGCCACCACGGCACCCATAGGCACACCGTCGGCAATGCCCTTGGCAAGGCTCATGATGTCGGGCTCCACGCCATAGGTCTGGAACGCAAACGGCTTACCCGTACGAAAGATTCCGCACTGGACCTCGTCGGCAATAAGCACGGCACCCACCTCGTGCGCCAAGTCGCGCGCCGTAGCCATAAACTCCTCGGTCATGGGGTGCACACCGCTCTCGCCCTGAATCGGCTCGAGCATCACGGCGCAAATTTCACTGCCCAACTGCTTAAAAATTGCACGCAGTTCATCTACATCGTTGGGTGTGCAGGCCACAAAGCCACCCGGCAGCGGACGGAAACTGTCCTGTAGCCAATCCTGCATGGTGGCGGCAATGGTCTCGAGCGTACGGCCGTGGAAGCCGCCACGCATGCATACGATGGTGTTGCCGCCGTTACCAGCACGCTTGGCGTACAGACGCGCAAGCTTCATCGAGCCCTCGTTGGCTTCGGCACCAGAATTGGCAAAGAACGTCTCCCACACCTGCTCGTCCGCAGCCGGGGCACCGAGCGCAGCGGCCGTGGTCTCATCGCCGGCGACAATGGCATCGGCCAGCACGCACGCACCATCTACGTCGTCGTTGGCAAGCTTGGACAGCAGCGCCGCGACCTGTCCACGCCGCTCGATGTAGAAGTAGTTAGACACATGCAGAAGCTTTTTGGTCTGAGCCTCGAGCGCCGACAGCACTGCCGGGTTGCCGTGGCCCAGGCTGCACACGCCGATGCCGGCAAGAAAATCGAGGTATTCGCGGCCATCGTCGCCGGTGAGCTTCATGCCGCGGCCTTCGACAAACTCGACCGGAGAGCGACCGAAGGTGTGCATGACGTAGTAGGATTCGAGCGATTGTTGTGCTGCAAGTGACATGAGATACCTTTCGTTAAGCGCCAAGTAGCGCGGAGTTTGGGCGTAATGGCGTAGCAATTTTGAGCCGGCTAAACCGTTTGAAGCTTCTCGACCTCGTCGAGATTCTCGGTCAGGCGCGCCGCAAAGGTCGAAAGCGGGTGCGGGTGCGTATCGAACTCGTAGGCCGTCTCGGTAGAATGGATCACGGTGCCGACGCCGGCATCGGTCAACAGCTCAAGCAGCAGCGAATGCGGCGTGGTACCGTTAATGATATGGGCGCGGAACACGCCACCGGCAAGCGCGTCGACGGCCGCACGTAGCTTGGGAATCATGCCCTTATCGACCTCGCCACCGTAGAGCATCTCGTTAACCTCGTCGAGCGTTAGGTTAGAGATAAGCGAATCCTTATCGCTAAAGTCCTTGTACAGGCCATCGACGTCGGTCAAAAAGATCGCCTTATGCGCGTGAAGCGCTGCCGCGACGGCACCGGCGGCGGTATCGGCATTGATGTTGAAGAAACCGCCGTCCTCCCCCGCCGCGACGGTAGCGATGACGGGGATGTACTCGCTATCGAGCAAACGCTCGATATAGTCCGTGTTGACGTTCGTCACTTTGCCCACGCGACCGAGCTCGGGGTCGAGCGGCTCGGCGATGAGCGTGCCGGCATCGCTGCCCGACACGCCCACGGCCAGGTTGCCGTGGTGGTTGATAGCAGCAACCAGCTCCTGGTTAACCTTGCCGCCCAGCACCTCGCGCACGATATCCATAGTCGCCGGCGTAGTCACGCGCTGGCCGTTCTTAAACTCGACGGGAATATCGTAATGGCTCAACGCCTCGTTGATGGCCTTGCCGCCGCCATGCACGATGACGGGGCGCATGCCGATAATCTTGAGCAAAACGATGTCGCTCATCACGTCGCGGCGCAGTTGCTCATCGACCATGGCGGCTCCGCCATATTTGATAACGACCGTCTTGCCGGTCAGGTTTTTAATCCACGGCAGCGCTTCGAACAGCAGCTGCGCGGTTGCTTCGTTGGATTCGCTCGAACGACAGTCGCGTGCGAATTTCATAATCTGCCTCATCTTTCGTATCGTTATCACGCCGTGCTTCGCTGTCCGCAATGCGGCAAGATGCGCAGCGTGCCTGGAATCTAGGAACGGTAGTCGCCGTTGATGGAGATGTACTCGTGCGTGAGGTCGCAGGTCCACACGGTCGTTGCCGCGTCGCCTGCACCCAGGTCGGCCGAGATCACGATCTCGGACGCCTCAAAACGTCGCAGAGCCTCGTCCTCGTCAAAGGGAACAGTCAGACCGTCGCGGCAGACCGGCATGCCCATCATGTCGATGGAAACGTCTTCCTGATGAAACTTCACGCCGCACTTGCCGAGCGCCATGGCGACGCGGCCCCAGTTGCAGTCGTGACCGGCGATGCAGGTCTTGACGAGCGGCGAGTTGGCGACGGCACGGGCGGCGATATCGGCTTCCTCGTCGGTGGCGGCGCCGGTAACGTTAACCGTCACGAGCTTTGACGCGCCCTCGCCATCGGCCGCGATGTTGCGCGCCAGGCTCTCGCACACCTCGTGCACGGCAAAGGACAGTTCGTCAAAGGCATCAGTGCCCTCGACGATAGCCTCGGTATCAGCGGCAGCAGCGCCAGAAGCAAGCACGATGCAGGTGTCGTTGGTCGAGGTATCGGAATCGACCGTCACCTTATTAAAGGTCTGCTTAGCGATCGAGAGCAGTAGGGTGTGGAGCGCCTCCGGCTCGACGGGGGCATCGGTAGTAATGACCGCGATCATGGTAGCCATATTGGGCATGATCATGCCCGAGCCCTTGCACATGCCGCCCACCGTATAAGCGTTGCCCGCATGGCCCGCAGCCTCGCTGCGATAGCGAACGGCATACTCCTTGGAATGCGTATCGGTCGTCATGATGGCACGGGCCGCATCGGCACCGCCATGGGCAGAGAGCGCCTCGTAGGCGGACGGGACGGCTGCCTCAAACGTGTCGATCGGCAAAATCTGTCCGATCACACCCGTCGAGGCAACCAGGATCTGCTGGGGCTCGCAGCCAATAACCTGCGAGGCGATGTTGCACGTCTCGCGCGCGCAGGCTAGGCCGGTCTCGCCCGTGGCAGCGTTCGCGTTGCCGGAGTTGATTGAAACGCCGGCGATGATGCCATAGCCCTTGTCCGCACCGCCCAGGTTGGCACGGCTCACCTGCACGGGCGCCGCGCAAAAGCGGTTGGTCGTAAACACGCCGGCGCCTGGACAGGGCTTATCGGGCACGACGAGCGCATAGTCCAAGCGCTCGGGATTCTTCCGGAATCCTGCATGGATGCCTGCGGCCTTAAAGCCGGCCGCTGCCGTAACGCCACCCTCGACGGCGCGTATCTTGATATCAATCAGGTCGGTATTCATCGTCCCTACGACTCCTTATATCAGACAAAAAAGCGGGCATCGGCTGGCACGCCATACCGGTCACAACTACTAGACCAGCTTGAAAGCGGCGCCCAACTCGATACCCGACCACCAAATCGTTAACAATCGAATGTGCTACACCGGGCACGCCACTGTGGGCAAGCCTCGTCGCTCGTCAAAGCCAAAAACGATGTTGGCGCACTGGACCGCCTGGCCTGCTGCACCCTTGCACAAATTGTCGATAGCACCCGTCGCCACCAGCACGCCCGCACGCTTGTTGAGCGCAAGGCCAATCTGGGCAGCGTTGGTGCCGACGACCGAAGCCGTCTTGGGCTGCTGGCCGACATCGAGCACGCGCACAAAGGTGCGACCGGCGTAGAACTTCTTGTAATGGTCGACGACGTCCTCAAGGGCCAACGTGTCGAGAGTCTGCGGCGCGAGCGGCATCGTCACCGTGGAAAGCAGGCCGCGCTTGAGCGGTGCCAAGTGCGGAGTAAAGACGACGCGATCGGTCAGGTCCAGGATCTGCTCAATCTCGGGCGTATGGCGATGTTTGCCTACGCCATAGGCCTCCAGGTTCTCGTCCGCGCTACAAAAATGGGTGCGAGCGTTGCAGGACTTACCGGCGCCCGTCACGCCACTAATGGCATCGACGATTACGGGGCCGTTCTCTGCCACCCAGCCCGCACGCACGGCAGGAGCGGCAGCGAGGCTCGTTGCGGTGGGATAGCAGCCGGCGCAAGCGACCAAAACGGGCTTTCCGGCGGCATGGCTGGAAGCAGCGGTCTCTAAGTCCTGGCAGAACAGCTCGGGCAGGCCAAAAGCGCGGGTCTTGAGCAGCTCGGGGCTCGTGTGCTCGGCGGCATACCATGCCTCAAAGACGGACGGGTCGCTCAGACGGTAATCGGCCGAAAGATCGAAGCAGGAAACGCCCGCGGCAAGGAGCGCGGGCACCTGCGCCATGGCAGCCGTGTGCGGCACGGCAAGAAAAACCGCATCGCAGCTTTTGAGCTCGGGGGCGTCATGCGTGGTGAAAACCAGATTGCTTACGCCAGCAAAGCTCGGATACACTGCGGACAGCGGCTGGCCGGCATCGGCGTTGGACGTAATGGCAACAAGTTCAAACTCGGGATG
>CAJMPZ010000049.1 GCA_905215445.1 uncultured bacterium | reverse complement strand
GTCGACCTTCAGCGAATGCAGGTATTCCTTGGCGTCGGTGATCTCATCAGACGCAGCCCAATCGAGCGAATGTTTGAGCCAGTTAATCTGGTCGTCCAAGCGCTGGGCATCATTGGTCTTAGACGCAGACGATCCGCCCGACTTCTTATAGAGCCAGTGGGCGGCAATACCGTACTCGGCCTGCTCGTGCATCTCGTAGGTACGAATCTGAATCTCGAGCGGACGAGCCGTGGGGCCGATAACCGTCGTGTGGAGCGACTGGTAGTTATTGACCTTGGGCATGGCGATATAGTCTTTAAAGCGCCCGGGCATGGGGTGCCACAGCGTATGCACCGCACCGAGCGTGGAGTAGCAATCGCGCACCGAATGCGTGATGACGCGCAGTGCCACCAGGTCGTAGATCTCGGAAAATTCCTTGCCCTTGCGCTTCATCTTTTGGTAGATGGACCAATAGTGCTTGGAACGGCCGTTGATCTGGAAGTCCTCCAGGCCAATGCGGTTGAGCTCGTCGGTGAGTGTCTTGATGGTCTCGGCCAGATAGCGCTCACGGACCTCGCGCGACTCCGCCACCATGCGTGCGATGCGCTGGTAGGCGTCGGGTTCAAGGTAGAAGAAGGACAGGTCCTCGAGTTCCCATTTAATGGAGCTCATGCCCAGACGGTCGGCCAGGGGCGCATACACGTCCATGGTCTCGCGGGCCTTAAACAGGCGACGGTCCTCGCGAAGGGCCGCCAGCGTACGCATGTTATGCAGGCGGTCGGCAAGTTTGACGATGATAACGCGGATGTCCTTGGACATGGCGAGAAACATCTTGCGCAGCGTAAGCGCCTGTTTCTCGTCCATGCTGTCGACTTCGATGTTGGTGAGCTTGGTCACGCCATCGACGAGCTCGGCCACCGTATCGCCAAACAGGCCGGAAACATCGGCAAGCGAGGTCTCGGTATCCTCGACGGTATCGTGCAGCAGCGCGGCGCACACCACATCGCAGTCCATCTTGAGATCGGCCAAAATGATGGCCACCTCGACGGGATGGTTGATGTACATCTCACCCGAGCGGCGCTTTTGGTTGCAGTGCTTCTCGGCAGCAAAGCAATAGGCCTGCTCCACCTTAGAAAAGTCGTCCTCATTCATATATTTGAGGCACAGGCGCTCCAGCTTGTCGTAGCTGTCCGCCATAATCTCGGGCGGCAGCTCATCGGCATGCTTATAGTGCTCCATCTCCGAGAACGGCTGGAGGGCGGAATCATGGGCGGTACGGGCTGCGGCATCCATCGAGGTCCCCTTCCCCTAGGCCCGCGGTACGATCGGGCGGTTAACTTTGGCTAGCATATCAGAAGCGCACGAATCGAGCGCCCAACTCCGGAAAGCCGAGAACTCCATGCGCGAACGCAAGCCCTCCAAATAGCGAATTGACCTGCTCAATTGCACACGGCCGGGGTTTTCGGCCATCGCGATGCGACGGGTGTCGTCAAACCCCGAAACGCGACAGAAGCCAAGCTCTTCGAAGATTCCCAGGCCACTTTCCACCGAGCGCTCGTCGACCGGCGTGCGAGCATCGATGGCAAGGCACATCTGCGCGATGTCGATATCGCTCGCGCTAAAGGAATCGTCCCCGGTCTTGCCGCGGTTGGAGCGCCACATGGTTTGCAGCGCGCGATAGAGCGTGACGAGCTCGTCGCGCTCAGGCGCATAGCAGTCGAGTAGGCGCTCGTTAATGCGGGCGTCGCGCGACGAATAGAGCAGGTGAATCACGGCGGGCTGTCCATCGCGACCGGCGCGGCCACTCATCTGGTTAAACTCAATCGCGCCAAACGGCATGTGATAGAGCACGACATGGCGAATATCGGGAAGGTTGACGCCCTCGCCAAAGGCAGAGGTCGAGACGATGCAGCTGAGGCATCCGTCACGAAACGCCTCCTCTACGCGATGACGGTCGGTGCGCGTAAGGCCCGCGTTGTAAAAGGCGATATGCGACGCGTAGTCGGGAACGCGTTTGCGCAGCGTCTTAGCAAGCGCCACGGACTGGTCGCGCGAGTTGACGTAGATGACGGTCTTCTCCCCCGTCGCGACGATGGACACCAGGCGGTTTTCGCGGCTCGCAAGATCGCGGTCGTCCTCGAGCCGCAAGTTCTCGCGCACGGTCTCGTCGACCACCGTACGGGTAATCGGCAGCACGCGGGCAAGCTCCGCCACGACCGGAGCCGTCGCGGTGGCCGTCGCCGCCATAACGACCGGATCGCCCAGGGCCTTGAGGATATCGGGCATGTCGAGGTATGCGCTTCGGTCGCCGCCCTTGGCAAGACCGGCATGGTGCGCCTCGTCAATAACGACAAATCCGATACGCCCCGAGCGCGCAAAGCGGTCGCGGTGAATAGACAGGAACTCAGGCGTCGTGAGCACGATGCCGGTGCGGCCCGAAGCCAGGCCGGCAAACACGTCATCGCGCGCTGCTTCCACGGTCTCGCCGGTCAGCACGCCGACGCCAATGCCGAGCGCAGCCATCGTCGATGAAAGATGATAGGCCTGGTCGGCAACGAGTGCGCGCAGCGGATAGACAAAGATGCTCGCACGCCCTCGAAGGACCGCCTCGCGCGCGGCGTGCACATGGAAGATGAGCGACTTACCACGTCCCGTCCCCATAACGGCCAAAACGCTCTGGTGGTCGGCGAGCGCGTCGAGTGCCTCGACCTGCGCGCGATGCGGCTGGTTCGAGCCGATAAAGCTATGGATAAGCGAGCGCGTGAGCTCGGTATAAGAAAGCTGGGCGAGCGTCTCGCGTTTACGCGACTCCAGGCGCAGGCCAGAATCCGCCGGTTGCACGCCGCGGCGAAGCTCGCATGCCGGATCGTCGATATTGGACGCCGCGGTATCGCGCACCAAGACATCTTTGATCATGAGCTTGGGCTTCACGCGTCCCTGCCAATGCTCGGCCACGGCCTCGAACACCAAATCGACAGCGCTGTCGCAATTGATGAGCTTATCGATCTGCGGCACGCGGAACATAATGGCCGGCACACTCGCGGCGCCATCGGTCGCCACGAAGCGCATGTGCTCGCCGGTTTTGCCCACCACGGCGCGATCGCACATTGTCACGCCCTCGGCCGCCAACAGCGGCACCTTGTTGCCCTGGCCAAACGGCTCAAGACGGGAGATCTGCTCGATGGTCTCGATATTCAGCTCGGAGAGGTCGACGGTGGCGGCAACCTCGTCGGTGTCCTCAAAGTCCTCGGCGGGAAGTTCGGACAGCACGGCGGAAAGACGACGACGGAACTCGTCGAGCTTGGACGCCTCGATGGTCACGCCCACCGCACCCGCATGCCCGCCGCGACGAATCAGCAGATCGGAGCAGCATTCTACGGCGTCGAACAGGTTGACCTTACCCACCGAGCGACCCGAACCGCGAGCGATACCGTCTTCGATCGAGAAGAGCAGCGCCGGCACGTGATAACGGTTGGTCAGACGGCTCGCTACGATACCCTTGACGCCCTCGTGCCAGCCCTCGCCACCCACGACGATTGCGCGACCGCCATCATAAGTCTCCTCGACCTTTGCCATGGCGTCGCGTGTGAGCTCCGCCTCGATCTCGCGGCGCTGACGGTTGATTTCCTCGAGCTCGGCCGCCAGCGCGCTTGCCTCGATAGGATCGCGGGCAAGCAGCAGGTCGAGCGCCAGCTTGGGATCAGCCATGCGGCCGGCAGCGTTTAAGCGGGGGATGAGCGAAAACGACAAGCCATCGGCCGTAATGCTAGAGAGGTCGGCCTTGGCGAGCGCGGCCAGCGCGATATAGCCGGGGCGGGCCGTCACGCGCATCTGCTGGATGCCCTCGGCGACCAGTGCGCGGTTCTCGGGCGTGAGCGGCATCATGTCGGACACGGTACCAAGCGCCGCAACCTCGATCAGCGAACGCCAATACGACGGCTTGCCCAGACGCTCGCCCAGGACCTGCACCAGCTTGAGCGCCACGCCGGCACCGGCAAGCTCGCGCGAGGGGCCCTCGTCCTCGAGCTTAGGGTCGGTCAGGGGCACGCCCTGCGGCACCTGGTCGGACGGCTCGTGATGGTCCGTGACCACCAAATCGATCCCCAGGCTCTCCAGATAGGAGACCTCCTCCTTGGCGGCAATGCCGTTATCGACGGTCACGATCAGGTTGGGTTGGGCGAGCTCGTTGACGCGGTCGAGCGCCGCACGCGACAGGCCGTAGCCCTCGTCAAAGCGATGCGGGATAAACGGCGTGACGTTGGCGCCAAACGAACGTAGCGCCTCGGTCAACAGACAGGTCGACGTAATACCGTCAACGTCAAAATCGCCAAAGACGGCGATGCACTCGTGGCTGCGAATAGCACGCTCAACGCGGTCGGCGACGACCGCCATGCCCGGAATAACGAGCGGGTCGACCCAGTCGCGGTCGAGCGAAGGCGTCAAAAACAGCTGGCCTTCCTCGATGGATGTAATGCCGTGCGCAACCATAATGCGCGCCACCAGCCCGGGTATGCCCAGGCCAGCCGAAAGCTCCTTTTCGAGCTCGGGGTTTTGCTGAGCGACCGCCCAGCGATGCGTCGTCTTAAGCGATGACATAGGCGCCCACCCCCGATAGGGGCAGGTCGCCGCGATACCTCTCACGGTTCATAGCGATGAGTCCTCTGTGTATGCCCGCTTCGGCAGGCAGATCTGTTGAACGGATTTATTATACCGTGCGGCACGGACGCAGAACCTCGCGGCACGCCGCGGTTTCGGTAAACGATGCCGGTAATAGCCTCGAAATATTCAAGCGTTTCTGACGCACGGACGCACGCGAGCGTCTAGCATATCCATTCAAAACGGATTCACGAGCAAAGGGAGTCACAAGAGCATATGAAGCAATGGGTTGGACTGGGTAAGTTTCTCGCGGGGCACATGCAGGTCATCGTTCCGATTTGCGTGACGCTCGGCGTGCTCTTTCCCCAGCAGATCGGCGTGCTCAAGCCCATCGTTCCCGCCCTGTTTGCCTTTATGACGTTCCAAGGTGCACTGAGCAACACCTTCCATCAGGTGGCCGAGGTGCTCCGCCGTCCCCTGCATCTGATTTTGGCGCTGCTGGTCTCGGCTGTGCTCATCCCCATCGCGGCGTATGCCATGGGCTCACTGTTCTTTGGTTCCAACCCCAACCTTGTCTGCGGCATCGTGCTCGAGTACAGCGTACCCGTGGCAGTCACCGCCTTTATGTGGATTAGCATGTTTGGCGGCAACGGCCCGCTCGCGCTCACCATCATCCTGACGTCCTCGGTCATCTCGCCCGTCACGATTCCGCTCACGCTTAAGCTCCTGCTGGGTGCCACCGTTGCAATCGATGTTCCGGGTATGATGCAGAACATGGCCTTTATGATCGCCATCCCCGCCGTGCTCGGCATCGTGGTCAACGAGTTCACGCGCGGATGGGGACACGAGAAACTCTCCCACGCGCTTTCGCCCGCCTGCAAGTTCATGATGATGGGTGTCATCGCCTCCAACTCCACCGCCATGAGCGAGTACGTGCTGCACATGAATGCGGTGCGCCTGGAAGTCGCCCTCTTTATTTTGACCTTCGCCATCAGCGGCTTTGTCGTCGGCATTCTGGTCGCCCACGCGTTGCACCTGCCGTATAGCGAGACGACCACCATGTGCTTTACCTGCGGCATGCGCAATATCTCTTCGGGCGCCGTCATCGCCACGCAGTATTTTCCCGGCGAGGTCGTGTTTCCCGTCATGTGCGGAACGCTGTTTCAGCAGGTGCTCGCCTCGGTTATCGGACATCTCTTTGAGCGACTGACCGGCGAGGAGCGCGCCGCCCAGCGCAAGCGCGTCGAGGCCGGCCGCGACGCCATGGCACGCTAGACTGTCCGCATTACGCGGGTGATAGTCTTGCTATACGAGCGTTTCCAGATGCGCACGCAGGCGCTCTGCATCGATATCGAGCGTGGTCTCGGCATTGACCTGGGCCAAACGATAACCGACAAAGTAGGGCGAAACCACCCAACGCGGCAACACCTTGGCAATGGTCCGGCCGTCCATGTGGTAGAAGAACAAGTTGTACGACTCCGCGCGGCCGCCGTGGTGCTCGTGCAGGATATAGCGCAGGGCCACCTGAATCGCATCGGCAAACAGGTCCGCTTCGGCTTGGTCTCTCGTGTCATCACTGGCGGCGATTCCCTGCGGGACTGAAACATTGACCTCAAAGAACCCCATGATCGGTTCGGTTGAGATGTTGACCGAGACTCTCCCCTGTTGCCAGACATTGACGCCTTCGAAATTGGCGGAAGTCAGCGAAGCATAGCCGTCCTCCTGTTCCAAGCCCACAATCTGCATGTGTGGATGGACGAGGCTGCCGCCCGAAAGCGGGCCCTTGTTCTTGTACATGAGCACGCTGCGGTACTGTTGGGAATCGATCATCTGCTGCCAACAGCCCAGGGCAAACCGCATCACATGATGCAGCTCATCCGGTTCATAGGTCACCAGGTCGGCGTCGTGATTGGCCGACTCGATCAATACGGTCTGACGGGTGGCGCGCAAGGTTTTGAACTTATTCTCGAGCCAGATGCAGTCACCATCGCGCTGGATGATGTTGGCGAGCCCCTCCGTGTCGCAAAAAGGGCACGCGGTGCCAGGGCGACGATTATCGTCGGACTTGCCGCTCGCCTGCTGAACGTCAAATACCAGCGCCACGGGTTATACCTCCAGCGGCACGATCTTGGTGCCATGGAGCTCGGAGACGCCGAGCGCCGCCGCGACCGCGTCGCGATTTGCCGTAGTGATGCCGCCGCCGGGAAGGATGGTCAAACGATCGCCCGCATACTCGATTAAACGAGCCAGGTGATCGAAATTATCCTCGATCGACGTACCTGCCGCACCACCATGCGTCAGGATGCGCGTGATGCCGCAGTCGGCGAGTGTGTCAATGGCATCGAGCTGAGCCTCGAGCGAGAGCTGGTCAAAGGCCATGTGGAAGGTGATATCGATGACCCCGCGCTTGCACTCCTCGGTCGCGCAGCCCGTAGCCATCACGAGGGCGCCGAGGGTGAGCTCGTCGAGCGCCCAGCCGCCGGCACAGGGCTTGCAGCAGCCAAAGACCAGGCCGTCAACGCCGGCGCTCACGGCAAGACCCAAGTCCATCTCCATCATGCGCAGCTCGTCCTGATTGTAGTGAAAGTCACCGCCACGCGGGCGAATCATGCACATCACTCGCGCGTCATGCTCGTGAGCATAGCTGACCGTAGTGCTGATAACGCCGGCCGAGGGCGTAGTGCCACCAACGGCAAGGTTGTCACACAGCTCAATGCGCCCCGCACCGGCCTCGATGGCCGCCGGCACTCGCTCAAAGTTCTCGGCACAAAACTCGTACAGCATAGATAGGCCCCCAAAGACAGCAGATGTTTTCCGACGGGCATTGTCACACATCCCCATGAAGTTGCGGTGGAATAGGGACTGCTCTTGGCCTCTGAGGCTCCCATCTAGTCCCTATTCCACCGCAACATAAAGGGGGCAGAACCAAAGTAACGCCGCAGGCAGAGGACCGACAGCGAGCGGGCGCCAGAGCGAACAAATTGGCATGAAAAGAGGGCGGCATAGACCTTCTGGTCATGCCGCCCTCTTTGAATGACAAGTTGTCGCTCTGGCGCCCGCGCAGCGTCGACTGGTCCGCCGTTCGATAGAACGGCGGAACCGCCTAACCGCCCAGGTAGGCTTTACGCACGTTGTCGTCGTGGAGCAGCTCTTGGCCCGTGCCGGTCATGGTGATCTTGCCGGTCTCGAGCACGTAGCCGCGCGTGGCGATCGAGAGCGCCATCTGCGCGTTCTGCTCGACCAGAAGCACCGTGGTGCCGGCCTTGTGCAGGTCCTCGACAATCTGGAAGATCTGCTCAATCAGAATCGGCGCCAGGCCCATGGAAGGCTCGTCGAGCATGAGCAGCTTGGGGTTGCTCATAAGGGCGCGGCCCATAACGAGCATCTGCTGCTCGCCGCCCGAAAGGGTGCCGGCGACCTGGCGACGGCGCTCCTTCAGGCGCGGGAACTGCTCGTAGACGCGCTCAAGGCCCGGAGCAACCGTGGACTTGGGCTGCGTGTAGGCACCCATCTCCAGGTTCTCCTCGACCGTCATCTGCAAAAAGGCGCGACGGCCCTCGGGCACCTGGGCCAAGCCCTTGCCCACCAGCTTGTCGGCGGGCGTATGGGTAATGTCCTCGCCCATAAACTTGATGGAGCCGGTCTTGGAACGCAGCAGGCCCGAGACGGTTTTAAGCGTCGTGGATTTACCGGCGCCGTTGGCACCGATCAAGGCCACGATTTCGCCCTCGTTGACGTTAAAGGAGATGTCCTTGATGGCGTGGATGGCGCCGTACCAGACGTTGATGTTGTAGACGGAAAGCATCGGCTCTGCCATTTAGTTCTCCCCCTTATCCTGCTTGCCCAGATACGCCTCGATAACGGCGTCGTTGTTCTGGATTTCCTCGGCCGTGCCCTTGGCGATGACCTTACCAAAGTTGAGCACGCAGATGCCCTCGCAGATGTTCATGACGAGCGACATATCATGCTCGATAAGCATGATGGCGATGCCAAAGGTGTCGCGGATCTTGACGATGTTCTCCATGAGCTCGGCAGTCTCGGACGGATTCATGCCGGCGGCAGGCTCGTCGAGCAGCAGTAGCTTGGGGTTGGTGGCAAGCGCGCGGACGATCTCCAGACGACGCTGAGCGCCGTAAGGCAGCGAGCCGGCCTGTTCATTTGCCAGGTGCTCCATGTCAAAAATGGATAGCAGCTCCATGGCGCGCTCGTGGGCGGCCTTCTCGTGCTTCCAATACGTCGGCAGGCGCAGCACGCCCTCAAAGCCGGAGTAGCGCTCCTGGTTGTGCAGGCCGACCTTAACGTTATCCTCCACCGTCATGGTGTTGAACAGGCGGATGTTCTGGAAGGTACGGGCGATGCCCATACGGTTGACCTGATAGACCGACTTGCCCGAGGTGTCCTCGCCGTCAAGCAGAATGGTGCCGTGCGTGGGCTGGTATACCTTAGTGAGCAGGTTGAAGACCGTGGTCTTACCGGCACCGTTGGGACCGATCAGGCCGGCGATCTCGGTCTTGCCGATAGTCAGGCTAAAGTCGTCGACTGCCTTAAGGCCGCCGAACTCAATACCCAGGTGGATGCACTCGAGAGCCGGGCGCTGGCCCAGGTCGCGATCGGGAACGATGGCGCCAGAAGGATACGGGACCATCTTGCCCTTGTTGAACTCAAATTTACTGGGCATCGGCTGCCACCTCCTTCTTGGAAGTAAAGCGATCCTTGACGCGACCGAAGAACGCCTTGAGCTGCGGGTTGTTGGTAAAGATCATGACCAGGATCAGCACGATGGCGTAGATGAGCATGCGGTAGTCCGAGAACTGACGGAGCAGCTCGGGAAGCACCGTGAGCAACGCCGCCGCGATGACGGAGCCGCGCATATTGCCCAGACCGCCCAGGACCACGAACACCAGGATGAGGATGGACGTGTTGAAGTCAAACTTGGTGGCGGAAAGCTGCGAGAAGTTACCGCCGAAGAGGGCTCCGGCAGCGCCGGCGAGAGCGGCGGAAACCACGAAGGCGATCATGCGGTACTCGGTGACAGAGATGCCCACGGACTCGGCAGCGATCTTGTTGTCGCGCACGGCCATAATGGCACGGCCAGTACGGCTGCGAACCAGGTTGAGCACGATCACGAGTGCGACCATGACCAGGATGGCACCGGCGAGGAAGGTCGAGTACGTCGACACGCCCGAGGCGCCCTGGGCGCCCTTGATGATGGCGGTGCCGTCCTCGAGCAGGTGCAGATCGTCGATTGTGGAGTTACCCGTGATGTTAAAGATCACGTGCAGGCCGCGAGAGTCGACGCCCACGATAAGGCAGGTGACGATCTCTTTGATAATCTCGCCAAAGGCCAAGGTCACGATGGCCAGATAGTCACCGCTCAGGCGAAGGACCGGGATGCCGATCAAAAAGCCCAGGATGGCAGCGGCGATGGCGCCGACCACAATGCTGATGGCCAGGCGAATGGGGTCGGAGGGCACGACGCTCTCGAGGGCGACGGCGGTAACGATGCCCGTATAGGCGCCGACGCTCATAAAGCCTGCGTGGCCCAGCGACAAGTCGCCCGCGATGCCGACGACGAGGTTAAGGGAGATGGCCATGACGATATAGGCCGTGATGGGAACCAGCTGACCGGCGATCATGCGCGGAATCATGTGGTTGGACTGCATAAAGAACACGATGGCGAACGCCACAAGGCACATGGCGTACGTAACAAAGTCGTGACGCGTCTGCTTGTCTTTAAGAAACTTCATAACGCTCACCTACACCTTCTCGGGGACGTACTTGCCCAAGAGGCCGGCAGGCTTGACGAGCAGGACGATGATCAGAACACCAAAGACGATGGAGTTGGCAAGGCTCGTGGAAATGTAGGCCTGCGCCATCGCCTCGATGATGCCGATGAGAATGCCACCGACAAAGGCGCCGGGGATGGAGCCGATACCGCCGAAGACGGCGGCGTCGAAGGCCTTGATGCCAGGCATGGCGCCCGTGGTGGGCTGCAGCACCGGCGAGTAGGAGCACAGCAGCACACCGGCGATGGCGGCAAGGGCAGAGCCGATGGCAAACGTCATCGAGATGGTGCGGTTGACGTTGATGCCCATGAGCTGAGCGGCGGCCTTGTCCTCGGACACGGCGCGCATGGCTTTGCCCATCTTGGTCTTACCTGTAAAGAACATCAGGCCGGCCATGATAACCAGACAGGCGACGATGGTGACGAGCGATACGGCGCTCACGTTGAACTTGGCCAAGAACTCCGGCACCGGGAAGGTGACGAGCGAAGTGAAGTTCTTGGGCGTGGCGCCCCACAGAAGCTGCGCGGCATTCTGCAGGAAGTAGGACACGCCGATGGCCGTGATCAAAACGGCCAGCGGGCCTGCTTGGCGCAGCGGCTTATAGGCCAGACCCTCAATGAGAACACCGAGAACCGTGCAGGCCACGCAAGAGAGAATTACAGATGCCCAGCCCGGGAGGCCGAGATACGACGTGGCGCAGAACGAGACATAGGCACCGACCATGATGACGTCGCCGTGAGCGAAGTTCAGCATCTTGGCGATACCGTAGACCATGGTGTAGCCCAACGCGATGATGGCGTAGACGCTGCCCATGGACAGGCCGTTGACCAGGTATTGGATAAAGACCGTCATGTTCCACATCCCCCTTTCGAATAGGTTTCCAGTTGATGTATGAAACAGGGACGTTACACTGTCCCTAGATACCAAGCAAGCAGGGAAGGCCAAAACCTCCCCTGCTTGGGATCAAAACCGCTCTATGTAAGGCGGTCTATTAGGCCCGTACGTACTTGCCATCGGTGATAACGTACGCCGTGGGGTCCTTCTGGACCTGACCCTTATCGTTCCAGGTGAGCTTGCCGGTCAGACCGTCAACGGTAATCTTGAGCATAGCCTTGGGCAGCTTCTCGGCGACCTCGGTCGGGTCGGCGTCGACACCAAGACCGGCCTCCTTGAGGGCCTCGGCCACCGCGTGCACGCCATCGTAGGCGTCGGCGGCAAACTGGTCGGGGGTATCGCCGTACTTATCCTTGTAAGCGTTGACGAAGTCGGCGTTCTTCTCGTCGTCGGCGGAGAACGGGGTCATGAGCAGCAGACCCTCGGCAAGAGAAGTGTCGAAGCCCTCAACGCCCAGGATGCCGTCCATGCCGTCGCAGCCCATCATCTTGACGTCGTAGCCCATGTCCTTGGCGTTCTTGAGCAGGACCGAGGCAGGCGTGTAGTAGATTGGCGCAAAGATCATGGTGGCGCCGGCCTGCTTGGCCTTGGTCAGCTGGTTGGTAAAGCTCGTGGCGGAGTCGTCCTTAAAGGTCTCCTCGTCGACAATCTCGAGCTTGGACTCAGCGGCCTGGGCCTTAAAGGCATCCGCGACACCCGAAGAATAAGCGTCGCCGGAGTTATAGAACAGCACGAACTTCTCGTCCGCATACTTCTGCGCCAGGAACTTGGCAGCGTTGACGCCCTGGTTGGGGTCGGTGAAGCAAACCTGGAAGACGCAATCCTTGCCGTCGGTGACGTCCTCGGAGGACGCGGACGGGGTGATCATGAACGTCTTGGGGTCGTTGCCGCACTCTGCGGCAACGGCAACCGACGCACCCGTGGTGGTCGGGCCGACAAGGGCCTGCATGCCCCAGTCGAGCAGGGTATTAAAGGCGTTGACGGCCTTCTCGCCGTCGGCCTGGTCGTCCTCGGCCTTGCTGGCAAGCGGCAGCTCCTTGGTGGAGAAGTCCTTGCAGCCAAGCTCGACGCCCTGGGTAACGGACTTGCCGTAGGACGCGGCGGCACCGGTCAGCGGGCCGATGGTGCCGATCTTAAACGAAGCGTCGCCCGAAGCGGAACCGCTGTCGCCGCCGTTGGAGGAGCAGCCAGCTAGAATGGACATCGCCCCCAGACCTGCTGCGCTCGCGATAACGCTCCTGCGATTCATAACAGGGTTCAATGACTTACCGGTGAGGCTCGACATGCGGCTCTCCTCTCAAATCTCGTCGGGTTTTGGTTACCCGACAGGCCATCCTTCGCCGTGTTCGGCGTTCGCAAAATAGTAGACGCTTTAGTTGAGAAAAGTGGCGATTATTTCAACTTTTCTTTTGTTTTGTCCGTTTATCCATAGTTATGCGTATTTCTATTGGTTTATGCAGTTTAGCCACTTTATTGTGTAAAAGTAATGTTTCCATTCTGTTACAAGCGTCCCCGCCCTGATTAAAACGGCCTCACCGGTAGCGCTTTATGCGCACTTAGGCGGCGATGTACTTGCCGTCCTGGATCACATAGGCTGTAGCGGGCTTCTCGACTTGGCCCTCGTCGTTCCACGTGAGCTCGCCCGTCAGACCCTCGATCTTGATCTTGCGCATGGCCTTGGCAAGATCGCCGGCAATGTCGGCGCCGTCGGCCGTAATGTCGATGTTTGCCTTATCGATAGCCTCGACAATCGCATGGACGCAGTCATAGGCATCGGCGGCAAACTGGTTGGGCGTCTCGTCGTAGGCGTCCTTATATGCCTTGACGAAGTCGGCGTTCTTCTCATCGTCGGCAGAGAACGGGGTCATGAGCAGCACGCCCTCGGCAAGAGAGGTGTCGAAGCCCTCGACGGAGAGCAGGCCGTCCATGCCGTCGGTACCCATGAGGGTCATGTCGTATCCCATGTCCTTGGCGTTCTTGAGCAAAACGGACGCCGGCGTGTAGTAGATCGGCGCAAAGATGAGCGTGGCGCCGGCCTCCTTGGCCTTGGTGAGCTGGTTGGTAAAGCTCGTGGAGGAGTCGTCCTTAAAGGTCTCGGTATCGACGACATCAAGTTTGGACTCCTTGGCCTGCTCGGCAAAGGCATCGGCAACACCCGAGCTGTACGTATCGCCGGAGTTGTAGAACAGGGCGATCTTGGCGTCTGCATACTTCTCGGCCAAGAACTTCGCGGCGCTGGCACCCATGGTGGGATCGGTGAAGCAAACCTGAAAGACCGTTGTCTTATCCTTGGTCACGTCGAGCGACGAGGCCGAAGGCGTGACCATGAGCATATCGTCGGCAATCTCGCCCGAGACGGCGACGGCAGCACCGGTGGTGACGGGGCCGACGAGCGCCTGCATGCCCCAGTCGCACAACGTATTGAAGGCGTTGATGGCCTTCTCGCCGTCGGCGACATCGTCCTCGGACTTAAGCGAGAGTTTGAGGTCCTTGGTCGAGAAATCCTTGGCGGCAAGCTTGGCACCCTTCTCGGCCGAAACGCCATAGGTTGCCGCGGCGCCGGTCAGAGGGCCGATGACACCGATCTTGAAGGTCTTGCCGTCATCGGCGGAGCCGCCGTCCGAGCCACCCGACGAACAACCAGCGAGTGCCGCGGTGCTGCCGAGCGCCGCGGCGCCGGCGAGAAAGTTCCTTCGGCTGAGCGTGCTGTTGATGTTGAACATGGTGTCCCCCTTTTTCGCTGGCCGCAGTGCGGTCGTCTTGCGGTACGGGGCAAACCTTATGGCGCAAACGTTGACAGTTTGTTACGGAGTTCCGTTTGTAGCGAGCATGTTTCCAATGTTTCCGCAGCGTTTCGGGGGTGCCGTTTTGTGCGACTCCTGTTGCCTGGCGAGCACGCGCCCTCGGTTCACGCTAGAATGCACTCAACCTTTAAGCGGTTAATCCATCCATAAGATGCACGAAGGAGCTATCTATGAGCGAATCCCTGCGCACCGTGAACGTCGGTCTGATCGGTCTGGGAACCGTCGGCGGCGGCGTGGCCCGTCTGATCAAGAGCCACCACGATGAGTACCTGGCAGCCTACGGCATCGACCTTAAGCTGACCCGCGCCTGCGCGCTTGCCTGGGAGCAGGCCGAGGCAGCCGGTATTGAGCACGAGGCCTTTACGAGTGACTGGCATGACGTCGTCACCGACCCCGCCGTCGACATCGTCGTCGAGCTGATTGGCGGCGAGCACCCCGCGACCGAGATCTTCACCACCGCCTTTGAGCACGGCAAGCACGTCGTCTCTGCCAACAAGGCCCTGCTGGGCCGCCATGTCGAGACGCTCGCCGAGAAGGCGCGCGCGTGCGGCGTGCAGATTAAGTGCGAGGCCAGCTGCGGCGGCGGCATCCCCATCGTGAGCACGCTCGAGCACGACCTGGTGGGCAACAAGATCCTGACCATCGCCGGCATTCTCAACGGTACCACCAACTATATCCTGTCGCGCATGGACGCCGAGGGCGCCGATTACGCCGACGTACTTGCCGACGCACAGGCCAAGGGCTATGCCGAGGCCGACCCGTCCGCCGACGTCGACGGCTTCGATGCCGCCAGCAAGACGGCCATCCTCGCCTCCATCGGCTTTGGCACCCGCGTTACCACCGATGATGTGTACCAGCAGGGTATCCGCACCATCGGCGCCGAGGACATCGCCCAGGCCCGCGAGCTCGGCTACACCATCAAGCTGCTCGGCATCGCCCGCAACACCGACGCTGGCGTCGACGTTCGCGTGCATCCCACGCTGATCCCCGCAGACCATATGCTTGCCAAGGTCAACGGCGCCATGAACGCCGTCTACGTGGTAGGCGACGCCGTGGGCGAGACCATGTTCTACGGCGCGGGCGCAGGCTCCTTCCCCACCGCGAGCGCCGTCGTGGGCGATATCCTGTCGCTCTCCGAGCAGATCAGCCGCGGCGTGGCTCCGCTGCCCGAGATTGAGCCCTATGGCCACAACCTCACCTTTAAGCCCATGGACGAGCTCCAGACCAAGTACTATGTGCGCCTGAAGGTCGCCGACCGCGTGGGCGCCCTGTCCGAGACAGTCGACATCTTTGCCAAGCACAACATCTCGATCTCGCTCATCAACCAGGTCGAGGACGGCAAGTCGGGCGTCAGTGATGCCTGCTCGGTCATCTTCCTGACGCACCGCGCGCTCGAGAAGGACGTCCAAGCTGCCGCCGCCGAGCTTGCCGGCGTCGACTGCGTGGCCGAGGTCGCCAACGTCCTGCGCATCGAGGACGTCGAGGCCTGGACCGAAGGCGTTATGGCGAACTAGCCCAACGCTCGCCTAGCAATACGCGCCTTGAGGGCTCCCGTCCGATGTGGGACGGGAGCCCTTTTGTCACCTGCCCTAAGCACAACGGCAGAGCATATTTGCGCGAGCCGCTCATCGGTAACGCGGGCTACCGTTCACCGATATGCAAACGCGGCCGATTCCGACTACCGCTACGCTGTGCTGCGAATGTCCGCCCGCGATGAGAGGAAGCACCATGTTGCTCGAGGGCAAGAAAGCAATCATCACCGGAGGCACACGCGGTATCGGCTATGCCATCGCCTGCCGTTTTATCGAGGAAGGCGCTGCCGTCACCGTCTTTGGCTCGCGCCAGGAGACTGCCGACACGGCCGTTGAGAAGCTGACAGCCGCCTATCCCGACGCCAAGGTCTGGGGTCGCTCCTGCGATCTCACCTCGCTCGAGGCCGTGACTGAGGCCTTTACGCAGACCGCAGCCGACATGGGCGGCTTGGACACGGTCGTCAACAATGCCGGTATCTC
>CAJMPZ010000048.1 GCA_905215445.1 uncultured bacterium | reverse complement strand
TCGACACCGCCGAGTTCGCGATCCCCGGCCTTGACGACGAGTTCCGCGTCATCGTGTCTCCGTGGATCCTCTCCTCGCTGATCACCGATCGCCTTGCCGCTTACTACGAGACGGTCACCAAGCACAACCTCAACTACCGTCGCTACTATCACCAGTTCGATTACTAATCGGCGACAAATTAGCTACTGATCAAGAAGCACCCTGCCCGGGCGCATGCGTCCGGGCATTTTTATGCCGAAGTTCGCAAGAAAGGGGAATCGAATGAGGCAGTTTATCGTTGCATCCCATGCTCATTTTGCGTCCGGAATCGTCGAGAGCATTGGGCTACTCTCGGGCGAGCGCGAGAACGTCCATGCGCTGTCTATGTATGTCGACGGAAACGAGGACCTGGTCAAGGAGGCCGCAGCGATTCTGGACGGCTTTGCCGCGGACGATGAGGTCGTCGTTTGCACCGACCTCTTTGGCGGCAGCGTCAACAACGAGTTCACCAAGATCGCCCAGACGCGCCCCAACACGCACCTGGTGACCAATATGAATCTGCCGCTCCTTATTCAGCTGCTGTTCGTGCCCGACTCCACCCCGATCGATGAGGCCATTCGCCAGATCGTCGAGGCGGACGACACCAAGGTCAAGTACGTCAACGACCTGCTGGGGCAGGCCGAACTCGATGAGTTTTAATCGTTAGGAGCACATCATGATTCAGATGATTCGCGTGGACTATCGACTGCTTCACGGCCAGGTTGCCGTTAGCTGGACCTCGGCTCTGGGTGCCGACTGCATCCTGTTAGTGAGCGACACGGTCCTCAACGACAAGCTTCGTCTGCAGGCCCTGTCCCTTGCAAAGCCCGAAGGATGCAAGGTCGTCGTCAAAAACACCGAGGATGCCGTCAAGGCGCTCCAGAGCGGTGTGACCGACAAGTACAAGCTCTTCGTGGTTTGCGAGACGATCCAACAGGCCGGTGCCGTCGCCAGGGCGATGGGCGTCAAGAAGATCAACCTCGGCAATGTGGCCTTTAGCGAGGATGCCCGCCAGGTCTCGACGAGCGTATTCCTTACGCCCGAGAACGAGGCCTACGTGAAGGAGCTACTCGGCGAGGGCTATGAGCTGTTCATTCAGATGATTCCGGCGGATGCGAAGACTGATGCCGCAAAGGTCATCGGTTAGGGGCTGTCATGGTTATCAAGACGATCCTGATTTTCCTGATTGCCCTTTTGGGCTATTCCGAGTGGCTGACCGGTACGAGTTACCTTCAGCGCCCCATTGTGCTCGGACCGTTGGTCGGCCTTGTCATGGGCGATGTGGTGACCGGCACCATTATGGGCGCCACGATGGAGCTTGCCATGGTCGGTGCCATCTCGGTCGGTGCGTATAACCCGCCCGATACGATTTCCGGAACCATTCTGGGCGTGTCGCTTGCCATGCAGGCCGGCGCGGACGCTTCGGCGGCCCTGACCCTGGGCATTCCCATCGCAACGATCGTCCTGGCGCTCGATACGGCCCTGGGCCAGCCGGTCATGCTGCTGCTGGTGCACCGTATCGACAAAAACGTCGAGGACGGAGACACCAAGGCCATCACGCGCAACATGCTCATCGCCGGTTACGCGCAGAGCTGGTGCGGCCTGCTGATCATTCCCCTGGCATTCTTCTTTGGCGCCGATGCTGTTGCCAGCCTGCTCAACATCATCCCCGATTTCGTTCAGACCGGCATGGATGTCGCCGCCGCCTTCTTGCCCGCACTCGGCTTTGCGATGCTGGCGCAGATGATTATGAACAAAACAGTGGCTCCGTTCTTCTTCGCTGGCTTCTTCCTCGTCGCCTACTTTGGCATTAGCACGACTGGCGTGGCGATCTTTGCCGCGATTATCGCCGTCGCGATGACGGTTTTGGGTGACAAGAAAAAGGCGGAGCAGCCCGCAGCGGCAACCGAGGATCCTGCGATTGGGAGTGGGTTCGATGAGTTTTAAGTTTGAGTCTTCTTACGACGGGCTGATTTCCCGCGCAGACCTTAAGAAGCTGTTCTGGCGCTCGATTCCCTATGAGCATTCCTGGAACTACGAGCGTATGGGCCATATCGGCTTTATGTGGGCCCTTATGCCGATCCTTCGCAAGCTGTATCCGCAGGATGCGGACTTTAAGGCCGCACTCAAGCGCCATATGGAGCTCTATAACGTCACGCCGTATATCTCGACGCTTCCCATGTCCATTGCTGCCGCAATGGAAGAAGTCAACGCCACCGAAGATAACTTTGACACGAGCGCGATCTCTAATGTCAAGCTTGCTTTGATGGGACCGCTGTCCGGCGTGGGCGATGCCTTCTACTGGGGTACGCTGCGAATTTTGGCAACGGGTGTCGGCACGTCGCTGGCGCTGCAGGGCTCTATTCTTGGCCCGATTTTGTTCCTGCTCGTGTTCAACGTCCCCCACTACATCATCCGTTACCTGCTGACGTTTGTGGGATATCGCTTTGGCTCGGACATGATCAGCAAGGTCCAGGAATCGGGCATTATGGACACGATCGTCAAGATGGCCTCTATCATGGGCGCCATGGTGATCGGCGCTATGACCATGGAGATGGTCACCGTGGACATTCCGCTCATGGTCGGCGCGGGCGATGGCGCTCAGACGCTCGCCGAGCTGCTCAACGGAATCTTCCCGGGCTTTGTCACGATGGGGCTGTTTGGAATTGTCTATCTCATGCTCAAGAAGAAGATGAATCCGCTGCTCATCATGCTCGTGATCCTACTCGTGAGTATCGCCGGCGCGTTCTTTGGAGTGCTTGGTGTTCAGTAGGGCATCCGTCATAATTAAAACAATGTAAGAGGGGGCGTCGCGCACATTGTGCTGCGGCGCCCTTTTGCCGAAAGGTGGACAAGATGGAGTATCCGCAGCTTGCCGTCATGAATATCAGCCATCGTTATTTTGACCTTGAGGAATTCTTTTCCTCGGCTGCGGCCTCGGGCTACACGTGTTGCGAACTTTGGACCGGGGCGATGCATCTGTATGTCGATTGCCATGGATACGATTCGCTCGAGCAGGTGCGGGAGCTGTCACAGCGGTATGGGGTTCGGATTGTGGGGCTTTGTCCCGAACAGAACAACCCCAAGCCGTGGAATATCGCGGCGCGCGGGAATGAGGCGCGTGCCCGCACGCTCGCGTACTTTAAGAACGTTGTGGATATCGCGGCGGAACTTGGAGCCGAGCAGGTCATGGTCTCGAGTGGCTGGGCATTTTTGAACGAGCCGATCGAGGATGCGTGGGGTCGCAGCGCCTCGATGCTGCGCGCGATTGCCGAGCATGCGGGAGCGCGCGGCGTGCGACTGGTGCTCGAGGCTCTACAACCGGTTGAGTCGATAATCGTGAACTCGGCGGCCGACACGAAGCGCATGATTGAGGCAGTTGATCATCCGGCACTTAAGGCGTGTCTGGATATGGGCGCCATGGCGGTGGCGGGGGATACCATCGACGATTATTTCGATCTGCTTGGCGATGATGTCGCCCACGTGCATTTTGTCGATGTTGCGGCAGATGGCACGACGCATCTTGCCTGGGGTGACGGCGACCGCGATATGCGCGCCGACCTGGATAGGCTGGTGGCGCGCGGCTATCGCGGAGTTGTTTCGGCCGAGACCTATGACGGGCGCTATTTTGCCGACCCCGCGGCTGCCGATGCGCAGGTAATGGCAGAGTATCGTCGTGCGATTGGCGCCTAAGTGGGGTTGGGTTGCGGCAATCCGCTCCTATGTTTCCAAATGAATACGGTGTGAGCGGCTGCGACGCATTTTCCCCGCAAGCACTCTAGTATGCTAAAGTACCCAGAAGACCGGCGGAGCTATGCCGGTTTTTCGTTCTATATGAAACACAGCATGAGGAGGCTCACCAGATGACGGCCACACCGTGGGGATTCCGGGACATATTGCCCGAGGAGGCTCAGGCGCGCGAGGAGATCGCATGTACGGTGAAGGGCTGCTTCAGGGAGCATCATTACCTTCCGGTCGAGACGCCTCTGCTCGAGGACAAGGGTTCGCTCGAGGAAGGCGGCCGCATCGCGGATACGCCGTTTAAGCTCTTTGACGATGATGGCCGCCTACTGGTGGTCCGTCCCGACAACACGTTGCCGATCGTGCGCCTGGTTTCGACCCGCATGCACGCTGCCGACCTGCCCCTGCGCCTGCGCTATGAGGCGCCGGTGGTTCGCGAGTGCCAGCGCAATGCCGGTGGCTCGCGTCAGTTTACGCAGCTGGGCTTTGAGCTTATCGGTGCGGGCGATACCGCGGGCGATGTCGAGATTGTCTCGCTCGTGGCCGAGGCCGTGCGCGAGCTGGCGCTGCCCGATGCGCGCATTATCGCAGGTAGCGTGCGGCCGTTTAAGGAGCTGCTCGCGGCGTGCGAGGATCGCGAGCTGGCCGCCGAGGCCTTGCGCTGCGTGCACGCCAACGACTTTGTGGGCCTCGATGCCCGCGTGGCGGCAAGCGTCGAGTCCGATGCCGTCAAGGCCGCCATTAGCGAGCTGCCGCGTCTGCACGGCGGTGCCGAGGTACTCGACCGCGTGGACGCGCTGCTGGAGGCCGCCGGTATCGTCGCGCCGCTGACGCGCGAGCTGCGTGCCCTGGTCGAGGGCCTGGCACCCGAGGACGCCCAGGTGCAGTCGTTCGACTTCTCTATCATGAACTCTTTCGATTACTACACGGGCTTGGTCTTTAAGGCCTATGCCGGCGGCTTGCCCGATCCGGTCGGTTCGGGCGGACGCTATGACTCCATCTTTACCGGCGCATTTGGCGACGGCATCGAGGTGCCGGCGGCGGGCTTCGCCTTTTCGCTCGAGCGCTTGGAGGCCGCGCGCACCTCGGCCGAGGATGCCGCTTCCGATGGCGACCATGCCGCGGGCCGTGGCGCCGAGGGCCCGCTGCGCATCGCCGTGCCCAAGGGCTCGCTTAAGGCCGACACGCTCGACGTGCTCGAGGCCGCGGGTCTGGACGTCTCTGAGCTGCGTGATCCCGGCCGTCACCTGATCGTGCGCGGCCGCGACACGCGTGCCGGCGAGGGCGCGGTCGGCGATATCGAGTTTGTCATCGTGCGCCCCAGCGATGCGCCCGCCTTTGTGGGCTGCGGCGGTGCCGATTGCGGCATCTGCGGTTGGGACTCGCTCATCGAGGCCGACCTCAACCTGCTGCAGCTGGTCGATCTGGGCTACGGCCTGTGCACCTTTATCGAGGCGGAGCCCGCGTGGCGCGCTGGCCAGGCCGAGCGCAACTATGCCCGTCGCGGGTCGCTTCGCGTGGCCACCAAGTATCCGCGCATCGCGAGCGCCTGGTATGCCGAGCGCGGCGTGAACGCCGACATCGTCTCGCTGCACGGCAACATCGAGCTGGGCCCCATTGTCGGCATGACCGATCGCATCGTGGATATTACCGCCACGGGCGCCACGCTGCGCGATAACGACCTCGTTATTACTGGCCGCATCATGGACTGCACGGCCCGCTTCTTTGTCAATCCGGGTGCTGCGCGCCTGGATCCGCGTGTGCGCAACCTGGCCGATCGCCTGGCTGCTGCCGTGAAGGACAAGCATTTTGAGCCCGTCGCGGGCTCGGCACAATAGCGCGAGCGTGCACGGGCGCCCCAACGTACGGGCTGCGGGCCGATTGGCGCCGCCGCCCGGCCTCTCGTTTTTCGAACACAACCTCGACCGATAGGGGATACCGATATGAAGACCATCAAGCTTGCTCCCGGTGAGCGCCTTGTTACCAACCAGCTCAACCGCAAGGGTGTGCTGCCGCAAAACATCGTCGACGCCGCCCGCGATATCGTGGCCAACGTGCGTGCTAACGGCGATGCCGCGGTGTGCGATTACTGTCAGCGTTTTGACGGTGTTGAGCTGCAGAGCTTCCGCCTGCCGCAAGAGCAGATCGATGCCGCGCTTGAGGGCCTCGACCCGGCCTTTGTCGCCGCGCTCGAGAAGGCCGCGCGTCAGATTCGCGAGTTCCACCAGCGCGAGGTCGAGCAGAGCTGGTTTACCACGCGTGCGGACGGCACGATGCTCGGCGTTAAGGTGACCCCGCTCGCGGCGGCCGGCATCTACGTGCCGGGCGGTCGCGCGCAGTATCCCTCCACCGTGCTCATGAATGCCATTCCCGCCAAGGTCGCCGGCGTCAAGCGCGTGGTTATGGTGACCCCGCCGCAAAAGGACGGCCTTATCAGCCCCTACACGCTCGCCGCGGCAAAGCTCGGCGGAGTGGACGAAATCTATATGGTGGGCGGCGCCCAGGCCGTGGCCGCGCTGGCGTACGGCACCGAGACCATTCCGCGCGTCGACAAAATCACCGGTCCGGGCAACGCCTTTGTTGCCGCTGCCAAGCAGATCGTCTCCGGCGATGTGGGCATCGACATGGTCGCTGGCCCGTCCGAGGTCTGCGTGCTGGCCGATGCCACGGCCAAGCCTATGGTGGTCGCGGCCGACCTGATGGCTCAGGCCGAGCACGATCCGCTGGCGGCCTGCTATCTGGTGACCTGCGACGAGCAGTTTGCGCGTGAGGTCGAGGCGGGTATCGACATTCTGGTAGCGCAGTCCCCGCGTGCCGAGATTACGTGCGCTTCGCTCGATAACGAAGGCGCCATCGTGGTGGCCGCCGACATGGCGGCCGCCGTCGAGGCCGTGAACACCGTGGCGCCCGAGCACCTTGAGCTGCACTGCAAGGATGCGATGGGCCTGCTCGGCGGCATTCGCAACGCCGGCGCCATCTTTGTGGGCGCTTGGAGCTCCGAGCCGCTCGGCGATTACGTTGCCGGTCCCAACCACACGTTGCCGACCGGCGGCACGGCCATGTTCTCCAACCCGCTTTCGGTCGAAGAGTTCGTTAAGCGCTCGAGCGTTATATGCTATACGCCCGAGGGCCTGCTCTCCGACGCTCCCGCTACGCAGCGTCTGGCCGAGGCCGAGGGCCTGTGGGCGCACGCGCTTTCGGCCGCACTGCGTCGCCGCGTGTTGGAGCAGGGCGAGGATGCCGTGAGCGCCGAGTCGCTCGCCGCGGCCGACCTGCCCAAGGTCGCCTGGCCGGGCGACGCCGTGGCGACGGTTGCCGAGGGCGTGGACCTGGCGGCTGCAGGCGCAGATGGCGCTGGCGTAACCGGCGGGGAGGCCTAATATGGCCGAACTCACGCCTCGCATGAAGGAGCTCGTCCAGCCTTACCTGGCCGGTATTGAGCCCTACGATCCCAACTTTACGCCCACGCGCATCAACCTTTCGGCCAACGAGAACACCTATCCCGTGCCGGCTGGCGTGCGCGAGGCGGTCGACGCCGCCCTGGCTGCCACGCCGCTCAACCGCTATCCCGATCCCATGTCCAACGATCTGCGCGACGAGCTTGCCGCTTGGCATGGTGTGGCGCGCGAGAATGTCTGCGTGGGCAACGGCGGCGACGAGCTGCTCTATAACTACCTGTTGGCGTTTGGCGGCGCGGGACGGACCCTGCTCAACTGCCCGCCGTGCTTTAGCGAGTATGCGTTCTTTGCGTCGCTCTGCCAGACCGAGGTGCGCGACGTGTGGCGCGACCCCGCGACCTTTGAGCTCGACCAGGCAGCCGTGCTTGCGGCGGCGTCCGAGTGCAACCTGGCAATCGTGACCTCGCCCAACAACCCCACGGGTGACGTGGCACCGCTCGACTTTGTCGCGGCGCTGTGCGATGCGTGCCCCGGCATGGTAATGGTTGACGAGGCCTACGTGGAGTTTGCCGACGATTCGTTTGGCGCGGTCACCACGGCGCAGGGGCTTATCGCCGAGCATCCCAACCTGGTGATTCTGCATACGTTGTCCAAGGCGTTTGGCGCTGCCGGTACGCGTCTGGGTTACGTGATCGCGGCGCCGGAAGTCATCGACGTGTTCGCGGCGATTCGCCAGATCTATTCAGTTAACGTGCTGAGCCAGGCGGCAGCACTTGCCTGCGTGCGTGCCCGTGATGCCTACACGCCCGTGGTGGCACAGATCGCATCCGAGCGCGAGCGCGAGCTGTGCGCCCTGCGCGCAATGGCTGCCGAGGGCATGCCCGTGGAGGCATGGCCGAGCGCGGCGAACTTTGTGCTCGTGCGCACGCCGCATGCCACGCGCGTGCGCGAGCGTCTGCGCGACGAGTATTCGATTTTGGTGCGCGACTTTAGCTACGCGCCGGGGCTTGCGGACTGTCTGCGCATCACTGTGGGTACGCCGCAGGAAAACGACGAGGTGCTGGCCGCGTTTGCCGCGCTGGTGAAGGAGGAGATGTAGATGGACCGCTATGCCGAGGTAACCCGCAAGACGGGCGAGACCGACATTGTCGTAAAGCTCGACCTGGACGGATCTGGCGTGTGCGATATCTCGACCGGCGTGCCGTTTTTCGACCACATGCTCAACGCTTTTGGCCGCCATGGCCTGTTCGATCTGACGGTGCATGCGGTGGGCGACGTCGAGGTCGACGCGCACCACACCGTTGAGGACACGGGCATTGTGCTGGGCGAGGCGTTTTGCCAGGCGCTGGGCGACAAGGCGGGTATTACGCGCTTTGCCGACGCGGCGATCGCCATGGACGAGACACTCGTGATGGCCGCCGTGGATATCTCGGGTCGCGGGCAGGCCTATTGCGAGCTGCCCGTGCCGACTGAGCGCGTGGGCAGCTTTGATACCGAGCTGGCCGTCGAGTTCTTCTATGCCTTTGCGCGCGATGCCAAGCTCACGCTGCGCGTGCGCGAGCTGGCGGGCGGCAATTCGCACCACATTATCGAGGCCGCCTTTAAGGCCGTGGGCCGCACGATGCGCCGCGCCTGCGAACTCGATCCCCGCGTGCAGGGTATCCCCAGCACCAAGGGCTCGCTGTAACCGTCACAAGGGTAAAACCACCACGAAGATGCCTGTCCTCTTTGTGGTGGTTTTGGATGATGAGAAGTGGAGGGGTCGCGTGGGCGAACCGAAGATCGTGGTGGTCGACTACCACAAGGGCAACTTGTCGAGCGTCGTGCGCGGGCTTGCGCGCGCCGGTGCCGCCGCCTGCACGTCGGACGATCCGGAGCAGATCCGCAACGCCGACGGCCTGGTCATCCCGGGCGTGGGTGCGTTCTATGACGCGATCGCCTTTATGCGTCAGAGCGGCGAGGAGGTGGCCGTGCTCGATGCCGTTGCCGCCGGAACTCCGCTGCTCGGCATCTGCCTGGGCCTTCAGCTGTTTTTTGAGCGCGGCAACGAGGGCGTGCCTGCGAACGAGGACGCGGACGCGGACGACGATGCCTCCGAGCAGGCCGGTGGTCCCTGGGTCGATGGCCTGGGCATCATGCGTGGCTCGTGCACGCACCTGGAGTCGAGCCGTCTGAAGGTCCCGCACGTGGGCTGGGACCAGGTGCGCATGACGCCCGCCGGTGCGGCCGATCCGTTGCTTGCCGGTTTTGCCGAGGGCGCCAACATGTATTTCACTCACAGCTACGCGGTGGCCGACGACGTCGATGCCGCCGATGTGTTGGCGCGCACGCACTATACACGGAGCTTCCCGTGCATCGTGCGCCATGGCAACGTGTGGGGCTGCCAGTTCCATCCCGAGAAATCCTCTGCGCTGGGTCAGCGCATCCTTAAGAACTTCGTGAGCATCGTCGAGGGGGCCGGCCGATGATTCTGTTTCCCGCAATCGATTTGATCGGCGGCAAGGTCGTGCGCCTGGAGCGCGGCGACCGGAGCCGCTGTAAGGTGTATTCTGACGACCCCGTGGCCGTTGCCCGCTCCTTTGCCGAGCAGGGCGCGAGCTGGGTGCACGTCGTCGACCTGTCCGCTGCCTTTGGCGAGGACGAGGACGCGTGCGCTGCCAACTCGGCAGCGGTTAAGGCCATCTGCGGCGTCGACGGTCTGTCCGCGGACGTGGGCGGCGGCGTACGTTCGCTCGCGCGCATCGACGAGCTGGCCGGCTACGGCGCGCGTCGCATCGCGCTAGGCACGGTGCTCGTGACCGAGCCGGGATTTGCCGAGGTGGCGGCGCAAGGCTTTGGCGAGTTACTGGTGGCAGACATTGCCGCCCGTGACGGCCAGGTCAAGGTGAATGGTTGGCGCGACGGCGCGGGTGTGGCGCTCGACGACGCCGTGGCGCAGCTCACCGAGCTGGGCTTTAAGCATCTGGTGTATACCGACATCGCGCGCGATGGCATGCAGACGGGCATCGACGTGGCGGCGTATCGCCATGTGGCCGAGGTCGCGGGCTTTCCCGTCGTGGCTTCGGGCGGCATCTCGACGCTCGACGATATCCGCGCACTGGCCGCGGTGGGCGAGGATGCCATCGAGGGTGCCATTACCGGTCGTGCGCTCTACGAGGGCAACTTTACGCTGGCCCAGGCGTTGGCCGCCGCCCGAGGGAAGGAGTAGCCCATGCTTGCCAAACGCGTAATTCCCTGTCTGGATGTTAAGGACGGCCGCGTGGTCAAGGGCGTCAACTTTGTGAGCCTGCGCGATGCGGGCGACCCGGTGGAGCTGGCCCGCGCCTACGACCGCAAGGGCGCGGACGAGGTCGTGTTTTTAGACATTACCGCCACAAGCGACAATCGCGCGACGACCATCGAGATGGCGGCGCACGCGGCCGAGGAGCTCGCTATTCCCTATACCGTGGGCGGCGGTTTCCGCGACTTGGCGGGCATGCGAACCATGGTTGCCGCCGGTGCCGACAAGGTGTCGCTTAACTCTGCCGCCGTGCGCGATCCGTCGTTGATCAGCCAGGCCGCCGCGGCGTTTGGCAGCCAGGCCGTGGTCGTGGCGATTGATGCCAAGCGCGTGGGCCTGCCCGGTCAGCCGGATGCCGACAAGTGGGAGGTCTTCACGGCGGGCGGTCGCAACGCCACGGGTATCGATGCGGTGGCGTGGGCCGAGGAAGCGGCTCGTCGCGGCGCCGGTGAGATCTTGCTCACCAGCATGGATCGCGACGGCACCAAGGCTGGTTTTGACCTGGCACTCACCCGCGCCGTGGCGCGCGCGGTGCCAATCCCCGTCATCGCGAGCGGCGGCGTGGGCACGCTCGAGCATTTCGCCGAGGGCGTGATCGAGGGCGAGGCCGATGCCGTGCTGGCGGCCAGCGTCTTTCACTTTGGAACTTTCAGCATTCGCCAGGTGAAGGAGTATATGGCCAGCCAAGGCATCCCTGTGAGGCTGGACTTCTAGTGCTGCGGCTTGCCCAGGCACCGCATCTTGCCGCTCAAACCGTCGCTCGCGTACCAAAGTACGCGTCGCTCCTCTTTCGCGGCAACCTGCGGCACCTGGACAACCCTCGCCGACCTGTGGGATTTCGTTTGTTACTTGGGAGAAATGATGACTGAGGTAATAAATGCTACCGAGCTTAAATACGACGCCCGCGGGCTGATTCCTTGCGTGGTTCAGCAGCATGACACCGGTGAGGTGCTTATGGTTGCTTGGATGAACGAGGAATCGGTGGGGCTGACGCTCAAGACCGGGACCACGTGGTTTTGGAGTCGCAGCCGTCAGGAGCTCTGGAACAAGGGCGCGACGAGTGGCAACATGCAGGAGGTCAAGGAGCTCTGGGCCGACTGCGATAGCGATACGCTGCTGGTCAAGGTGGACTCACCGGGCCCGGCCTGCCATACCGGCAACCGTACCTGCTTCTTTAAGCGCGTGGAAGGGGGAGTGCGATGAAAGTCGTGACGCCGTTCGAGGTCGCCGAATGCAACACCGAGCTCCTCCGCGCGGGCGTACCATGCCGCGTGCACCTGACTGATGCCTGCGGGGCGCAGTCGCTTTGGCTCGAGGCCGAGAAGGAAAGGCTCGATGAGGCCCATGCCGTCATCGTCGAGTTCTTTGAGAAAAAGGGCGCAAAGCCTCGGTTCGATGAGGCCGGTACCTACTTTACGCTGCAGTAACGAGAGGAAATAACCATGGGAGTCAGAACAGCTAACGTGCAGCCGGGAAACATCGGTGAGACGCTGACGGGACTGGCCGAGGTGATTCACAGTCGTCGCGACGCATCGCCGCAGGAGAGCTATACCGCGCGTCTGCTGACCGACGTCGAGGACGAGCTTCTCAAGAAGCTTGCCGAGGAGGCGAGCGAGGTGATCATGGCCTGCAAGGATAACGACCACGATCACATCCGCTACGAGGCCGGCGACCTGATCTACCACCTGCTCGTGACGCTCGAGCGCTACGGCATCACCCTCGACGAACTGGCCGGCGAACTCAACGCCCGCCGCCACTAGTCATTGGGGACGTTCTTAAACGACTAGTTAGGCGAGGGGCGTGGATTCCCATTCGCCGGTGGGGTGGGGGATATCGAAGGCCCGGTAGCCGCAGTCGTAGGCGTGGGCCTGGGCCTCGCGGATGTTCCAGCAGATGTCGCAGGCGCGGTGCGCGTCCGAGCCAAAGGTGATGGGCACCTCGGCATGGGCGAAGCGGCGCAACAGCCCGGTCGCGGGGTAGTAATCGTCGAGCCCCTTGCGCGGTGCGGCGGTCGAGACCTCAACGCGGCGACCCGTATCGTGGGCGCATTCGGCCATCTGCTCCCAAAACGGCGCGGGGTCAAAGTCGGGTGCAAAGCCGTCCTTCGAAAAGCGCATGACCAGGTCGGGATGGGCCATCGCGTCAAAGTTGAGTGAGCTTTCGCAAGCACGGCACCAGTCGTCGACGTAGCACTCCCACACGCCGCGCACGCCTAAGTTTTCCCAAACATGCAAGTTGGTATCGTCGTCGATCCAACCGCAAAGGGAATCGGGTGTATCGGGGCGCGCGACGTCCTCTGTCCCTGCCGTGCCCGCGGCGCCTGCCGCAATATCGCCCGGGTTGCCAATCCAGTGCACGCTGCCCAGACGTACGACGGCGCCCTGGGACCAGTGCTCTACCAAGGGCTCGCAGCCCTCGTACCAATCGCATTCAAAACCGTAGATAAAGGTGAGCTCCGGCGCAATCTGCGCGGCGAGTTTGCGGGCGTCCTCAAAGGCCAAACGATGTGCCGGCAAGTCGCCCTCGACGACCTGCACCTCGCAGTTAGCATCCATACTGGCGGGCAGGGTAAGGTGGTCGGTCGAGACCATGACGCGGCAGCCGGCGGCAGCAGCGGCACGGACGTTGTCCTCGAACGAGGCGTGCCCGTCCGAGAACGAGGTATGAGTATGGCAATCGACCAGCGGGCAGGCGGGCATGGCGACTCCTTTGCATTTGGTGAATCCGCTCCATTGTAATGGTGCAGCTCTCAACACGCCGCGCACGCCGGGTGCCGAAATCGAGTGGAAAGGCGGGGCGGCGCGTGCCGGCGCCGGCGACTACTTGCTTCGTGCCGCCGCGCGTTTGGCCTGCACTGTTACCATCGCGTGTCTCACGGCGGTGATGGGGCGATAGCGGATCATACGCGGTCCCGACCAACGCATAACCTCGCGGATCTTCTCGCGCATGGCAGGCCGGTAACAATGCGAAGGACATGCCGAGCAAAATGTCTTGGTGCCCATGTGCGGGCAGTGCTCAATGCGCGCGATGGCGTATTTCTGCAGCTCGGCGCATTCGGGGCAGAGCGTAATGGTTCGAAGGCCGAGTTTCACGCGCACGGACTCATCGCCGCCAGCCTGTTCGACCACATGCCCGCCGCCATGATGCCCACGACACCACAGCGCAATCATCTGCGACACCATTTGGGCCTCACGCTCACGTTTGCGTGCTAGCTCCGGTGTGTCGACTGGGCGCGCCATTAGCTCAGCCTCCCGTGCTCGACCGAAAGCGAGAAATCGGCAAACGCGCAGGTGCTGGCACGGTGGCTCACGAGTACAATGGTCTTGCCGCGGCGCTTGAGCTCGTCGATTGCCTGCATCACGGACGCCTCGTTGAGGGCGTCGAGCGCGCTGGTGGGCTCGTCGAGCAAGATGAAAGGCGCGTCGTTGAGGAAGATGCGCGCAAGGCCGATGCGCTGGCGCTCGCCGCCCGAAAGCGAGTCGCCCAGCTCGGCAACGGGCGTGTCGAGACCCTGCGGCAGGCGGTCGATGAGGGCGGTAAGCGAAGCGGAGCGGCAAGCGTCGAGCAGCTCGGCATCGGTGGCGTTGGCGTGCGCGACCAGCAGGTTCTCGCGTACGGTGCCGCAGAACAGATGCGTGTCCTGGGTCATATAGGCCTCGTGGCTGCGCAGGCTCGCCGTGTTGATGTGGCGGGCATCGACGCCGCTCACCGTGATGGTGCCGGCTGCGGGGTCCCAAAAGCGCATGAGCAGCTTAAGCAGCGTCGACTTGCCCGAACCCGAGCGCCCCATGATGCAGGTCATGGTACCGGGCGCAAAGGTGCAGGTCACGTCGTCGAGGATGAGACTCGCAGCGGTGTCGTTCGCGACCTGCTCTGTGGCGCCCGCACCGCCCGCGTCCACGCCGCCCACATAGCTAAAGCTCACATGCTCGGCTGCGGCGCCGGCAAACTCAACGTTCTGTCCATCGGCGACCTCGGCGCACTGGGGCTGCTCGTCGAGCAAATCGAGCACGCGTGCGCCCGAGGCGAGCGTCTCCTGCAGTGAGGCGCCCAGGCGGCTCACGGCCATCACCGAGCCAAACGACGACACAAAGGTAAAGACGGCGACAAACGCTGCGGCAAAGTCAATCGTTCCCGCAGCCACCAGCTGCAGCGCACGCCCGAGCATCACCAGATTAGCCACAAGAATAAGCGCATCGGCTACGGCCTCGCTGACCGCCTGGCGGCGCTTGAGGCGCGCGTCCACGGCGCCGACTTGCTCGGTCAGCTTGCCCAGGGCACGGCTGCGATCGGTGCCACCGGCAAACTGGATGGTCTCGCCCGCGCCGCGCAGACTGTCGAGTACAAAGGCGCCCAGCTTACCGGCGCCCTCGCGGCTCTGGCGGCCGGTGGTGCCGCATGCCTTGGCCGAGGTCAGGGGCAGCAGCACGCCCAGGACCGCGTAGGCCACGAGCGCGATGCCCGCGAGCTCGGGGCTCACAGCCAGCAAAAAGCCCTCAAACACAACGGTGCAGACCAGAGCTATGGCAATGGGCGAGATGGTGTGCGCGTAGAAGACCTCGAGCAGCTCGATATCCGAGGTGACCAGGCTCACGAGCTCGCCCTTGCCGCGGCCCTCGAGCTTGGCGGGGGCGAGCTGGCGCAGGGCGCCAAACACCAGGTCGCGAATGTGTGCGAGCAGACGGAATGCGATGTAATGGTTGCAGAGCTGCTCGCCGTAGTGGAGCGGCCCGCGCGCGATGCCGCAGGCGGCACAGGCCGCGCATGTGACGATAAGACCAAGCCCCAAGGCGTTGCGGCCCAGCGCGGCCATAAGGCCAAGGGCGCCAAAGGCCGGCACGAACGCGGCGGTGAGCATGCCAATGCTGCCCAGCGCGACGGCTAGCACAAGCCAGCCGGCAAGCGGTCGGACGAGCCCCATCATGCGCCACATGATGGACGGCGCCGAGCGACGGGCGCGGCCGGAGTCAGGCACCGCGGCAGCGGAAGACGAGCCGGCACCGTTGAGGCCATCGGTACGGGCGGTGCTGCCGTCAACAGCCTCAACCGCGCCGGCATCCTCGGCATCACCCTCCGCATACGCATATGCCGAGAGCTGCTCCTGGCTGTTCCACATGCGCGCATAGGCGCCCGCGGTTGCCAAGAGCTCGCCGTGAGTCCCGCGCTCGGCAATGCGACCGCGCTCCAGCACCAGAATCTGATCGGCGTCCACGATTGTCGACAGGCGATGCGCCACCACGATTACAGTGTGCTCGCCGGCGAGCGATGCGATGACCTCGCCGATCGCGGCTTCGCTCGCAGCGTCCACATTGCTCGTAGCCTCGTCAAACACATAGATCGGCGAGTCGTGCAGCAGGGCGCGTGCCATGCACACGCGCTGGCGCTGGCCACCCGAAAGGTTGGTGCCGCCCTCGTTAATCACCATGTCGAGCCCGCCGTTGGCCTGCACAAAGGCCGCCACGCGCGTGCGGCCGAGCGCGCGCAAAAGCTCGGCGTCGGTGGCGTTGGGCTGGGCGAGCAGCAGGTTGTCGCGCAGGGTGCCGGCAAACAGGTAGCCGTTGGTGGGCACCAGCGTGACGGCGCGCATGAGTGAGGCGGCCGTGGCATCGCGCAGCTCGACGCCGCCAATGCGAACGCTGCCACGGTAGGCACCCTTGCGGCCCGCGATAATCCCCGCGAGCGTGGACTTGCCGCCGCCGCTTTCGCCCACGAGTGCCACGAGCGAGCCGTGCGCAATGGTCGCGCTGGCGCTGTCCAGCACCGTGCGGTCGCCGTATGCATAGCTCACGCCCGCGAGCTCGATATCGCCGCGACCGTCAAGCTCAACATCGCCGCGCTCGGGCTCGGGCGTATCCAAAATGCCAAACATGCGGCGCGAGGCGGCCATGCCGTTCATGGCCGTGTGGAACAGCGATCCCAGGCGGCGCATGGGCAAAAAGAACTCCTGCGACAGAAAGACGATGAGGAAGGCCGCCTCAAAGCCAATTTTGCCCGTGGCGAGCTGCAGCGTGGCTACGATAATGCCGAGCGCGGCGCCCATATAGACGACCAGGTCCATAACGCAAATGGAGCGCAGCTGTATCACCAGCAGGCGCATGGTCGCTGTGCGGAAACGCTCGGACTCGGCGTTGATGCGCTTGTGCCAGTCGCGGTCGGCCTGATACACCTTAAGGGTGGT
>CAJMPZ010000047.1 GCA_905215445.1 uncultured bacterium | reverse complement strand
ATTCCGTGCGGGTTATATGCAGGTTTGCCTGCGCACGCTATCATGTATGGGTTAGATCGCAACTATGTACCCCACACGCGAAGGGATGCGCATGTATCTGAAGATCGACATGCTCTAGCCGGGCTTACCCCCGCAGTGGCGCCATGCGCCCCATCAATTCTGCCGATTTTCACCTTCACGCATATAAAGGAGTCCCGCCATGCGCGACAAGCTCGAAAAGATCATCAAGGCCTATGAGGAGCTCGAGAAGAAGCTTTCCGACCCGGCCGTTGCCTCCGACATCAAGGAGTTCACGCGTCTCAACAAGGAGTACGCGCACCAGTCCGACCTCATCGCCGCCTCGCGCGAGTACATCGGCGCGCTCGATGACATCGAGGCTGCCAAGGAAATGCTCCACGATACTACCGATGCCGATGAGAAGGAGATGCTCCAGATGGACATCTCCGAAAACGAGGCCAAGCTTCCCCAGCTCGAGGAAGACATTAAGTACATGCTCATCCCGAGCGACCCCAACGACGACAAGAACACCATCGTCGAGATTCGCTCCGCCGCCGGTGGCGACGAGGCGGCCATCTTCGCCGGCGACCTGTACAAGATGTATCAGCGCTTCTGCGAGTCGCGCGGCTGGAAGACCACCGTGCTCGATTCCAGCCCCAGCGAGGCCGGCGGCTTTAAGTCCATCGAGTTCAAGGTCGAGGGCGACCGCGTCTACTCCGTCATGAAGTTTGAGTCCGGCGTACACCGTGTCCAGCGCGTTCCCAAGACCGAGTCCCAGGGCCGTATCCAGACCTCCACGGCAACCGTCGCCGTGCTTCCCGAGGCCGAGGAGATCGACGTCCAGATCAACCAGTCTGACCTGCGCATCGACACTTACTGCGCTTCGGGCCCTGGCGGTCAGTGCGTTAACACCACCTACTCCGCCGTGCGCATCACCCACCTGCCCACCAACACCGTGGTGCAGTCGCAGGAGCAGCGCTCCCAGATTCAGAATCGCGAGGTCTGCATGCAGATGCTGCGCGCCCGTCTGTACGAGATGGAACTCGAGAAGCAGCAGGCAGAGCTTGGTGCCGAGCGCCAGAGCCAGATCGGCCACGGCAACCGTTCCGAGAAGATCCGTACCTACAACCAGCCCCAGGACCGCGTGACCGATCACCGCATCGGCTTCAACTCCACCTACAATGGCGTCCTCCTGGGCGACCAGCTCGGCACCGTCATCGAGGCGCTCGCCGCCGCCGAGCGTGCCGAGAAGCTGGCACAGGCCGTGTAGGTTACGCGGTTTTACAAACCGCGTAACGACTCGACGCTGCGCGCCGCCCAGAGCGACAATTTGTCATTCAAAAGGCAAGGCATGACCAGAAGGTCTATGCCTTGCCTTTTTCATGCCAACTTGTTCGCTCTGGGCGGCGCTCGCTGACATTGCCAAAACATCGGCGTTTCCTTGGTTGTCAAATGATTCGTAGGGAGTCATTGGTGACATTGCCTTGATATTTTATTCAGTCGGCTGTGATGTCATTTGAGCTGCTTACCTGCTTAAGGTAATTGACGGCATAAGTCCGCTATCGAAAATATTGCTCAAAATATCGTTCAAGAAATCGCGGGGCGATTTTTGATGGGTCGTGCGTCAAGCGATGTGGCAAGTTCTTGGTTAGATATTGGTCAGTTTTGGGGCAACCTTGCCAAAAGCTTGACGAATGCAAATTTAGACGTCAGCGAATGAACACTTTGAGCGAGCTCGGTGCAAAATTCTGGGCTGATTCTCGATAATCGCCTTCAATCGCCCCTTGCCAAGCGCTGGCCTCGCTTACAATCTGCTCCGACATTCGCGCGCCGTCCGGCGCTTAAGAGGGGAGGGCCCCATGGCAAACGAGATTTGGACCATCAAGCGTTGTCTCGAGTGGACCAAGGAGTACCTGGCCGAGCGCGGCGAGGAGCACCCCCGTCTTTCTGCCGAGTGGCTGCTGTGCGCCGCCACGGGCCTGGCGCGCATTGACCTATATATGCGTATGGACGAGACGCTTAACGCGGCCCAGCTCGAGACCATGCATGCGGCCGTTGTCCGCCGCGCTAAGGGCGAGCCGCTGCAATACATCACGGGCAGCACGCAGTTTCGCATGATCGACGTCGCGTGCGCCCCCGGTGTGCTCATTCCGCGCCCCGAGACCGAGATGCTCGTCGAGGAAGTCCTCAATTATCTGGATGCCGAGGTACTGAGCCCCGAGGCCGCTGCCCGTCAGCGTGTTGAGTTGCCTTGGAACGATGAGGTCGAGCAGGCACGCAAGGCCGAGGCCGCATTGGCCGACGAGCGAGCGACGGCCGAGCGCCGTGCCGCCAACCTCACAGCTGCCGACGAGGCGGCGCTAGGCGGCGATGTGCTGGGCAGTCGCGCTTATGCCGAGGAACTGGCCGATCGCGAGGCCGAGGAAGCCGCCGCGCAGGCGGCAGAAGCCGAAGCGGCAGAAGCAGAGGCCATGGAAACCCCCGAGCCCGAGCTCGACGAATACGGCATCGCCATTGAGGACAACGACCA
The DNA here is from genome assembly GCA_905215445.1 of uncultured bacterium. GTDB lineage: Bacteria > Actinomycetota > Coriobacteriia > Coriobacteriales > Coriobacteriaceae > Collinsella. The sequence continues at coordinate 14,447 of CAJMPZ010000047.1, read as the reverse complement.
ACAGGCGACTCCCGCGCAAGATGCCGCCGAGGCCAACGTATCTGCCCCGGCCGAGCCCCGCATCGCCCGCGTTCTCGAGGTCGGCTGCGGCACGGGCTGCATCTCGCTCTCCCTTGCCTGGGAGCGCCGCGGCCACGTTACCTGCACTGCTACCGATATCGAGCCGCGCGCCATCGACCTTGCTACCAAAAACCGCGATGCGCTTGGTCTCACGTCCGACGACGTCGCCTTTAGCCTCACCAACCTGGTGAGTTCCATTCCCCACGACGAGTGGGGCACCTTCGACGTGCTCGTCTCCAACCCGCCTTACATCCCGACCGACGTTATGCGCTCGCTGCCGCACGAGGTCAAGGACTTTGAGCCCGATCTGGCGCTCGAGGGCGGTGCCGACGGTCTCGATATCTTCCGCCGCCTGCTCAACGCGGCGCCCTACATGTTGCGCGCCGGCGGCCTCTTTGCCTGCGAGCTCTACGAGGGCGCGCTCGACGCTGCGGCCGAGCTCTGCCGCCAAGCGGGTCTGTCGGACGTGCGCATCGTCCACGACCTCACCGATCGCCCCCGCATCGTCCGAGCCATCGTCACCGAGCCCAAACAGCGCCAGTAATATTTATTAACTGGTTAGCAAAAATTATAAATTAGTTTATAATTAGGACGGCTGAAAGAGGTCGGCCCATGCAACCTCCTACCTTTCGGGAAATCATTGCCCTACTCAAGCACGATGGATTCGTGAAGGTCGCGCAAGTCGGTAGTCATGCTAAGTATGTTTCTGGTGACCGTGTTGTCACCGTGAACGGCTCTGGTGGTGATCGACCAAAGAAGGGCACGTGGGCAAGTATTCGTCGCCAAGCTGGATGGTAGTTGGAGGCAAAATGAGGCAGCGATTTACCTATGACTGCGTTCTCATAAAAGAAGACGACGGTTACTGCGCTAGCTTCCCGCAGATTCCCGGCGCCTTTGCCGATGGCGATACGCGCGAAGAAGCGATTGCCCATGCTACCGAGGCACTGATGGCGTTTTTGGCCGACGACCTCAACAACGGTTTGACTCCGGCAGGGTACGAACGCTCGGCCGAGGTCGTGGCCCTTTCAGTCGAAATCGACCACGAGGACGCTCGGGAAGCGGCGTGCCGAACATTTAAAGACGCAGCGCTGGACCTCAAAGTCTCCGCTCCGCGGATTACCGCGCTGGTCAAAGCCGGCAAACTCGATGTTGAACTCGTCGACGGCCGTCGGATGATAACGATAGACAGTATCGAGCGTTACGCCGCCCAAGAACGTCACGCCGGAAGACCAAAGAAGTTCGTAGCCGTCCAATAACCCCCTTACTTTCACCGACTACTAGAGCCGCTCACCAAACCAACATGCGCTCTGGGCAAATAGATTGAACGTTTCGTGCGAGAATGCCCCACAGTAAACAAACTTGCACCAGAGCGTAAGGGGCTGGCATACACATGCAGACGGTCTATCGGGTATACGAGGGAGCGCGCGAGCCGCATCGGCTTGCCGTCGAGCACACGGCCGAGGTGCTCGGCTGTGGCGGTCTGGCCCTGATCCCGACCGAGACCGTCTATGGTGTCGCTGTGGCAGTTAACGCCTTTTCGGACGCCGCACCCCAAGACACAAGCGAATCCCCCTCGTGGCCGCGCGACCCGCAAGCCACCGTCAATGGCGCCGCGGTCCCTGCGCTCGGTACCGGCTACCGCCGCATCTTCACTCTCAAGCAACGTGAACTCACGCAAACCGTCGCTTGGCTGGTCGATGGCGTCGAAGCGCTCGACCGCTATGGCGTGGATATCCCTAACGAGGCCCGCGTGCTCGCCCGACGATGCTGGCCGGGCGCCCTGACTATCGTGGTCAAGGCGGCCCCCTGCGTGCCGACCTTTATGCGCGCCGCCGACGACACGGTGGCACTTCGCGCTTCGGCCTCGCCCGTGGTGCAGGCGCTCATTCGCGCCTGTGGCAGCCCCCTTGCCTGCACCAGCGCCAACACGCACGGTGCGCCCTCGCCGGCAAGCTTTGCCGCCGTCGAGGGTCGCATCCTGGAGGGGGTCGATGTTGCCGTCGACGCCGGTGAGACCCCGTGTCGCGACGCCTCGACCATCGTGTCGTTCCAGCACGGCGGGCTCCAGATCCTGCGCCAAGGCGCACTTCCCGCATCAGAGATCGAACGGGTCCTGTCCGACCCGATGCAATAGAAAGGTGTAAGCGATGTCGTTGAATCTGGGCAGCCTGGGCATGGAAGATGCCTCGTTTAACTTTGGCGGTTCCTACATCATGGCGCTCGACTGCGGCACCACCTCGGTACTTGCGACCATCGTCGACGAGTACGGATGCATCGTCGCGCAGGCACGTCGCAGCGTCAAAACCAGCTTCCCACGTCCCGGTTGGGTAGAGCAAGACCCCATGGCGGTCCTTGCCAGCCAGATCGCCGTCATGATGGAAGTCCAGTTTAAGAGCGGTATCCACTCCGACCGCATTGCCGCCATCGGCATCTCCAACCAGCGCGAGACCACGGTGGTCTGGGACCGCGTGAGCGGTCAGCCGATCTATAACGCCATCGTATGGCAGTGCCGCCGTACCGCGCCGGCAATCGACGCGTTGGTTGAACAGGGTTGCGAGGAGCTGGTGCGCTCCCGCACGGGACTCACGCTCGACCCGTATTTCTCGGCCTCCAAGGTACAGTGGATTCTCGACAACGTCGACGGCGCACGCGAGAGCGCGGCGGCGGGCGACCTCATGTTTGGCACCATCGACACCTGGCTCATCTACAACCTCACCGGCGGCCAGGTCTTTGCCACCGACTACACCAATGCCAGCCGCACGGCACTCTTTAATATCTATACGCTCGATTGGGACGACGACCTGCTGGCGCTCTTTGACGTTCCACGTTCCATGATGCCCGAGGTTCGCTGGAGCTCGGGTGACTACGGCCGCGTCGCGAGCGACATCATGACCAACATGCCGCCCATCATGGGTGTGGCGGGCGACCAGCAGGCGTCGCTGTTCGGTCACTGCTGCTTCCATCCCGGCCAGACCAAAAACACCTATGGCACGGGCTGCTTTATGCTCATGAACACCGGCGACGAGATCGTCGAATCCAAGAACGGTCTGGTCTCCACCATCGGTATCGCTGCGAACGGGAAGATCAGCTATGCGCTCGAGGGCTCCATCTTTGCTGCCGGTTCCACCATGAACTGGCTTCGCAACAACATGGGCATCATCTCGAGCGTGAGCGAGTCGGCACAACTCGCCGCTTCGATTAGCGACAACGAGGGCTGCTACTTCGTTCCCGCCTTTGCGGGTCTGGGCGCTCCCTGGTGGGACCCGCATGCCCGCGGTATCGTGTGCGGTCTGACCGGCGCCTCGAGCCGTGCGACCATCGTACGTGCCGCCTGCGAATCCATGGCATATCAGAGCTACGACGTGCTGCGCGCCATGGAGCAGGACGTGGGGCTTTCGATCGAGCGCCTGTCTGTCGATGGCGGTGCCTCGCGCAACGAGTTCATCATGCAATTCCAGGCCGACCTGCTGGATATTCCCGTGCTGCAATGCGAGACGGTGGAGACCACGGCAATCGGTGCCGCGTACTTGGCGGGTCTTGCCGTCGGCTATTGGGAAGACCTGGAAGAGCTGGAGCAAAATGCCCAGATCGTTAGGACCTTCCTTCCCCACATGTCCGCCGAGCGCCGCGAACAAAACCTTGCGGGCTGGTGTGATGCAGTCAGGCGCTCGCTCAGTACCGCACAGTAGGGCTGCGATGGGCTGCTCGATACAACAAACCGCTAAACTAATGCATGGCGTGCGGCGGCAACATTGCTGCGCGCCTTGTCAGCAAGGCCGTTTTGCGGCCGCAACGAAAGGGGCAATCAACCCATGACCGTCACCTACGATGCGTCCCGTGTGACGCTTGTCGATCACCCGCTCGTCCAGCACAAGCTGTCGATCCTGCGCGACAAAAACACCGGCACCAACCAGTTCCGTCAGCTCGTGCGCGAACTCGCGCTTTTTGACGGCTACGAGGCCATGCGCGACCTGCCTATGGAAGACGTCGAGGTCGAGACCCCTATCACCACCGCAACGTTTAAGCAGCTCGCCGGCAAGAAACTCGCCATCGTGCCCATCCTGCGTGCGGGCCTTGGCATGGTCGACGGCATCCTCGACCTGGTGCCCTCCGCTCGCGTGGGCCACATCGGCATGGAGCGCGACGAGGTCACCCACGAGCCGCACGAGTATTACTGCAAGATGCCCAAGGATATCGACCAGCGCATCTGCCTGGTCGTCGACCCCATGCTCGCCACGGGCGGTTCGGCCGAGATGGCCATCAGCTACCTGCGCGGGCGCGGTGTCAAGGACATCCGCATGCTGTGCATCGTCGCGGCCCCCGAGGGCCTCAAGTCGCTGACCGAGAAGGATCCCGATGTACATATCTATACCTGCGCCATCGACGACCATCTCAACGAGGCTGCCTACATCGTTCCCGGCCTCGGCGACGCCGGCGACCGCATCTACGGCACGCTCTAGTCGCTGGGCTAAACGGCCGCGGCTGCAAATACGAAGAAACGGTGCGCGCGGACGAACAAAAGGCGACCGCGCGCACTCCTGTTAACGGACGTTTTGCCCTGCAGGGTTCGAGAAAAACGTATTACCGTACCTGCGGCATAAAGAAGGTCTTAAGAAAACGAACAGGTGCGTATTAACCGATGCTTTTTCGGTTGTACTTTAGCGATTGGCTCGTACAATAGTCACCAATGTTTGGCGGGAACTGTTCTGTGAAGCGTTAAAAAGGAAAGTGAGGACGCCAGTGTTTCAGATAGCCGATCTGCTCGCTATCGTTGCAGGCGCCATCGCGGGCGCAATTGCCTTCCTTCCCTTTGTCTTTACGCTCAAGCCGGTTCTTGACGATAAACAGAATGCGGACATGCTCAAGGGTATGGTGAGTCTTGCGGTCTCGGCAATCGCCCTGCTCGTCTTTACCTTGGTTGTGTTTGTGTTGTTCGGAGAGGCATTTCGCATGTTCCTCCTGGGCGAGGCGATCGGCTTCGTGGCCTTTATGGCTGCCTGCACGGTTCGTGTCGTCAAGGCGCTGCGAGATCCTCATGAGGTCGAAAGGTAAGTCGTGGAAATTTTTGAAAAGCTGCCTGATGAGATTAATCATCTGGTCAGCGAGTTCAGCTCCACCCCTGTCGTGGGCGATCTGAGCTGCGGCATCACGCAGTACTCGTTTTGGCTGATCGTCTCCACGATCGTGCTCCTGATCGTCCTGGCCGTGTTCAAGAAGAAGCAGACCCTGGTCCCCAAGGGCTTCTTCGTCAACGGTTTCGAGTACATCATCGAGTACGTCGAGAACGATATCGGCAAGGGCGTCGTGGGTGAGAACTGGAAGAAGCACTTCCCGTTCCTGTGCTCGCTTTTCCTGTTCATCCTGATCAATAACATGATCGGCCTGATTCCGGGAATGAAGCCCGGCACCGGCGCAATCGGCTCCACCGCCGCGCTCGCCATCTTCGCCTTCGTGTATTTCATCTACTACGGATGCAAGGCTCACGGCGTGATCGGCTACATCAAGAGCCTCGCCCCGCAGGGCGTAAGCTTCCCGATGAACGTGCTTGTGTGGGTCGTCGAGCTTTTCTCGACCTTCCTGCGTCTCATCACGCTTGCCGTCCGTCTGTTCTGCAACATGTTCGCAGGACACGTGGTCATGGGCTCGTTCGCCATCATGGCGAGCATGTTCATGCAGCTGCTGCTTCAGCAGGTTTCCGCGGCCCACGCCGTTGGCGCCCTGCCTTCGCTAGCCTGGCTTGCCATCCTCATCCTGATCTATGCGATCGAGCTTGTGGTCGGCGCCATCCAGGCTTACGTCTTCACGGTCCTTACCGCCGTGTATGTCTCCGAGGCAGAGGAGGTCGCGGAGGAGGAGTAGCCTTCCGCTCGCGCCTTAAAGGTAAGCAATTCGTTAAACCGCCGGTGCCCGTACCCATGGAGCCCGGCAGTTATAAAAAAGGTTATCCTGCGTGAAATAAGACACGCACGACAAAGGAGGAATCGTGGGAGTTATCGGTTACGGTCTCGGTGTTATCGGCGCTGGTCTTGCTATCGGCCTGTCTGCTCTGGGTGCTACGGGTGCTATGGCCCGTCAGCCTGAGGTCCAGGGCCGCGTGTTCACCGTCTTCATCATGGGCTCCGCCTTCGGCGAGGCTCTGGCTCTGATCGGCTTCGTTGTCGCGCTGATCGTTAAATAGCACGGAGCGTCAAGTATGAATCTTTCATCCCAGAAGAGCGCGATCGCACTCTCCGCGTCCGCGGCCGCGCTGCTCATGCCGGTTTCCGCGTTCGCCGAGGACGGCGCTGCCGGTGCGGACATCCTCATCCCTAAGATGGCGGAGTTCATCCCGGCGCTTATCGCCTTCCTGATCATCTGGATCGTGCTGGCCAAGGTCGCCCTGCCGGGCATCATGAAAACCATGGAGGAGCGCGGCAAGAAGATCGAGGAGAGCCTCGACGAGGCCGAGAAGACCAAGCAGGAGGCTATCGCCAAGCGCGCTGAGTCCGACTCGATCGTTACCGACGCCCGTCGTCAGGCTGCCGACATCGTTCTCGAGGCCCGTAAGGACGCCGAGTCCGAGCGCGCCCGTATCATCGAGGCTGCTCACAAGGAGGCCGAGGAGATCATCGCCAAGGCCCACACGACCGTCGAGGACGAGCGCAAGTCCATCTACGCCGGTGCTGCGAGCTCTATCGCCGACCTGTCCGTTGCCGTCGCCACCAAGATCGTGGGCGAGGCACTCGAGGACGAGGCCGAGCAGAAGAAGCTCATCGAGCGCTACATCCAGGAAGCAGGTAGCCTGAATGCCGACTAGCCGCTATCAGGACAAGGTGCTCGAGACCTACGCGCGCTCCCTTTTGGAAGCCGCCAAGGCCGAGAACCATGTATTCGAGGACCTCGAGATGATCGAGCGTCTGGCTAGCGCCAGCCCCGAGATCATCGCTGTGCTCGACACCATGTCCAAGCGCGACCAGCTCGACCTTCTTCCCAAGGTGGCAGCTGCCTTTAAGTATGTTGCCGAGGAAGACGAGGATGTAGTGGGCGTGACCGTCACCACGGCGATCCCGCTCGACGACGAGCTGCGTCAAACCATCACTAAGAAATGCGAGCAGGACTTCGGCCGCAAGGTATTCCTTATCGAGCAGGTCGACCCGTCTATCGTGGGCGGCCTGGTGCTCGAGGCCCGCGGCGAGCGTCGTGACATTTCCGTCAAGACGCAGCTGCGCATCGCGCAGGAGACCCTCGCAAACTCTGCTAATTCGTACGGAGGTGAAGCCTAATGTCCGAAACCCTCAATGCCCAGGATATCGCCAAGAAACTGCAGGAGCAGCTCACGAGCCTCTCCGCGACGGTCGATACGCATGAGGTTTCAACGGTCGACGAGGTAGGCGACGGCATCGCGCGCGTCTCCGGCCTCAAGAGCGCCATGGCAGGCGAGCTTCTGGAGTTCAAGAGCTCCGATACCGGTGAGACCGTCTTCGGCCTTGCCCAGAACCTTGACCGTGACGAGGTCGGCGCCGTTCTGTTCGGTGCCGTCGACGCCATCAAGGAAGGCGACGAGTGCCGCACCACTGGCCGCATTATGGATATCCCTGTGAGCCGCGCCATGCTCGGCCGCGTCGTCAATCCGCTCGGCCAGCCTATCGACGGTTTGGGTGACATCGTCGCCACGCACCGTCGCCCCATCGAGTTCAAGGCCCCCGGTGTCATCGACCGTACCCCGGTGTGCGAGCCGGTTCAGACCGGCCTGCTGGCCATCGACTCCATGGTGCCTATCGGCCGCGGTCAGCGTGAGCTCATCATCGGCGACCGTAAGACCGGTAAGACCGCCATCGCCATCGACGCTATCCTCAACCAGCGCGGCAAGGGCATGGTCTGCATCTATGTCGCCATCGGCCAGAAGGCCTCCACGGTTGCCAACATCCGCGAGACCCTCGCTCAGCACGGTGCGCTCGACTACACCATCATCGTTTCGGCCACCGCTGCCGATTCCGCCCCTATGCAGTACATCGCGCCTATGGCCGGTGCCGCTATCGGCGAGTTCTTCATGTACAACGGCGAGGACGGCAAGCCCGCCAGCGAGACCAACCCCGGCGGCCACGTGCTCGTCATCTACGACGACCTGTCCAAGCAGGCTGTGGCCTACCGTCAGATGTCGCTGACGCTGCATCGTCCGCCCGGACGCGAGGCCTATCCTGGCGACATCTTCTACCTGCACTCTCGTCTGCTCGAGCGTGCCGTCAAGATGTCCAAGAAGAACGGTTACGGCTCCATGACGGCACTGCCGATCATCGAGACCCAGGACGGCGACGTCTCGGCCTACATTCCGACCAACGTCATTTCCATTACCGATGGTCAGATCTACCTGCAGTCCGAGCTCTTCTTCCAGGGTCAGCGCCCGGCAGTCGACGTGGGCATCTCCGTGTCCCGCGTCGGTGGCGATGCGCAGACCAAGGCCATGAAGCAGGTCGCCGGCAACCTCCGTCTGGACCTCGCTTCGTACCAGGAGCTCGCTGGCTTTACGCAGTTCGGCTCCGACCTCGACGAGGCTACTCAGAAGCAGCTGACCCATGGTGCTCGCATGACCGAGCTCCTGAAGCAGACGCGTTACAAGCCGTTTGAGGTTGGCGAGCAGATCGTTACGCTGTTCGCTGGCAACGAGGGCTTCCTGGATGACCTGGAGATCGCCGACGTGCTGCCCTTCCGTGCCGAGCTCATCGAGTACATGGACAATGGCTTTGGCTCGCTGCTCGACAAGGTTCGCGCCAAGAAGATCGATGATGACACCAAGGCTGAGCTCTTGCGCGTCATCGGCGACTTCAAGCAGCAGTTCATGGCCAAGCACCATTCGGATGTTTCTGGATCAGAGGAGAACTAAGCCCCATGGCCAACCTTCGCGACATTAAGAAGCGAATCTCCTCGGTTACCACGACCAAGCAGATCACGCGCACGATGGAGATGGTCTCTACGGCCAAGATCCGTCGTGCCCTCGATCGCTCCAAGCAGGCCGAGCCCTATAAGGAGGCGCTGACCGACGTCATGTTGACGGTCGCCGGCGACGCCTCCTGTTCGGGCACCGATCCCATGCTGCAGAAGCATGAGAGCGTCAAGCATGGCCTGATTGTCGTTATTGCCTCGGACCGCGGCCTTGCCGGCGGTTTCAATACGACGGTGGAGCGCACGGCCGAAAAGCTCGCCGCTTCTTGGGCGAACGACGGCATCGAGTGCGAGATCATCGCGTGCGGGCGTAAGCCGGTCACGTATTTCCGTGACCGCGCAAACGTTGTCATGCACTTTGAGGGCAACTCCTCTGAGCCCGATTTCAATCAGGCCCGCATGATTTCCTCTCATATCTGCGATGCGTATCGTGCCGGTGAGCTTGACCGTGTCGAGCTTGTCTACCACCACGCCAAGAACCGCGTGGATCAGGAGCTTCGCGTCGAGCATCTGTTGCCGCTCGACCCCGAGATGATCGCTATGGCCCACGGTCCGCGTAAGAACGAGACCGACGCCCCTAAGCGCATCTCGTCCACGTTCGAGTTCGTGCCCTCTCCCGAGCATGTTCTCGGCAAGCTTGTGCCGTCTTATATCCTGACGGTCATCTACCAGGCCCTGATCGATTCGGCGGCTGCCGAGCAGGGTGCACGCCGCAAGGCCATGCACTCCGCGACGGAAAACGCCACCGCGATCATCTCGACCCTTACCCGCACGTATAGTCGCGTGCGCCAGGCTTCGATCACGACCGAGATCAACGAGATCGTCGGCGGAGCCTCAGCATTGGAGGAACAGTAATGGCTAATAACACCGTAAAGCTTGCGGTCGAGGAAGCCACCAAGAAGACGACTGCCGGTGATGGTCGCATCGTGCGAATCATCGGCCCTGTCGTCGACGTCAAGTTTGACGGCGCGGTGCCCCCGATCTACAACGCGCTCACGGTCGAGGCCGAGACCCCGATCGGTCATCTGAGCACGATCCTTGAGGTCGAGAGCCAGCTTCCGGGCGGCGTCGTCCGCACGGTCGCCATGTCCTCGACCGACGGCCTGCAGCGCGGCCTCATCGCCACCGATACCGGTGAGCCCATGAAGATGCCCGTTGGTCCCAAGACGCTCGGTCGCATTTGGAACGTCATGGGCAAGCCCGTCGACGGCAAGCCCATGCCCGAGGTGGAGGAGTTCTACCCCATCCACCATGCAGCGCCCCGCTTTGACGAGCTCACCACCAAGACCGAGATCTTCGAGACCGGCATCAAGGCCGTCGACCTGCTCGAGCCCTACATCCGTGGCGGTAAGACCGGCCTGTTCGGCGGCGCCGGCGTCGGCAAGACCGTTCTGATTCAGGAGCTTATCAACAACCTCGCCCAGGAGCACGGCGGCACCTCGGTGTTCACCGGTGTCGGCGAGCGTACCCGCGAGGGCACCGACCTGTTCCTCGAGATGAGCGAGTCTGGCGTTATCGACAAGACCTGCTTGGTTTATGGTCAGATGAACGAGCCGCCTGGAGCGCGTCTGCGCATCGGTCTGGCCGGCCTTACCACCGCTGAGTACTTCCGCGATCGCGGCCAGGACGTCCTGCTGTTCATCGACAACATCTTCCGCTTCTCCCAGGCGGGTTCCGAGGTTTCCGCACTGCTGGGCCGTATGCCGTCCGCCGTTGGTTACCAGCCCACACTGGCTACCGAGATGGGTGACCTCCAGGAGCGCATTACCTCGACCAAGACGGGATCCATTACCTCCGTCCAGGCTGTCTACGTCCCCGCAGACGACCTGACCGACCCGGCGCCTGCCACGACGTTTACGCACCTCGACGCCACCACGGTTCTTTCGCGTAGCATTTCGTCGCTCGGCCTGTTCCCGGCTATCGACCCGCTCGCATCTTCCTCCGACGCTCTCGATCCCTCGATCGTTGGCGAGGAGCACTACCGTGTCGCCGTCAAGGTCCAGGAGCTCCTGCAGGAGTACTCCGACCTTCAGGACATCATCGCCATTCTGGGTATGGACGAGCTGTCCGAGGAGCAGCGTCTTACGGTCAACCGTGCCCGTAAGATTCAGCAGTTCCTCTCGCAGTCCTTCCACGTCGCCGAGAAGTTCACCGGCAACCCCGGTGTCTACGTCCGCGTCGAGGATACCGTCCGCTCTTTCGCCGAGATTGTCGACGGCAAGGCCGATGACCTGCCCGAGCAGGCTTTCCGCTATGCTTCCACGATTGAGGACGTGCGCGAGCGCGCCCGCAAGATGGGGGAGAAGTAGGTTATGCGTATCCGCATCGTGTGCCCCGTGAGCTGCGCCTATGAGGGCGACGCTGCGTTTGTGTCGATTCCGTCCACGGATGGCGAGTTTGGCGTCCTGCCTGCTCACTCCAGCGAGATTTGCACGATCGACCGCGGCTACGTTCGCGTTTCCGATAAGGCCATGGGCACTGTCGACCACACGTTTGCCGTGGCCGGCGGTTATGCCCAGGTTGCGGACGATGTCGTGACCGTTCTCGCCGAGCGCGCTTGCGATTTGGCGACTGTCGATGCCGACAAGCTTAAAGCTGATATTCAAGGTTTTGAAGAGAAGCTGGGTAATTTGTCGGAGGATGATGCACGCCGCGCCTACCTCTATAATGAAATCGCATGGTGTAAGCTCAAGCTTGCCCAATAGTCAAACGATTTAGCGTTCGACCATTTGCGAACACATCATGCCCGGGATGGCCCAGCCACCCCGGGCATGCTTTTTGAAAGGGTAGACCTTGGATATTATCCGCGTTGAGGGTGGCCACGCCATCGGAGGCTCCGTGCCCGTCTCGGGCGCCAAGAACTCCGCGCTCAAACTCATGGCGGCAACGCTTCTGGCACCGGGCAAGACGACGCTGCAGAACGTGCCCGATATTTCCGATGTCCACGTGATGGGCAAGGTGCTCAAGGGCATGGGCGCTACGATCGATGTTCTCGACGAGCACACGCTCGAGATTGATACCTCTCAGGTCGATTCATGGGAGGCCCCCTACGAGCTCGTTGCCAAGATGCGCGCTTCCACCGCCGTCATGGGACCCCTGCTGGGCCGCTTCCATCGCGCCAAAATTGCCATGCCGGGCGGCTGCAACCTGGGTGCTCGCAAGATCGATATGCATATTCTTGGTCTTGAGGCCCTGGGCGTTGAGTTCGATACCGCCCACGGTTACATCAACGCTAATGCGCCCCAAGGTCTGCGCGGTACCACCGTCACGCTCGAGTTCGCCAGCGTCGGTGCGACCGAGAACCTCATCATGGCCTCTGTGCGCGCACAGGGCACCACGGTTATCGACAATGCCGCCCGCGAGCCCGAGATCGTCGATCTCGCTAACATGCTCAACGAGATGGGCGCCAAGATTGTTGGCGCCGGTACGCCCGTCGTGACTATCGAAGGCGTGGAAGAGCTCCATCCCGTTACCCATCGCGTGGTGGGCGACCGCATCGAGGCCGGTACCTTTATCGTTGCCGGTGCGTTGATGGCCGACGATCGCGGTGTCGATGTCACGGGCTTTTGCCCCATTCACTTGGGCATGGTGCTCAAGAAGATGGAGCTCATGGGTATCGACTGCGAGCGCGTCGAGGATGGCGTCCATGTGAACCGTGCCGAGCGTATCAAGCCGGTCGACATCCAGACGCTTCCGTTCCCCGGTTTCCCGACCGACATGCAGGCGCAGATTATGGTGCTCTCCGCCCTTGCCGACGGCAGTTCTGTTATTACCGAAAACATCTTCGAGAATCGCTTTATGTTTGCCTCTGAGCTGGTGCGCATGGGTGCCGACATTCGTATCGAGAGCCATCATGCCATGATTCATGGCGTCAAGGGCTTCTCGGGTGCACAGGTTACCTCGCCCGATCTGCGCGGCGGAGCGGCCCTCGTCGTAGCGGGCTTGATCGCCGACGGGACGACCGAGGTTTCGGCTATCCATCACATCAAGCGCGGCTACGAGCAGTTTGTCGAAAAGCTGCAGGCGCTTGGCGCGCATGTCGAGCATGCTACCGTCCCCGATCCCGTCATCTACTAATACAGGTTGCCTATGTTTAATAAAAAGCCCCTCGCGGATACCACCACCCGAAGACCCTCAACTGGTGCGCAGGCCAAGATCTACAGTCGCGATAACGTGGCTCGCTATTCCGAGCGCGCTCGCCAACGTCGTCGTAGCCACACGATTCGTCACGTCGCGCTCATTGTCGTGCTTGGCGTGCTGCTGAGTGCCACTACCGCTGCCGGCCTGTGGTTTGCCACCATTATGGGCAAGCTCGGCGATTCTAATGTCATTACTGACAATCTGCGTCGGGTTCTGGTTGACACCGATGAGGCAAAGGATCCGTTCTACGTGCTGCTTCTTGGCACCGACGGCCGTCCGGGCGAGGATACGTATCGTGCCGACTCGATTATCCTGGCACGCATCGACCCCACGCAAAAGCAGGCGACGCTCATTTCCGTTCCGCGCGACACCAAGGTCGAGTACAAGGGCGAGACCATGAAGATCAACGCCTGCCATACCGTTGGCGGCGCCGAGGCCATGGTCGAGGCGGTCAACGAGCTGTGCGGTGTTCAGATTTCCCACTATGCCGAGGTCAGCTTCGACGGAATGCAGGCGCTGATTGATTCGGTTGGCGGTATCGACATTAACGCAACCGATGATGTTGACGACCCCGAGCACCTGGATATTAAGATTACCGCTGGCCAGCAGCATATGGACGGTGCCACCGCCCTTACCTATGCCCGCTGCCGCTACACCTATGCCGACGGCGATTACACACGCATGCGCCACCAGCGTCAGGTGCTTGGCGCCCTTGCCAACCAGATTCTCAATAACTTCGATGCCACGAAGATCTTTGGCCTGGTTAATTCGCTGTCCGATATGCTCGTAACCGATATGAGCGTTCAGGATATCGTGGCTACGGTCAACGCCATGCGCGGTATGGATGTCGACGGTATCTACTCGGCCAACCTGCCCTCGTACGCCGACGACAGCACCATGATCGACGGCGTGAGCTACGTCTTTGTCTACGAGGACGAGCTCAAGGAAATGATGGAGCGCGTCGATGCCGGCAAGGATCCCAAGGGTCCCAACACCATGGGTCTTTCCAACGGTTCCAGCTCTACGATCGGCGACCTGAACAACAACACGTCTGACGACTACGCAAACGGTACCGCAACCTCATCGGTCAGCTCTGACGATTCCGATGGCTCAAGCGATTCGAGCGATTCGGACTACTACGAACAGCCCACCGGCGACGGCAACGGCTACGAAGCCAATTATTAGGGTTACGCGGGCTTACCAGCCCGCGTAACCAGTTGACGCTGCAAACCCGCCAGAGCGGCAATCTGCCTTTCAACTTCGGCGGCATGATCAAAAGATCAATGCCGCCTCGTTTCAAGGCACCTTGCTCGCTCTGGCGGGTTTTC
>CAJMPZ010000046.1 GCA_905215445.1 uncultured bacterium | reverse complement strand
CTGGTCCTTTTTAGGCGTGATGAGGTTGGAGACCGCCTTGTACACCGCAAGTGTCAATACCGAGTTAAGGACGGTCTTGATAAGGTTGAACGGCAGCACGGCAGGAATCATGAGCGGGGCGATCACATCGACCGAGCCATACCAGAACCATACGCCAATGGTAAGGTTTGCGACCATAGACAACGCCGTAGCAGCAATAACGCCGAGCACCAGGCCAATCACGGCACCCTTATAGGTATGCATCTTCTGGTAGACGATAGCCGCGGGCAGAATGTAGCCCAGCGTGGCAACCAGGTTCATAAGCGCGCCGACCCAGTCACCCGTGGTGAGTGCATGGATAACGATCGCCATGGCGGCAACGGCGGTACCGGCACCGGGGCCATATGCAAACCCACACACCATCGCCGGCACCAGCGACGGATCATAGGTCAAAAACGGCGCCGAAGGAAGAATGGGCAGCTGCACATACATAAACAGGGCGCCCAAGGCGCACATCAACGCCATGGTAACGAGCTGTTTGGTACTCCACCTATTCGTGTTCTCAAAATGGATATGCTGCGACTGTTCAGACATAAGATCACCTGCCTCTTTCATCCGGACTCTAACCGTTGGTACTGGGGTCTCACCAGTTCAGCCGGCATGCGAACCAACACACGCACGGGTCGCGGACTCATCGGCTCGGTCGCAGACGCCTCGTCTGCGCCACGGCACCCCTTTGGCACCGCCCGATTTACCGCCAGTGGGGAATTCCACCCCGCCCTGAAACAGCAATTGCAAGTGTAGCACCAGCAGGCTTTTGCGCAAGTATGCCAAGGGTAATTTATGGCGGGGACCAGTTGCCGCAACTACCACGTTCCCCATCCATCCCAAAGTAGCGCGCCTTTCGCGGCAAAGCCGCGAAACAGCGACCGGGACACGTATCCCCATCAGCCACGATCTCCGCCCACGCCGACCTCAAGGCCGTAAACGCAGGGAATCCGGGGGCGTGACGGGGCTTCTCTCCGGAATATTCCGCAGGACGCAAAGAGGCTCCGCAGCGCGAAGCGCGATGCGGAGCCTCTTTGCATGTCCGAGGACGTTCCGGAGAGAAGCCCCGTCACGCCCCCGGATTCCCGGTGGGAGTTCTAGACCTTGTCGGCCTTAGTACATACCGCCACCCTGCTGACCAGCGGTAGCAGCAGCGATAGCGTCCTCAAGCTGAGTGTTCTTGGGCACATCGGAGACGGTGGCCTCGGTGATGAGGATCAGGCTGGCGACAGAAGCAGCGTTCTGCAGGGTGACGCGGCTTACCTTGACGGGGTCGAGGACGCCCATCTCGATCATGTCGCCCCACTCGCCGTTGGCAGAGTTGAGACCCTGGCCGGCGGGCAGCTCGGCAACCTTGTCGACCACGACAGCGCCCTCAAAGCCAGCGTTCTTGGCGATGGTAGCGACCGGAGCGGTCAGAGCCTTCTTGACGATGTCGACGCCGATCTTCTCCTCGGGGTCGTCGATCTCGACAGCATCGAGCGCAGGAACAGCGTCCATGAAGGCGACGCCGCCGCCAGCGACAATGCCCTCCTCGACAGCAGCGCGGGTAGCCTGCAGGGCGTCCTCGACGCGATGCTTGATCTCCTTGAGCTCGGACTCGGTAGCAGCGCCGACCTTGATGACGGCAACGCCACCGGAGAGCTTGGCCAGGCGCTCCTGGAGCTTCTCGCGGTCGAAGTCAGAGGTGGTGTTCTCCATCTCGCCCTTGATCTGAGCGATGCGGGCGTCGATGGCCTCCTTGGAACCAGCGCCGCCAACGACGACGGTGTTGTCCTTGGAGATGGTGACGGACTTAGCGGTACCGAGCATATCGGCGGTGATGTCAGCGACCTTCACGCCCAGCTCGTCCAGAGCGGCCTGGCCACCGGTAAGGACGGCGATGTCCTCGAGGATGCGCTTGCGGCGATCGCCGTAGCCCGGAGCCTTGACGGCGCAGACGTTGAGAGCGCCACGGATCTTGTTGAGGACGAGGGTGGGCAGGGCCTCGCCGTCGATGTCCTCAGCGATGATGAGCAGGCCACGGCCGGCGCGCTGGACAGCCTCGAGAACAGGCATGATGTCCTGAACGCTGGAGATCTTCTGGTCGGTGATGAGGATGTACGGATCCTTCATCACGGCCTCCATGCGGTCGTTATCCGTGACGAAGTAAGCGGAGACATAGCCCTTGTCGAACTGCATGCCCTCGACGGTGTCGATGGTGATGTCGAACGTCTGGGAATCCTCGACGGTGATGACGCCGTCCTTGCCCACGACCTCCATGGCCTCGGCGATCTTCTCGCCGACCTCGGGGTCACCGGCGGAGATGGTACCGACGGAAGCAATCTGCTCCTTGGTCTCGACCGGCTTGGCCTGCTTCTTCATCTCGGCGACGGCGGCGTTGACGGCCTTGTCGATGCCGCGACGGATGGCCAGCGGGTTGGCGCCAGCGGCGACGTTGCGCAGACCGTCGTTGACGATGGCCTGAGCGAGCAGGGTTGCGGTGGTGGTGCCGTCACCCACGGTGTCGTTGGTCTTGGTGGCGACCTCCTTCACCAGCTGGGCGCCCATGTTCTCGATGTTGTCCTCGAGCTCGATCTCCTTAGCGACGGAAACGCCGTCGTTGGTGATGGTCGGGGCACCGAACGTGCGCTGCAGCGCAACGTAGCGGCCCTTGGGGCCCATGGTGACGGTAACGGCGTCGGCCAGGGTGTTGACGCCCTTGGCGAGCTTAGCGCGGGCATCGGTGTTGAACGTAATGTTCTTTGCCATAGTGGGTAATCCTCCAAAAGAAATGTGACTCGCGTCGCCGCTTCCGAGTCCTATGCGACGAGCGCGTTCAAAGACGAATCAGAGATTCTGACGAGACTAGGCCTCGACGACAGCGTAGATGTCATCGGCGCGCATGAGCAGATACTTCTCGCCGTCGACCTTAACCTCGTTGCCACCGAACTTACCGTAGATGACAACGTCACCGACCTTGACGTCCATGGGAATGCGCTCACCCTTGTCGTTGACCTTGCCGGCACCAACGGCAACAATGGTGCCGCGCTGCGGCTTCTCCTGAGCGTTGCTGGCGATATACAGACCAGAAGCGGTCTTCTGCTCGGCCTCGTCGGGCTTGACCAGAACACGATCTGCAAGCGGCTTCAAAGACGACATGCTTGTCTCCTCCTTTTTGGGCCGCGCGGTTATACCACGCGAATTAACCCTTTTTGTTTGCGTACGCGTTGAATGGTACCCACGAATGGCGGGTTATACAACACGGAGTCAAAAAATCTTATTTTTTGGCACTTAGATTTTCTGAATGCCGGGGGATAACTTAGCGGTGGCTCCCGGGGCGGACCGGAGGGCATGAAGTTTACTGCTCTACAGTCCTGCGCAAGACGGAAAGCACATTAAGTGCTTTCCTTTGCGTGCGGAACTCGCGACAAACTTCATGCCCTCCGGTCCGCCCTGGGAGCCAGGTTGACTAACTAGGGCCCGGCATTCAGAAAAGTCAGTGCAGCAAAATGGCGATGCGGATAGGAATGTGGGCATGGTCTTCGCTGCGCGCACGGGTCCCCTGGGGAGCACCGTGCATTTTTGGGAGTATTCAGCAAGCCAGGACGGCTGCATACGCGCCGGACATACCTTATTGGTCCCAAGAACGCCTTCAGCGGGCGGTTTTGGTCGGTGGGCAGACCCCGTTGGGACAAATGGGCGTACTTCGCGCCGTACCGGAGCCCAAAATGACGTCAATCTCCGTAACGTTACTCAGCCGCAGCGGCACCGGCAGAGCTCGCGGTGCTGAATACTCCGTTTTTTGCACGGCCCAGGCGGGGGTACATCAGGACCGGAAAGAACATCTCAGCTTTTTTATGCAATCTGCAACTGGAAGTATGCAAAACACCATGAGGTTTCACTGCTGATGTCCAAATTGAACGCACGGAGCAGCACCTCAACCCCGCGCCCAAATCCAACAGAGCAGGGACGCACATGGCGGATCCTCACCGAAACGCAAACGCGGCTCGAGCGCCATCCCAAAATAAGCTGCCCGAGCCGCGTTTAACGGTAAGACATGAATACTTAGCGCTCGTAGATCAGGTTGCCGGCTAGGTAGGTGGCTTGGACTTTGGTGGCTTGGAGTTCTTGGGGGTCGATGGTGAGTGGGTTTTGGTCCAAGACTACCAGGTCGGCGTATTTACCGGGTTCCAGGCTGCCGAGGTTTTGCTCGTCGCCCGCTGCATAGGCGCTGCCCAGAGTGTAGTTGCGCAGAGCCGTTGCCGCATCGATGCGCTCGCTCGGCAACCAGCCGCCCTCGGGCCAGTGGCTTTTGGGGTCCTGGCGCGTGATGGCCGTGTAGAGCACGTTCATGCTGGTAACGGGCGTGATAGGGCTGTCAGTTCCGAAGGCTTGGCGGATGCCGCGCTGCTTATAGGTTGCGAACGGCCACATGATTCGGCTTCGCTCCAGGCCAAAGTCGCGCTCTGGGCCACCCGGATCGAGCGTGATGTGGCAGGGCTGGCTCGAGGCGACCACGTTGAGCTTGCGCAGGCGATCGATGTCCTGGGGCAGGAGGTTCTCCAGATGCTCGAGTGTGTTATGGCCGTGCTGGGGCAGGCCGTAGAGCTCTGCCGCCTCCTCAAAGATATCGAGCGCAGCATGGATGGCACCGTCGCCGATGACGTGGATACGCACAGTGTGGCCGCGCTCCGCGGCCGCCAGAACCAGCTTACGCATGCGCTCGGCAGGAACTGTCAGACGGCCCTGGTCGCCCGGGAAGCGCGGATTGGTATAGGGCTCGGTGAGATATGCCGTGTGTTCGCTCGACACGCCGTCGAAGAACTGCTTAAAGCCTGGCGCCGAGAGCAGCGCGTTGTTCGCGTAGCGGGTCTGTAGCTCTTCCAAGCGCGATTGGTCATCCAGCAGCGTGGGAAACAAATGGGCGCGGATGCCCAGCTTGCCGGCTGCCTGCAGTTTGTCGTAGACATCGTCGCGGATAAAGTCGCAGCCCGGCATGGGCATGAGCGACATATCGCATATCGAGGTGATGCCCTGCTCGGCCATCCGCCTCATTTGATCGGCGTAAGCGCTTGCGATGCGATCCTCGCCCAGCCACTCAAGGCAGCGCGGTAGCAGCTGCATGGCAGCCGCCTCGTGAGCAATGCCCGTGAGCTCGCCGCTTGCGTCCTTGTCGTAGCCACCGCCCGCTGGCGGCTCGCTGTCGCGCGTGACGCCGAGCGCCTCGAGTGCGCGGCTGTTGAGCCACAGCGTATGGCCGTCGCCCGAATACATAACGCAGGGGCGATCGGGGAATGCCGCATCGAGCGACGCCTTGGTAGGATGCTCGGGCGGGTCCCAACGGTAGTCGCGCCAGCCCTGCGTCACAACCCAAGCGTCATCGGGCAGGTCCTGGGAAAACTCGAGCGCGTGTTGCACCAGCGCCGCCTCGGACGTGCCCATATCCATGAGCATGTACGGCGAGGAGCCGACCGAGGTATGGAAGAAGTGCAGATGAGCGTCATGGAAACCTGGGCAGACAAACTGCTCGCCGTAGTCGATAACCGGCGTGGCGGCAGGCGCGGCGGCAATCACGTCATCGGGCGCACCGACTGCGACGATACGGTCGCCTGCGATGGCAATCGCCAGCTCGCGGGCGGTATCGATGCCGTCTTGCGCGGTAAAGACGTTCTTGGAGCGGATAATCCGATCGATATGTTGCATGGGCATCCCCATCTCTGGCAGGAAATTCAACACCCCCGAGTGTACTCCCCCGCCCTTGTAACAAAACCCCAAGCGGCAAACGGCAACTTTACCAGCCCTAGCGGCAGGTGGCATACTGGAGAGAGCCTGTACGATTTTGCGATCAACCCAGCAAGGAGCAAATCGACCATGACGAAGACCAAGGCACAGCAGATTATGGCGGCGACCGAGGCTCGCGCGGCTGACGACGTCACCGCAGCCATCAAAGATATCGCTACCGAGTTTGAACCCTATATCATCAAGCAGCGCCGGCACTTCCATAAGCACCCGGAGCTGAGCCTTGCCGAGGAGCGCACGACCTCCGACATCGCCAACCAGCTCGACGCCATGAATATCCCCTACGAGCGTCCGCTCAAGACCGGCTTGGTGGCAACGCTTCGCGGTACCGCGTCGGATGCCTATCGCGAGGACGGCACGCCACGCCGCCGCATCCTGCTGCGCGCCGACATCGACGCCCTGCCCGTCACCGAGCAGACCGGCGAGGAGTTTGCCAGCGTCAACGAGGGCTGCATGCACGCCTGCGGCCACGACTGCCACATCGCCATGATGCTCGGCACGCTGCAAATCCTGCGCCATATGACCGACGACATCCACGGCGAGATCCGCATCGTCTTCCAGCCCAGCGAGGAAAACGGCCAGGGCGCCAAGCTCATGATCGGCACGGGCGTGCTCGACGGCGTCGATGGCGCCTACGCCGCGCACATCTGGAGTGAGGTCGACGCCGGCACCGTGAGCTGCGAGCCCGGACCGCGCATGGCCAATACCGACTGGTTCCGCATCGACGTCCGCGGCACCTCGTGCCACGGTGCCATGCCCCAGCGCGGTCACGACGCCGTTATGGTTGCCGCCGAGATCGTCAACGCTCTGCAGACCATCGTTTCGCGCGAGATCAGTCCCTACGAGCCGGCCGTCATTACCGTCGGCGAGCTGCACGGCGGCACCGCGCGCAACGTTATCGCCGGCACGGCCTACCTCGCCGGCACGGTGCGCACCTACGGAGATTCGACCCACGAGGAAATGCCGGAGCTCATGCGCCGCATCGTGGAGCATACCGCGGCCGCCTTGGGCGCCGAGGCAGAGCTCACCGACTACACCATCGCCAATTACAAGGTCGAAAACGATGCCGCCTCGAGCGAGCGCTGCCGCCAGGCAGTAATCAAATGCCTGGGCCCCACCGGCCAAGGCCATTATCGCGGCACACTCTCGGGTGAGGATTTTTCGGAGTACCTGCGCCGCGTACCGGGCGTGCTCGCCTTTGTTGGCACGCGCAACCCCCAGATTGGCGCCACGTACGCCCAACATTCTTGCTTCTACAAGATTGACGAGTCGGTACTGGCCAAGGGCTCCATGGTGGCCGCCCAATATGCCATCGACTTTTTGGCCGAGCCCACACAAGAAGAGCTCGACGGCCCCACGATTGCCGCGGTCGCCGAGACCAATCCCGACCTGGCAGCCAAACTGCGCTCTGCCAAGGCCACGGCCGCCGAGGCCCGCGACGCCATGCACGATGCCCGCACCGCCCGACACGCCGCAATCAAGGGCATCCACGACGCTCGCGCCGCCGCCCGCCGCGAGGAGAAGCACGACGAGTAGTCGATCCACGACCATCTCGCAGTCATAGCCGCATCGCGATATCAAAGCGGGGGCGGACGCTTCGGCACGTCCGCCCCCGCTTATTTGTCAAGCGCTATTTCTACCGTTTCTACCCCGTCCCCAAATGGCAGGTGGCAGGGTTACTCGTCCTGCGGGTCCTCGTCGGAGCTTGGCGCAGGCTCGGGCTCAGGCGCAGGCTCGGGCTCAGGCTCAGGCACGGGCTCGGGCGCGGGCGCGGGCTCGGGCTCGGGCGCAGGCGCCGCAGCGGAATCGGATACGGGCGCTGCGTCGGTGCTAAAACCAGCCGGAGCAGACTTCTTCTCAAACGGCAGCACAAAGGTCAGGACGTCATCCTTATCCTCATCAGCCCATTCAGCTGCATAACGCGCTACCCAATAGCCAACGGCACGATGCTTGAGCATCTTGCCAAAGACCGTAAGGAATACCGTGACAAACGCCGTCAGCACCAAGAACAATACGAGCGTGATGCCACCGCCGGTAACAAGCGCCTCAATAGCCGTAGGACGGTAGTAGTAGCTATACATACCGACAGAGGCAATGGTGCCAAAGACGAGCGTCAGGATCCATGTGATAACGTTGGCGACCAGACCCGTCAAAAACTCGGGAAGGAACGATGCGCAGAACAGCTTGGTCTTATTGTTCTTAAAGGCCGCCCAGACCTTATCGAGCGAAAACGCGCTCTCGACGCGACCGGTCACCGCAAAGTGCATCACGGCGATGTCGGCGAACATAGTAAAGAAGACACCCAGGACCGCCGTGGCAATCATAGCCAGAACAAACAGGCCCAGCGAGCCAAATAGAGCGGCCTCAAGCGCATAGGAGCCGTAATAAGAGTACGCACCCGCGGCACCAATTACCACGCTCTCCACCAGCGAAAGCGCTACACCAATAACGGGAATAGCCGCGATAACCTTGAGCACGCTCGAAATAACGCCCGAAAAGACGCCAAGGCCAAACGACGTGGAACGCATCAACGGACGATCCATGCCGTCATCGACCTTGAGCGACAGGTCGCGACCCCATTCGATGCCAAAGCCAGAACCGCACGCGCTTGCCACACAGGCAGCCAAAAAGCCGAAGGCAGCCGCGATACCGCCGATAACGGGAATGAAGAGCACGAGCACCGACACGACACAGATGAGCGCCGGCAAAAAGGCAATCTGGCACACGCGCTGCAGCACGCCCGGCGTCTTGGTCATGTCTTCAAACGCCTGAGCTACACAGCCCTTGGGCACGTTCACGTTAGGCTGAGGAACAAACTGCTGAGGCTGAGACTGCCCCTGAGGAGCAGAGGTTGCAGCACCGGTATTAGGAGCGCCACACGCGCCACAGAACTTGTCGTTATCGCCCATGGGGGCGCCACACTGCGAACAGAACATCGAAATCATCCCTTCGTATCTAGAGCGAATCACCTGGATCGCAAACGATGTCTTTGGCAACATTATCGCCCAATGTGGGGACAAATACTCCAAGATGGCCGATTTGCAACGTAGGCGGCTTTATTCAATGATTCGAAGGGTGCGTCCGCGCTAGTTCGTGCCGCGGAAGCCCTTGCCCACGATCTCGGAGCTATCGACGATGGTGATGAAGGCGCCAGGGTCAATCTCGCGGGTATAGCGGCGCAGCTGCACTGCCTCGCGACGGCTCAGCACGCTCATAATCACCGTGACGCACTTGCCCGAGAAGGCGCCGTAGCCACGGCTGATCGTTGCCGTGCGGTTGAGATGCTTGACAATAAACTCCTCGACTTTTCGCGGTTCGGCGCAAATGATCGTGCAGACCTTACGAAGGTGAATGCTCTCGATAGCCTTATCGACCACGAGCGTCTTGGCAAACAGGCCAAGCACGCAGTACAGGCCAACGCGCGGGCCATACAGGAAAGCCGCGATGGTTACGATGCCGATATCGACCAGCAGCAGCGCGCGGCCAATCTCGAGCGTGGTGCGGCGTTTGAGGATCATGGCAAGAATGTCCGTGCCACCCGTCGAGGCGCCGATATCAAAGACAATAGCGCTGCCGAGCGCCGGCAAGATGACGGCAAAGCACAGGTCGAGCCACATATCACCCGTCATCGAAACATCCGTCGGAATGAAGAGCTCAAACAGCGAGACGTAGGCCGAAAGCGCAAACGAAGCGAAGACGCTCCACAGAATCGCCTTGCGCTCCAAAAAGATAAAGCCCAGAACGACCAGGACCGCGTTGATAATCCACATAAAGACGCCGACGGGCAGGGTCGGGAACAGCGTAGAAAGAATGACCGACACGCCCGAGGTGCCGCCGAAGGCAAAGTGATTGGGGGTTTTAAAGGCCACGATGGCGAACGCCGTGAGAATCAGGCCCAGATTGAGCTCGGCAAAAAAGCGCGGAAAGCCTGGCTCCTGGCTGCGCTTGCGGCCGGCGCGCTCGCCACGTTCGATATCCTCGCGACCGACAACGCGCTCCATCGGCACCACCGGAGGACGATGTACCTCCTCGGCGGCACGCGACGCCGCCTCTGCCGCAGCGGCTTCAATCGCCCATGCCTTGCTTTCGGTCTCGTGTTCGTCGGCCATTACGGCAACCCCTCGTTAACAATTTGGAAACAATGCGCCCATTAGGGTAACGCGGAACGCGAAGATTGCAACCCTTAGTTAGACGAGCGGTATGACCGCATCGAGGGCATATAGAAAACGGCCGGCCGCGCTTTTGCATGCGCGACCGGCCGTTTGACGTTTACGCAGATAAAACCTGCCAAAACAAACCTGTCCCTTTTTGGTAGGTTACTCGTGCTGGCTGGTGCGGTGCTCGTACTCCTCGGGGGTGATGACATCCTCGATGCGTAGGTTGACGCCTGCCACCTCAAGGCCGGTCATCGCGGCCAGACGCTCGGTGACGCGCGCCTTAACGTCGTCGAAGATCGCAGGCGCATAGGCGCCATACTCGATGATGACCGAGATGTTGACGACCACGCGGTTGTCGTCGGTGACCTCGACCGTCACGCCCTTGGTCAGGTTCTCGGCACCAAACTGCTCCTGCACAAAGTGCATGAGGTTTCCCTTCATGCCCAGAACGTGCGGCACCTCGCGGGTGGCCATGGCGACGATTTTCTCGATCACGCCGTTGGAATAGGTCAGCGAGTCCTCGGACTCGTCCGCCTCCTCGTCCATCTCCTCGTTGTCCTCGTCCGCATCGAACTCGGCCTCGACGAGTGCCTCGTCCTCGAGCGCCACGTCCCCGGCATCGACAACGGCCTCATTCGCTTCGAGCTCGGTATCGGCCACATCGACCTTCGTGTTAAAAGCCATGGTTCCTCCTTATGCCTGCCGCGGATGCGACAGTCGAATACGTATTAGCGGCCGCTAAACAGACGGCCGAAGAAGTTGACGATACCGTTCTCGCCGTCGCGAATCTGGCCGATCACGGCACCGATCAGCACAAAGAATGCGATGACGAGCGTGTCCCACAGGCCCAACGTAAGTACCAGCACGGCGAGGATAAAGCCTGCCACGGCGCCGAGCGTAGTGTTGGGGTGGCGCACGGCGTAGCTCCAGATAGCAGCGCCCGTACCTTTGATGAGACCCATGGCCTCGTCAAAGTCGTTGGCGGCGCTGTCGTGCTGCTCGCCGGCCTCGGGCTTGGTGTCGGCGGACTCGCCTGCCGGCGTAGCGTTCTGATCGATCGTCAGGCGCGGCGTGCGGGCGGTCTTGTCTTGGTTGGTATCACTCACCGGAAACCTCCACGGTCTGGACGGTAGTCTTGGACGGCAAAAAACGGACGCGCGCGGTCGTGCCCGGCGTGCCGAGCATGGTGTCGCAGGCCTTCTCGATGCGCTGCTGCATCGCAGTGGCAAGGGAAGCGACGTCTTTATCATCGAGCGCGATGGCTTCGACCTTAAAACGAACGTGCGATTCGTCGGGGCCTTGGACGCGAGCCTCGATATGCTCAACCATCACACGATCATCGCACTCCGCCGCGGCGCGGGCGCACGAGGAAAGCGCTGCGAGCGTGACCTCGATATTGCGCTCCCCCGCCGGATGCACGCAGGACGGCTCGCGACGCGCGAACATCAAGCGGAAAAACCCAATGAGCACGCCAAGCGCCACGATGGCGGCGCACACCGTAACGACGACGCGAGGCATGGTGTCACGCAATAGCAGCATAAAGCGATACGTATACGGTCCCCAGAACTGGCAGACAAGCGTGCCCAGCGCCACGATGGCGGCGGCAAGGTACACGATTGCTAGGGCTCGTTTGAGCACGCGCATGCGGCGCTCCTTTCGGGTCTCGGTCCACAGAATGCAAAACGATTCGCATCATTATAAAAGAGCCGGGTCCGGTGCTCTACGCACGCGGATCCGGCTCATCTATTCCACGAGGCTTGCATGCTCGCTTCATTATGCCCAGATATGCGCGGCTTAACCCGCGCGGGTGCTACTCCTCCTCGAGGGCAGCGATGACCTCGTCGGTCATATCCATGGTGCTGTAAACATCCTGGACGTCGTCGAGCTCCTCGAGACGGTCGATGAGGCGCTGAACCTTCTTGGCGTCGGTACCGGAGACCTCGGTCGGGGTGGTCGGAACCATGGTGGTCTCGGAACCCTTGACCTGGACGCCCTGCTCCTCGAGTGCCTTGGAGACAGCCATGACGTCGTTAGCAGCGGTCCAGACGATCCACTCCTCGCCGGCGTCCTCGTAGTCCTCGCCACCAGCCTCGGCGATTGCCATCATGAACTCATCCTCGTCACCGGCAGCACCGTTGGCGATCATGGTCTCCTTCTTGGCGTTCTCGTCCAGGATCTCCTTGGCGACGACGATCTGGCCCTTGCGCTCAAACTGGAAGGCGACGGAGCCGGAGGTGCCCAGGTTGCCACCAGCGTGGGAGAAGGCGGAACGGACATCGGCGGCAGTGCGGTTGCGGTTATCGGTCAGGCAGTCAACGTAGACGGCGACACCGGCGGGACCATAGCCCTCGTACACGATGTTCTCGTAGACGGCGGCATCGGCACCCGAACCAAAAGCCTTGTCGATAGCGGACTTGATCTTGTCCTTAGGCATGGACTGAGCCTTGGCCTTGGCAACGGCAGCAGCGAGGCTGGCGTTGTTCTCGGGCAGCGGGTCGCCGCCGAGACGGGCAGCAACGGTGATGTTGCGGCTCAGCTTGGAGAAGAGGGCGGAACGCTTGGCGTCCTGCGCGCCCTTACGATGCTTGGTTGTGGCCCACTTAGAGTGTCCGGACATACGTGTCTCCTATCGGTTTCGACCTAAAGCCCAGCGCAGATGCTCGGGCAATATAAACAAACGTCGTTATGATATACCTACTGGCCTGCGAGATAAACCCCAAAATGAAGGCGTCGTGATGATACAGCCCCTTGGTGCAAGGGGTTGGTGCAAAGTAACCTGTCCCCTTTGCACCAAATTAGGACCAGAGGAGGTCGCTGCGGGTGATGGTGGCGCCGATGGCAAAGGGCATGCAGGCGATGACCGGATACAGGTAACGCATGTAGGTCGAGCCGTTGCAGGGACCGATCAGGCACACGGCGAGCACACCCAGCAGCGGCACCCAAATGGCCAGCCCGCGCCACGAATGACGGCGTAGCAGATAGACCACCACGGCGATCATGATCCACACATAGGTGGCCGAGCTCATGGTGAGCGAGATAAACGGAATGCGCTGCACCGCCACGCGATACAGGTTGATCAGGTGGTCGCACCAGCGCACAACCTTGCTATCGACCGGATGGAAGTCAAAGTACTTGAGGTTATCGGGCTTCGCCATAATCTCGGCACTGCGCGCCGTGCTGTAGACCCACGCATCGCGGGCACTCGGATAAAAGTAGCCGTAGTAGTTATTGATGAGCGCCGAGATGTAGCACTCGGGATCCTTTTTGAACATCTGCGCCCAGACCTCAAAATAGGCCTTGATGTCCTCCTGCGAAGCGTACTCGTTAAAGCAGTTCTTGACGGCGTCGGACTTGTCGGGGTTGTAACGGCGGCCCAGATTGTCGTACTTGAGCACACGGTCGATCACGGCACGCTCATCGTCGGTCACCAAGCCGTCGCAAGGAGCCTCCACGATAGTGCCGTCCTCCTTAACCGTAGGGTTGACACCCGAGTTGAGGCCGTCGTGCTTTTGGACGAAACGAGCCGTCTGCTGGAACGGAATCGAGAGGATTTCGCGCTTGGAACCAGGCGTAATGTCGTGCGCCGGCATAAAGACCTTGGTGAAGTACATATTAGAGGCAAGGCAGAGTGCAAGCACCGCAAGAACTCCCATCCAGCGGAAACGCGGGATGGAGCCCGAAGGCGCAGCACCAGCCTGCTTGGCTGCGCGACGAGCCACATGCGCGTCCCATGCGCAAAACGCCGCCGCGATTACGCATGCCGCCAGGGGAAACACCAGGCCGCCGTTGCGCAGAAACGTGGAACCCATGGCACCCAGAGCGAGCAGCAGCCAGTCATGGCGCGCAAAGAGCACGGGCCTCTGTTCGCCCGCACGCTCGGCATTGGCATCGCGACGGGGCAGGCCGCATGCCACGAGCTTCACGGCCTGCACCAACAGCACCAAAAACGCGTCGGCAAACAGCACATCTTTGGTAAGCAGGGCCGCGTAGTTGGAGAACATGGGCATAAACACAAAGAACAGCAAGATCACGCCGCGGACCGGCAGACTCACGCCCAGCTTGCGCAGCGACGAGATGGAATAGGCCATGCAGGCGGCCGTAATGACGAACTGAGCGCAGGTGTAGATGGCAAGACCTGCGTTGGCACTGTTGAACAGTGAAAGCCCCAGCTGGACGCACGAACCGATGATAGCCGTGTGCACCACGGGGTGATGTCCGTTGAGCAACACATTGGGATTGAGCAGACGCAGGTAGTCACTCGTGCCGTTGGGGTAGTTGAACCACTGGCGAATCTGCGCACCCGTATCTCCCATAAAAAGGCCGGGCAGCGAAGCGATGAGCGTGGGCGCCCAGGCGACCATAAGCACCAGGAAGGGCCCGACAAAGGGATGGACCGAAAGCACGGCGTGAGCCACACGCCATACGCGGCCAAAGTGCGCTTCGGAAAACGGAATGCGCCGAGAGCTCAGCCAATCTAGACACTCAAAAGCCAGGTAGAAGGCAACGACCGCCAAGAGCATCCAGCCCGCACCGCCTATCCAGGCGCAGATGATCCGAGCCTTGTCGCCGAGTACGATCTCGGCAGAATCGGTGAGGTCGTAGCTGCGGCCAAACAC
Source organism: uncultured bacterium (assembly GCA_905215445.1). GTDB lineage: Bacteria > Actinomycetota > Coriobacteriia > Coriobacteriales > Coriobacteriaceae > Collinsella. Next base: position 3,440 of record CAJMPZ010000046.1, on the reverse strand, counting down.
CATGCAGACGGCAAAGAACAGCGACGGAAGGATCACCGAAGGACGCCAAGCATCGCCGCGGCCAAAGAATACGTAGCGAAACGGCAGAGTGAGCAGGCAGGCAAGCGCAAGCAGCATGACCGCGTCGGTATGGCCGGCAAACGAGAGGAGCACCTCGTAGCACACGTACAGCATGCCCGAGGCTTTGGGGTCAATCGCCAAGACTGCGTTGCTCGAGACCGGCGCGGGATCGATGGAAAACGCCGTGGTCGCCAACAGCGCGAGCAGAAATGCGATGAGCGTCTGCTTGGCGGGGTAGCGCTTAAACCAGACGATGCGGGCAGCGTCGCGCGCAGCCGTTGTGGAGAGGTCGGAATCCTTCACAGTCCAAAGAGCCTTTCTAGAAACCCGCCAAAAAGGGACAGGTTTATTTTGGCAGGTTTTATCTGGGAAAACGTTACAGTTCTGCCATCGTTGCCCAGCAGACCACCACAAAGGCGCCTGTCCCCTTTGTGGTGGTCTTGGTTAGGCGTCCAGGTAGACGCGCTGGGGACGGTTGCGGTGTCGGGCGAAGATGATGAGCGCCAGACCCGCGATTACGAGCGGCAGGCTCAGCAGCTGACCCATGGTGATGACGCCGCCCAGCAGATAGCCCAGCTGCGCATCGGGCACGCGCACAAACTCAATCAAAAAGCGAACGATGCCGTAGCCCATCACAAAGACGCCCATAAACGTACCCTGGGGCATCAGCGGTTTTTTGCGACTGAGCACCTGCAGGATGCAAAAGAGCACGATGCCTTCAAGAAACGCCTCGTAGAGCTGGGAGGGATGGCGTGGCACATCGCCCGCGGTGCCGCCAAAGACCACACCCCAGGGCAGATCGGTCGGCTTACCCCACAGCTCACCGTTTACGAAGTTGGCGCAGCGTCCCAGGCACAGGGCCAGCGGGGCGCCGATCACGGCAAGGTCGGCGACGGTCCAGGCGTCGAGCTTATACATGCGGCACACGATGATGCCGCCCAAGATGCCGCCCACCAGGCCGCCGTGGAAGCTCATGCCGCCCTCGTTGGTGGCAAAGATCTCGAGCGGGTGGGTCCAATAGTAGCCATCGCCGTAAAAGACGACGTAAAACAGGCGCGCGCCGATGATGAGGCCAAAGACCGCGCCGACCACGACGCTCGTCAAGTCATCGATCGTAATGTCGAAGCCCCAACGACGCTGCGTGCGATACATAACGACTGCCGTAAGCAGGGCGCCGACCACATAGGCCAGGCCGTACCAGTAGATGGTGATGGGGCCCGCCGAGATCGCGACGGGATCAAGCATATGGTAGAGGTCGTTGAGCATATCGATCCCCTGCTCCCTACATACAAATGCGGCCGCGGGCCTTACGCTCGCAGCCGCATATTTGGACGTAACGTCTATGCGGAGCGTACCGTCCGCAGCTTTCGCATCTTAGAACGGCGCGTACTCGTCGTACAGGTCCTCGGCCTCGCCGGAAGCATTGACCTGCTCAACGCGGGTAACGCCGGGCACATGCTCCTTCAGGATGCGCTCGATACCCATGGAAAGGGTTAGCGAGCTCATGGGGCAGCCGGCGCAGGCGCCCTGCAGCTCCAGCTTGACAACACCCTCGTCGTCGACGCCCACATACTCCATATCGCCGCCATCGGCCTGCAGGTTGGGGCGAATCTCTTCAAGAACCTTCTTAAGCAGCTCTTCGTTAACAGCCACAGGGGCTCCTTTCTCACAATAACGCGGGCACGCCCGCGGACAGGGGCTATGTTACTACAGCCATGTACCCGCTTAGGCGCCAGCCATGCGTGCGGACACGACTTTCACGAGCAGTCAATTTGGGACGGGTCTCTTTTGGCTGTTTTGCCGCCAGCTGGCGTTGGCACGCGCTACTGCTGAGTCTGCTCCCCGGTACCAATCTGGACATCGATGATGACCTGGCGGTAGCTGATGCCGCAGGAGTCGAGAATGCGGCGGCTGATACGGCCGTCATCGGTGTCGGCATACTTATTGTCCAGGTAGACGACCTCGCCCACGCCCACCTGCGCCAGGATCTTGGCGCAGTCGTGGCACGGGAACAGCGTGACGTAGACCGTGGAACCCTCGAGGTCCTTGAGCGAGCCACGGTAGTTGAGCACGGCGTTGGCCTCGGCATGGACCACGTAGTTGTGCTTGTCCTGCAGCGGGTCATCGCTCGTACCCCACGGGAAAAAGTCGTCGTTGAGCGCCGAGGGCGTGCCGTTGTAACCCACCGAAAGGATGCGGTGGTTGGTGCTGGCGATGCATGCTCCCACCTGCGTGTTGGGGTCCTTGCTACGGCGCTGCGCGGCGATGGCCACGCTCATAAAGAACTCGTCCCAGCTAATGACGTCCAGGCGCTTGCCGGAAGCGATCTTATGCTGAGTGCCCGACATATGCGTACCTCCCCAGTCGATGTGATGCCCCGCTCGATGCTATATAGGAGATTTCGCTCCATTGTAGCAGGCAGATATCAATCATTCGGCTTTTAAATGACTTGCTAATTCGAGTCTAATAGACTTTTCAAGTCGATGTCCAATGCATCGGCAAGTTTTATCAATGTACCAATTGTCGGATTAGCATTGCCCGTTTCGATTGAATGAACATGCGCATAGTCAATTCCGGTCATATAGCCAAGTTTTCGCAACGACAGCCCTTGGGTCGTTCTCAGCTTTTTTAAATTATGACCTACGAGCACTCTATATCCCGCATTTTGGCTGTTATCCATGCTAGAGAGCGTACGTGATATAGTAATGCTACTGTTGGGATATATTACAACAAGGAAGGTCAGATATGGAAGTTCAGGGGAACGACCTGCGAAACTACGTCAAATCAATCTACAATTTAGAAAAATCAGTGCTTGTACAGCAAAACGCAATCCGTGCTCTCGAAGGCTATGTCAATTCAGAAAGAAAAAAACTGGTCCCGACCGACGTTCCAAACGACTACAACGAAAGTGGACTGGCCGGCAATATATCTTCAGGCATCTTATCGGCCCTATTGTTTGGCGCAACATCTGCCGCAGGAATTATCGCACTGGCCTTCGTAACGGCGATCTTCGCTTCGTTTATTAGTTCGATTTTCAGCGGGTATGCATTTGTAGCCCTTATTTTTAGTCCCGACCTCGGCGGCTACTGCTCATACCTAGTAAAGCCCTTTTTTGGCTTTATTAATGTGATTAAACCATTTCTCCCTCTTGCAATAACCACGCTAATTGGAATCGGCTTTCTGCTTGGCATGGGCGGACGGTCGCACGAGAAAAGCGAAAAGATAAAAGCAAATAATCGGAAGGAGACAATTCTCGAGAATAATCGCCAAAAAACGCTCTTATTGGAGGATTTAAATGCATCCGAGGCGAAAAACCTCAATAAATTAGATGCTAAAAATTTGTAATTAAGAAGGAGTGATTACATGAACAAAAATATAAA
>CAJMPZ010000045.1 GCA_905215445.1 uncultured bacterium | reverse complement strand
GGGAGGTGAAGTCGTATGCCCGATAAAAAGCTGACCGAGGAGTTGCTCAATGAGCTTCTCGATGCGCCGAACATCGATGGCTATATCAGGGAGCACGACTTTGCCGCCCCGTCGCTTTCGGACTACCTGAAGCAGCTGCTGCAGGAAAAGGGCTTGGAGCGCTCGCGCGTGGTTCGTATGGCCGATCTCAATGAGACCTTCGGCTATCAGATCTTTACCGGTGCGCGTCACCCGAGTCGCAATAAGGTGCTGCAGATTGCCTTTGCGATGGCGCTGACGCTCAAAGAGGCCAACCGTGCACTGACGGCTGCCGGGGTAAGCGTCCTCAACTGCAAGGATCGCCGTGATGCGATTATCATCTTTTGCATCGATCGCGGGTGCAGCCTCCAAAAGGTCAACGAGGAGCTGTATCGCTTTGGCGAGGAGACGGTGAGTTAGCGGCTGATATCTGAGCCGGCGGAGCTGCCGAACAACGATGCAAACGAACGGGGCGCGGATGCCATGGGGTGTCTGCGCCCTGCGCTATGATGGAGGCTATGGATACTCAGACCACAACATATTCCGATGACGAGCTGACCGCAGCGCTTGCCGAACATCTGGCGTCGCTCGATCGCGACGACAGCTATCGCGTGGAGCGTGTACTTAAGCGCTCGTCCGTTGAAACAACCGAGCTCGTGTACTTTGAAGGAACCGGCGGTGGTTCGCTCGGCCCCTTTGTCCGTAAACGCATCGATGCTTCGGCTCAAATCGGCGGGGCATACGGGCGTCTGTTTGCCGCCCAGCGGGCAGGCAGGCGTTTTGAGCACCTGCCCAGAATCGTCGATTGTCATCGTGTGGGCGACGAGCTCAACGTGGTTATGGAATACATCGAAGGGGAGACGCTCAGGGCGCTGGTGGACCGTCTGGGAGCCACCCCCGATTATGCGCGTGAATTGTATCCTGCCCTATGCGATGCCGTGGGCGAGCTCCACGCCGGTTTTGCAATGGCGGGGGAGACGTCGGCGCCGGTGATCCATCGCGACCTCAAACCGTCGAATATCATCGTGACGGGTGCGAACTGTACGCTCGATGAGGGCCTGACGTTTTCGTCGCTGGTGATTATCGACTTGGGGATCGCGCGCGTATGGCGCGATGGCGCCGATGCCGACACCGTCAAGTTTGGCACGCGACCCTATGCGCCGCCCGAGCAGTATGGGTTTGGGCAGACGAGTGTGCGCAGCGACGTCTACGCACTGGGCGCCCTGTTGTTCTTCTGCTTGACGGGAGTCGACCCTAAACCAGGGCTCGACATGCGCGAGCAATGCGAGGCGCGTGGCATTCCCACTCCACTTGCCGATGCCGTCTGCATGTCGATGGCGCTCGACCCGGCCAAGCGTTTTGCGAGTGCGGAAGCGTTGGGACGGGCGACGCGCTCGGCATACGATCTGAGCCGCCCCGTGCGGCCTCCTACACCTGCGCCTGTCCGTACTCCGGCCTCGGAGACGGTGTTGACGCTCCAAGGGCTCCAGAACCCCGCAGGGCTTCCTAGGCCTGCCGCCTCCGCTGCATGCGGTCCGCTCTCTCGCGTTCCGGAGTCTCTGGGGCGCATTTGGAATGCGCTCGTCTGCTTCTCGCTACTTGTGTTCTTTGCCGGAAGTCACTTTGCCGTCTTTCACCCCACGGGAGCAAACCAAAGCTACCCGACGTGGCTTCTCATAATCGAGTATTTTTTCTTTGTCGATGGCCTTATGGTGCTTATGCATTTTGCGCTGCTCGATAAGCGCCGTCTTCGTCGGCGATTCGCACTGCTCGACAGCTATCGCGGCAAGAAACTCGCGAAACTTTGGCTCAAGGCATTGGGTGTGCTGCTCCTATGCATGATCGTCATAGTCGCGGTTGCCAATGCGACCGGCGTCGTCGATACCTCCGCTACCTAAAAGAAAAGGGCCCCATTGGGGCCCTTTGCAGTTGCACCTAGATGCGGTTCATCTGAGCGGCGACTTTGTTGTACCAGTCCTGCCACGTGGGCGGGCAGTACTTTTTGGCCGCTGCCGGGGTAAGGGTGGAGCCGTAGTTGGCGCCCAGATAGGCAACGTGAGCGGAGATGCCCTCGCTCCAGCTGCCAAAGCTGCGCCAACCGCCGCCACGGGCACTCCAGCCCCAGGCGTTGTAAGAATTGGCGCAATAAGCACCCTTGGTGCTCTCGATGCAGGCGATGGCGGGGGACCAACGGGGGTCGACACCGGTATTCCAAGCGGCGACGGCAAAGTTATAGCCCTGGCCTGCCATGGGGGAGCCGGCAAGATAATTGTCGATGCGGCTCGTCCACTCATTAATGAACGAATCGTAATCGGAACTACCGGTATTGGAGTTGTTCACCGTGGTGTCTATGGTGGTGTTGGTGTTGGTGGCCTGGCTGCTGGAATTGCCGCCGCTTACGCCCTCGCCCGAGAGCTTCTCGGCGGCAGCGGCCTTATCGGCCTCAAGCTTGGCAAGCTCGGCGGCATTTTCCTGCTCGGCTTTTGCCTGTGCCTCGCTGCGGAGCTGCTGGGCCTGCGCCAGCGCATCCTCGGCGTTTTTCTGCTCTGCCTCAAGCTGTGACTTGGCCTGCTGGAGCTCGGCCTTGTTCTGCTCGAGTTCGGTTTGCATATTATTGAGCTCTTCGATCTCGTTGACGCTCGAGCTCGTGATCTGGTTGGTGTATTTGCAGGTCGTGATGAACTCACCCAGGCTCTGCGCATTGACCAGGAAGCTTACGATGGGATTGGTGCCCTTCTGATACTTGTACAGATCGCGCATGGCGGAGCTTGCCTTGGCCTGCTGCTCGGGAAGCTTAGCCTCGATTTCCTCGATGCTTGCCTCGTTGGAGTCAATCTGCTTTTGCAGGTCATCGAGTTTGGTGCGGGCGTCGTTGTAGGCGCTCGTGGCGGCTTCGATCTTCTGCTGGGCTGCGGAAAGCTGGTCCTGCGTTGCCTGCGAGGCGGCATACGCCGCAACGGGGGAGAGCATCGGCGTGGCCGTCAGCGCAACGGCGAGCGCGGCGCTCGTGATGATACGAGCCGGCTTCGACGCAATGAGCGCTGCGGTGCGATGATTCGAATGCTGCATCCAGTCCCTCTGCAATCAATCGTAGGTTATGGTTCGAACGGTATTCTACTACTGCTTTCGACCTCAACTTGAACCTTAAAGGTTCCAAAGGGTCAAGTTGAACTTGAGGCTTTGGCTTTGACCTGCAGTTATGATGAATTGTTGAGAAACCATAGAGTTCAACTTTAACGTTACGGGGGCCTGTTTGCGGACGGGCTTTCGGTCGTGAAAGCTATCTCAACAGGGGGTTTGCGGCTACAAGGCCCCATCGCGGTGAGTGCGGCTTTATGCTGGACGATCACGTCGATTGCCATAGATACGGTGGAGCTTTGGGCGCCGGCGGCTTGGCACGCTAGAATAAATCAGTTGCGCAAAGACCGCCCGTTGTGTGGGCAGTTCATGATAGGAAGTTTCCATGGCATTGCAGTTTACAGAGCGCGAGTTCATTCCCGTGCTGCTCGGAGGCGACATCAACGCCTATTCGGTGGCCCGCGCCTTCTACGAGGAGTACCAGGTCAAGAGTCTGGTCTTTGGCAAGTACCAGACGGGTCCCGCGTACCGCAGCCAGATTATCGACTACACGCCCAACGTGGATATCGACACCATGCCCGTGATGCTCAAGACCGTCAACGGCATTGCCCAAGCGCATGCCGACAAGACGATTGTCCTTGTGGGTTGTGGCGATAACTATGTCGCTCTCGTGGCTCAGGCCAAGGACGCTTATGAGCTGGCGGATAACATCGTCGCTCCCTACGCGCCCTACAGCATGCTCGAGCAGTGCCAGAAGAAGGAGATCTTCTACGAGCTGTGCGAGAAGCATGGCGTGCCCTATCCGCACACGTTTACCTTTACCAAGGCGATGCTCAATGCCCAGGGTGAGGCGCCTGCCGAAGTGCTCGACCAGATCGATTTTCCTTACCCGATGATTCTGAAGCCTTCTGACGGCATCATGTGGTGGCAGCACGAGTTCGAGGGCCAGAAAAAGGCCTATGAGATTGCCGACCGTGCCGAGCTGGAACAGGTCATTCGCGACTCGTATGCCAGCGGCTACACCGACGACCTGATCTTGCAGGATCGCGTGCCCGGCAACGACGAGTACATGCGCGTGCTCACCAGCTATTCCGACCGCAACGGCAAGGTCCGCATGATGTGCCTGGGTCATGTGCTGCTCGAGGAGCATCAGCCCCACGGTGTCGGCAACCATGCCTGTATCATCACCGAGCCCAATGACGAGCTCATGGGCGGCGTGCGCAAGTTGCTCGAGGACCTTCACTTTGTGGGATATTCCAACTTTGACGTTAAGTACGACGAGCGCGACGGCTCGTTTAAATTCTTCGATTTCAACACGCGCCAAGGCCGCAGCAACTACTACGTCACCAACAGCGGCTTTAACGTTGCCAAGTATGTGGTGGACGAGTATGTGTTCAACCGCCCGTTTGAACCGGAGTTTGTGACGGCGCAGGACGAGGCGCTGTGGATGGTCGTCCCCATGGGCGTCGTCGACAAGTACGTCAAGGATCCCGAGCTGCGCGCTAAGGTGCATCGCCTGGACAAGGAAGGCAAGGGCGCCGACCCTTCGTTTATGAAGGGCGACTTTGTCTTTAACCGCTGGCTGCGCATGTGGCACACCAAGCTGCGCCACTTTAAGCTGTTCAAGACGTATTACAAGTAGATGAGCGCGGCGCCCGTCCGGTTTGCATCGGGCGGGCGCGGGTATGATACGCGCAATTGCGCAAGCGTCACCAAGGAGGCGGCGATGGAAAAGCTGGGAGTTATCGGCGGCATGGGCGCCGAGGCCACGTCGTATTACTACGACCAGGTGGTGCGTCATACGGCTGCTGCCTGCGATCAGGAACATATCGACATGGTGGTGCTCTCCAAGTCGACCATGCCCGACCGCACGCTGGCCATTAAGACCGGCGAGCATGCCAAGCTGCTGGCGACCATGAAAGAGTGTGCCCAGGCACTCGAGTCGCTGGGCTGTGCGCACATTGCCATTCCCTGCAACACGTCACACTACTTCTACGACCAGATCCAGTCGTTTACGAAGGTGCCGATTATCCATATGCCGCGTGAGTCGGTGCGCTATGCTCTGGCCGGTGCGGTGATGGGGGAGTGCGAGTTCGACCCCAACCTGAGTATGCCGGCCGAGCCGGTGCACAAGATTGGCATCATGGGCACCGACGGAACCGTGGGCGCGGGCGTCTACGGCCGCGAATGTAAGGCTGCGGGTGTTGAGGTCGTCTATCCCAGCGAGAAACGTCAGAACGATGTGATGTCGCTTATCTACGATGATGTGAAGGCCGGACGTGAGCCCGATATGGATAAGTTCGACCGCGTGATGTGGGAGTTCGCCCGTAGCGGCTGCGACCGCGTCATTCTGGCCTGCACCGAGCTCTCGGTGCTACAGAAGTACCGAGAGATGCCCGAGATCACCCTCGACGCCATGGATGTCCTGGTGCGCGAATCCATCATCCGCAGCGGCGCCCCCTACCGCCTCTAGCTTTCGACCTGTCAAAAAGGGACAGGTTAATTTTGGTAGGTTTTATCTGGTGAAACAGTTAAGGCCTCGGCTCGTTTGGTGCGAGCTGAGGCCTTTTGCGTTGGGCGGTTGCTGTCGGTGGTGAACTAGAACAGGAAGCCGATGGCGATGAGGGCGATGCTGGCGACGAGCACGGCGATGTCCAGGCCCTTGATGGGGTAGCGCTTGTACGAGCTGGCGCGCGTGCGCAGATAGAAGCCGCGCTGTTCTGCCGCCAAGGCTGTGGCATCGGTCTTGCCCACGCTCGAGATGAGCAGTGGCACGCACAGTGGCAGCATGAGCTTAAGCTTCTTGATGGGGTTCTTGGTGTCGTATTCGACGCCGCGCGTGGTCTGCGCTTCCATGATGGCGTTCATCTCCTGACCAAACACCGGCACAAAGCGCAGCGCCGTGGTAAAGGTAAAGGCATAGCGATACGGTACGTGCAGCACCTCGACGCAGGCGTTGGCAAGGTCGTTGAGCTTGGTCACCATGAGCATGAGGATGAGCGGTAACGCCACACCCAGCAGGCGCAGACAGGCCTTCGATCCTGTGATGAGGCCCGTGTCGGTGATAAAGCCCCACACAACGTTGCCATCGCGCATAAAGGCCAGCTGGAGCACCAGCATGATAAGCGCGAGCGGAATCAGCAACTTGAGCAGCGAGAACAGACGGTCGACGACACCGGCATAGGCGCCCAGCGCAAGGGTGAGCACCAAAAAGCCCAGCAGCGCCACGTAGGTGTCGGACAAGAAGATGCCGACGATGATGGCGGCGGCGAGGCCCAGTTTGACGACGGGGTTCAGGCGATGCAGCAGCGTATCGCCCGGCATGTAGTCGATGACGTTAACCACGGCGGACCATCTCCTTGGTAATGCGAACGACATCGCTGACCTCGCTCACCTGCGCAAAAGCGGGCGAGACGGAAGATGCCAGACGGCGCGAGAGTTCAATAACCTGGGGAGGCTCCACGTAGGCACGCCGCATGAGATCGATGTTCGAGAATAGCTCGTGCGTGCGGCCGCGGTCGAGGATGCGACCGTCGGCCATTACTACGATACGCTCGGCAAAGTCGGAAACAACTTCCATATCGTGGCAGACCATGATAACGGCGCAGCCGCGCTCGGCCATGGTGCGCACCGTTTCCATGACGGTCATGCACTCGCGGTAATCAAGGCCGCTCGTGGGCTCGTCGAGCACGACGATCTTGGGCTCAACAACTACGACGGAGGCAAGCGCCACCATTTGTCGCTGGCCGCGCGAAAGCGAGAAAGGTGCCTCATCGGCAGGCAGGCCAAAGCGGTCGATAACAAGTTGAGCACGACGCAGAGCCTCGGCGCGGTCCATGCCGCCAAGTTCCAGGCCAAAAGCGACCTCGTCGAGTACGGTATCCTTGCAGATCTGGCGGTCGGGGTTTTGGAAGAGCGTTGCGACCTCGCGGGCAATGCGGCTCGTGGGGACCGCGGCGGTATCCAGCCCCGTAACGCGCACGCTGCCCGAGGCGGGCTTAAGCAGGCCTGTGAGCAGCTTGGTGAGCGTGGTCTTGCCGGCACCGTTCTGGCCGACGATGCCCACGAGCTCGCCGGGATAGAGGGTCAGGTTGAGGTCGTGGACGGCGGCGCCGCCATTGGGATAGGCAAACTCAACATGGTCGAAGGTGAGCACGGGCTCGGCGTCCTTGGCGTGCGGGCGCAACGACGGTGCGTGCGGTGAGCCGGCGGGTGCCTGAATGTCGCTGCTTGCGTGTGCGGGGTCGACGATGCCCGAAATCAGGCGCTCGGCCTCATCGACATCCAAGCAAGGGGTACCGCTTACCAGGCCATCGGCCTCGAGGCTATTGAAGATACGCGTGACGCGAGGGCAGTCGACGCCGATGGCACGGAGCTCGTCGGTATGCGCGAAGACCTCGTGTGGCTCGCCCTGCAGCGCGATTTCGCCATGGTTGAGCACGAGCACGCGGTTGCAGTACTCCGAGAGTAGGGCGACCTTTTGCTCAACGACGACGATGGTAATTCCAAGTGCGCGGTTTGCCTCACGCAGCGTCTCGAAGACCAACGTGGAGCTGGCGGGGTCGAGTGCCGCGGTGGGCTCGTCGAGAACCAAAACGCGCGGACGCATGGCGAGGATGGCGGCGATGGCTACCTTTTGCTTCTGTCCGCCCGAGAGGGTGGCGATCTCGCGGTCGCGCAGGTCGCTGATGCCGACGGTCTCGAGCGTTTCGCTCACGCGCTGCTCGATCTGGTCGTGGGGAACGCCAAAGTTCTCGAGGCCAAAGAGTATCTCGTCCTCGACGACCGAGGCGACCATCTGCGTGTCGATATCCTGCAGCACGCTGCCGACGATCTGCGATACATCGGTGAGCGAGACCTCGCAGGTGTCGTGGCCGTCCACGGTGACGGAGCCAAAAAAGGTGCCGGTGTAGTGGTGAGGCACGGCGCCCGAGAGGCAGGCGGCAAGTGTGGACTTGCCGGCGCCCGAAGGACCGATAATGCCGATGAAATCGCCCTGATGCACATTAAACGACACGTGGGCGAGCGCGGGCTCGGGTGCGCTGCCATATGAGAACGAGACGTCATCGACGCTGATGATCGTTTCCATGAATACCTTTCATAGTCGTTGGGGACGTTCTTACATGACTAGTCGTTAAAGAACGTCCCCAAGAGCTAGTTGTTTGGGACAGTCTTTGCTGGTGGAGCGTCGGGATGGCTCGTAAAGCCGAGCAGGTTAGTTAAGCTTCAGAGCCTTTTGGATGGGCAGATAGAGGGCGCCGACCAGGATGGCGTTAAAGACGGCGGTCATGGCGACGACGGGCAGCATGGCTGCGGCGAGCTCGCCCACCACGCCGAGCATGGCCATTTTGATAACCATGAAGATGACGCCCGAGACGAAGGTGGTCACGAACGTTGCGACAACGGCGACGGCGGGCTTGACCTGACCGCCCTTAGCAGCGGCGTTGACAATGGCGGCCATGAGCATGGCGGCGATACCCTCGGCGGCAAAATCGACAAACGGCGAGGTGGTGGTGATCTGGATCACGGCGGCCGAGATGAGGCCGATGATGAGCGCCTGGCCAATGTTGGGGCGAATGACCAGGATGGTGAGGCAGAAGGCCGAGATGATGAACTCGGGGCTGATCATGCCGCCCGAGATGCCCGAGATGGCCTTGCCGACGGTGAAGTTGAGGATGAAGCCGGCGGCAAGCAGGATGGCGAGCAGGACAAGGGCACGGATATCGAGCTTACCGCGGTTGGCGGTCTGGACGGTACGGGGCTGGGCGGCGGTGGTGTTCTGAGACATGGTGAAAGTCCTTTCAAAAAGGGGAGTGCAAGAAAAAACGGAGGCGCGTGATGCGAATGCGATCGGGCTCGAGATAGAAAAAGGCCCCCGGTCGAAACCGGAGGCCTTCCAATCACCTAGAGCGCAAAAACAGGCGTGAGGGACTCACCGTCGACCGATCGTATTCGCATCACGCCACCACCAGTTGTTGAGAGACGTCATCGCGTTCTTCATGTCGGTGGCTCCTTTCGTGATGCCATGGCGCGGTAGCACCTGATTGCTGTTGCGCTGCACTATAGCACAGTGCAATATGCGCGGGGAAATCTTTTTTGAAAAGATTTCAGGCGGGTTTCCCGCCGGTGTTTCCCGCCGGTCAAATGACGGACAAGGAGGGCAAGACTGCTCGCGCTGTCTTGCCCTCCTTTAGAACGTGAGAGTCTTAGGCCTTCTTGCGACGATAGATCACGTAGGCGCAGACACCGATGATGACGACGGCGCCAACGGCCATGGCGGCCATGTTGTTGCCCTCGGACTTCTCCTCGGTGACCTCTTTCTCTTCGGCCTCGGGCTCGGCCACGTCCTCATCGGAAAGGGCCTCGTCGGCGTAGGTGATGGACTCGACCAGGCAGTCGTTGTCAGCATCGTAGTCACTCGGGACGAACTCCTCGGAGAAATCGCCCTCCTGGAGGTAGTCGCGCATCTCCTCGAGCATGGCCTTGCACTTAACATAGGTGTTCTTGGTTGCAGCCTTGCCGGCCTTGTTGGCCAGGGCGGTGCGGGCTTCGGTGCCTTCTTCGGCCTGCATGGCCTCGTCGACGGTCAGGTTCTGCTCGATGAGTTCCTTCTGCAGGGCGTCGAGATAGGCGCGGACGCCGGCGGCGCAGTGGTCGCGGTTCTCATAGGCGAGCGTGTTGATGTCCATGAGGACGTAGTTGATGGAGTTCTTGGGCTCCTCGTTGTTCACGACGTCTTCCTCTTCGCAGTGATCGAAGGAGACATCCTGATCGCTGAAGTAGGGGCTGACCTCGGTGAGCAGTGCGGAATAGAGGGGGATGGCGACGGAGAACTCGGCGTTGGATAGCATCTCCCACTGGATGGTCGCGATCTCGGGGTCCATGCCGTGACGGATCTGGAAGGTGTGGATTTCGGTGTTGCGGTTGGAGCCGATGGCATAGGCGCCGTCGGTGTTGGCGTTGAGGCCGGCGACATTCTTGCCGCGAGCGGCGAAGGAACGAATCATCTCAAAGGTGTTCCAGTCGGACTTGCCGGGCGTAAAGAACAGCGGCTGCATTTCGTGGACCAGGGCGCCGGTCGTCGCGCGAGCGTCTTCGCGCTCGTCCTTGACGATCTCGTAGTCGGTGCCCTCAGCAAGCGGAGCCATGAAGTAATCGCGGCCCTGGATATAGCGCGACCACTGGTGCATGCCGGCCTCGCCAATCTCCTCGCCGTAGGTCTTGGCGACGTCGAACTTGCCGTCGGTGTACTCGGCAAAGCCCTTCTCCTTAGGCATAGACTCGATGCCCTCGGAGTGGAGGCAGTTCTCGGTGTCGTCGAGGTCGACGTCATAGGTGAGGTTGCCGATGTTGGGGTTGAGCGAGGCGATATCGTCAGTGAGCCTCATGGCGATCCACTGATGGCCGGAAAGCGCTGCAAACAACCAGGTCTCGTTGTTGTCGGCAATGATGATCTGGTCGTTGGAGCAGACGCCCTGCTCGTCAATCAGGCTGCCGAGGAGCTCGACACCCTCGCGGGCCGTGGCACTCTCGCCCAGAATGACGCTGGCGTAGTTGTATTCGCCAATGCCAGTCTCCTCGGTGATGGGGTCGGCCTCTTCGGCCTTCTCGTTATAGGAGGTGCTCAACGTGGCAGAGCAGGAGACGCCCTTCTCGTTGATGCCTGCCTCGGAATATGCGTCGTAGCGATCTTCCCACTGCGAGGGGTTGTCGCGAACGAAGGTGTAGCGGTAGGTTGCGCCCTTGGACTTGTACTCAAAACCGGACTCGACCGAGGTGTACTCGTTGCCGTCCTTGTGTGCGGGCTCAATGCCAAAGTGCTTGATGTAGCGCGGACCGAAGTCCTCGGAACGGCCGTAGTACGTGTTGCCGTCTGCCGTGAGCTTGCTGCCCATGTAGATCTGGGTGCAGGCGAGTGCCGAAGTCGGCATGGCAATGATAGCCGCTGCTCCAAACGCAAGGCCGCAGCCGAGCTTCTTGAGCGTGTTGACAGGATGAGTAAACCTCATAATCCCTCCCAACTGTTGAAACCCCGCGAAACCGTACGGAGTTTCAGCTAATAAATACATCTACTAGCCTAAAGGAAGTGTAAAGAGTATTCACTCGACAACAGCCTTTGCTCGATGAGCGTGAAGAAAAATACGATGAACGGATAATAATACTCATTTTATGGCTTTAGTTAAATAAAGGCACCCTGCATTTACTGTAGCTGAATAAAGCATTAGACGGCGGTCAAAAAGAAAACTCTCCCGCTGTTTAGGATTTGCATAAACAGCGGGAGAGTCGATAACTGGATGAATATCATACCAATGTGGATTTACTTCTTTCGGCGGTGAATCACGTTGATGGCGTAACCGACGAGCATGGCCAAGACGATGACAATAAAGCCGATCAGGGGATTGTCGTTCATAGGGTCCTCCTATTTTCCGAGCGGGGAGAATTCGTCGACGATGAGGTCGAGGCATTGCGGAAGCGCGCGGGCTCCAAAGACGCCCGAATTGCTGGAGATAATCTCGCCATCGAACTGCATGCCCAGTGACGGGGTGCAGGTGATCTTGGCTTCCTTGGTCTGGATGATCTTGAACTGTGGGCGCCCGAGTACCTTACCGGCGGGGTCAAGCGCAGCGGTGATCACAGTAGGCAGCAGCTGAACGGTGCGCACGGGTTCGATGACCGCAATATCGACCATGCCATCGTTCATGCGGCAGTTGGGGAACAGGTTGATGTCGTTTTGAATGACCGAGGTATTGCCCGCCATGCAGCAGATGCCGTCGAGCTCCTCGACAATGCCGTCGTGCTCAATGGTAAAGTGCGCCACCGTGGGGTTGGGCGTGGCGAGAGCGGAGAGGAAGTAGGCGATCTCGCCGATGTCGTTTTTGGTGGGAGCGGCCTTCATCATGATCTCGGCGTCGAAGCCCGAGCCGGCGATGATGATAAAGCCGTGGCGCTTCTCTCTGCCGTTCTCGTCGAGCCAAAAGAGCTCGCCCATGTCCACTTTGACCGTGCGACCGGCGCGGCAAGCCTTGGCAAGCGCCGCCGCCTCAGGGGCATTGCCGATGTTGTTGAAGAACAGGCAGGCCGTGCCGGAGGGGAAGACGAGCGTGGGGACGCCGCATCCGCGCATCTGGTCGAGCACGTTGGAGACGGTGCCGTCGCCGCCCGAAATCACCACGCGATCAAACTCGCGCACGTCTGCCACGGCGTCCTCGGGTTCCATGCCATCGCCGATAAAACGCATCACGACCTCGTCGCCGCCCTGCGCGAGGGCGTGCGTGAATGCGTAGATTTCATCTGAGCTGGGGCCCGATGCCGGGTTGTGGATGATAAGGCAGCGCATACTTACGTTCCCGTTCTGTGACTAACCGAGTATAGTTGTAAGACAATGCCGTTATCCTACCCGTGTTTTTCGGGCCTAACCTTATTCGATGGGTTGATATGTACATTTCCACACATCAGGCTCTACTCGACTTTTGCCAGCGCGCCCGTGAGTTTGACGCGATTGCCGTCGATACCGAGTTTTTGCGCGAGCGCACGTTCCATCCGCGCCTGTGTTTGGTTCAGATTGCCACCCCTGCCGAGAGCGTCGCGGTCGACCCTCTGGTGATCGACGACCTGTCGCCGCTGGCCGAGCTTATGGCCGACGAGAGCGTGACCAAAGTCTTCCACGCCTGCTCGCAGGATATGGAGGTTATGCTCCATACCGTGGGCGTGCTGCCGCGTCCGATTTTTGACACGCAGGTGGCCGCCGCCTTTTTGGGCGAACGCCAGCAGATTTCCTACGGCGCGCTCGTGCAGACGTTTTGCGGCGTCTCGCTGCCCAAGACCGAGTCGCTGACCGACTGGTCGCGTCGCCCGCTGACCGATAAGCAGATTGAGTACGCAATCGATGACGTCAAGTACCTGATCGTCGCCTATACCGAGATGATGAGCCGCCTGCGCGAGCTGGGCCGCGTGGACTGGGTGCTCGACGAGTTGCGTCCTCTGGCCGATGAGTCGCACTATCGTGCCGATCGCCACGAGGCGTTCCGCAAGGTAAAACGCATCAATTCGTGCAGCCGTCACCAGTTGGGCATCGCGCGCGAGCTCGCCGCCTGGCGCGAGGACCGCGCCGAGCGCCGTAACATCCCGCGCAAGTGGGTCATGTCCGACGACACACTGCTTGCGCTCGTTAAGCGCAATCCCGTGCGCGTTGAGGAGTTCCGTAGCATTCGCGGTACCGACCAGTTGGGGGAGCGCGACGTGGACGGCGCGCTCATGGCCATCAAGCGCGGCGCGAGCTGTCCGCACGATCGCCTGCCGCTCATGGTGCGCGGGCACCGTCAGATCTCGCCGGAGCTGGAGAGCGTGACGGACCTGATGTACGCGCTCATCCGCCTGGTTGCCGAGCGCTCGGGCGTGGCGACCTCGGTCATTGCCTCGCGCGATGATCTGGCCGACTATATTGAGCACCCCGAGCGGAGCCCCCTGCGTGAAGGCTGGCGTTTTGAGCTTGTGGGCTCGCGTCTGGACGATCTGCTTTCCGGCAATATGGGACTCACCGTGAAGGACGGAAAGATTGAGTTGTTATAGGTATATAGTTACGCGGTTTTACCAAACCGCGTAACAGCTCGACGCTGCAAACGGCCGAGAGCGGCAATCTGACGTTCAATCGTCGCTCGCGTACCAAAGTACGCGTCGCTTCTCTTTCACGTCACCTTGCTCGCTCTCGGCCGTTTTCGCTGACAATGCCTAAACATCGATGCTGACTTGCCTGCTGGGCGAGTGGGTAGAATGCCTCCAACGTGTAACTCGATTCGGAGGAATTCGCATGCCCTATTACTATGGATACGGCTTTGGTATCGACCCGCTGTACCTGCTGGTTGTTCTTGTCTGCACGGTGCTTGGCCTTGCCGCGCAGAGCTATATCAATTCGACGTACAAGACGTGGTCCAAGGTTCGCTCGGACGGCGACACGGGCGCCACGGTCGCTCGCCGCATGCTCGACGCCAACGGCTGCAATGCCGTGGGTATCAAGGGCGTCGCTGGTGAGCTTACCGACCACTACAACCCGCAGGACAACAATCTGTATCTGTCGGATTCCAACCGTTCGGGCGGCTCGGTCGCAAGCGTTGCTGTCGCTTGTCACGAGGCAGGCCATGCCGCGCAGCGTCAAAGCGGCTATGCCATGATGAAGGTACGCACCGCCCTCGTGCCGGTCGTCAACTTTACCCAGAACACTTGGACCATCGTGCTGCTCATGGGCCTGTTTATGAACATCGCGGGACTCACGACCCTCGCACTGATCTTCTTCTCGTTTAGCGTGCTGTTCCAACTGGTTACGCTACCGGTCGAGATTGATGCTAGCCGGCGCGCCGTGGCGTATATTGAGCAGTCGGGTATGAGCTCCAAGCAGGTCAACGGTGCCAAGAAGGTGCTGACGGCCGCCGCGCTTACCTATGTGGCTGCGGCGCTCACCTCGATTATTCAGCTGCTCTATCTTATGGCTCGCTACAACAGAAACTCCAACCGATAACAAATTGGGTCGCTGGGCGCCGCGGGAATTTGTGTCCCCGCGGCGCTGTACTATGTGTTGGACTTGAATTTGCGCAGGGCCGAAGCCCTTGTGCACGATGACGAAAGGAGGCTGCGTGGCAGGCTGGAATCTAAC
Source organism: uncultured bacterium (assembly GCA_905215445.1). Taxonomy (GTDB): domain Bacteria; phylum Actinomycetota; class Coriobacteriia; order Coriobacteriales; family Coriobacteriaceae; genus Collinsella. The sequence goes on along the minus strand of CAJMPZ010000045.1, from coordinate 3,315 downwards.
CGGCAATAGCGTTTCCGCCGAGTTCGACGGTTCGGACGAGCAAGAGCGTAAAGAGCTCAGCGTGAGCCAGGCGGTAGAGATCGCCGCCGGTGCGCTCGATGCTATTCCGCAACTGACCGTCCTGGGCGAGGTCACGGGTTTCCGTGGTCCCAATGCCCGAAGCGGCCACTGCTACTTCCAGATTAAAGACGACTCGGCCGCCGTCGACTGCATCATCTGGAAGGGCGCCTATCTCAAGCGTACCTTCGATCTGCGTGACGGCATGCAGGTGAGCTTTAAGGGCAGCTTCAATCTCTATAAGGCCACGGGCCGCATGAGCTTTGTCGCTCGCTCGTTTTCGCTGGCGGGGGAGGGTCTGCTGCGTCAACAGGTGGCGCAGTTGGCCGAAAAGCTACGCCGCGAGGGCCTGATGGACGAGTCCCGCAAACGCCGCATTCCGGTGTTTTGCTCACGCGTGGCGGCCGTCACCTCGCTTTCCGGTGCGGTAATCGACGACGTCAAGCGTACGCTGCGCCGTCGCAACCCGCTCGTCGAGCTTGTTTGCGTGGGCGCCAAGGTCCAAGGCGAGGGTGCGCCGGCCGAGCTCATTGAGGGCTTGCGCCGCGCCGCTTCCATTACGCCGGCGCCCGACTGTATTTTGCTGGTGCGCGGCGGCGGCTCCTTCGAGGACCTCATGACCTTTAACGACGAGGAGCTTGCCCGTGCGGTGGCAGCCTGTCCCGTGCCTGTGGTGACGGGCATTGGGCATGAGCCCGATACCTCGATCTGCGACATGGTGAGCGACCGTCGCGCCTCCACGCCAACGGCAGCGGCAGAATCGGTGGCGCCGGCTATGACGGAGTTGGCCGACGTGCTCGAGACGCGCCATCAGCGTCTGGGTGCCGCGATGGCATCGATGATCGGGTCGGATCAGGTCGATCTGGAAATGCTCGACCAACGCGGCCGTCGTGCCTGGGACACCTATACGGCTCGTCTGGGCGACGCACTCGATGCAGCCGCGTGCCGCCCGTGCCTCAACGACCCCACATTTATGGTCGAGCGTCGCGAGTCTGAGCTTGCCCTGACGGCCGATCGCCTGTCGGGCGCCATAGCGCGCTCGGTCGGGACATTCCGCTCCAACTTTGAGCACCTGCCCGAGCGTCTGGTTGCAAGCACCTCGGGGCTCGATGGCAAGCGCCATGCGCTCGCGCTTGCGAGTTCTCGTCTGGAGCATCAGGGGCGCACGATGCTCAACAAGCCAGCGTCCGACCTGGGCCGTGCGGCAGCCTCGCTCGATGCCCTGTCGCCGCTCAAGGTGCTTGCTCGTGGTTATTCCATCGCGTACAGCGATGATGGGGTGGCCACGAGCGCCAAGACCTTTAAGCCCGGCGACGCCATCCGCGTGCGCATGGCAGACGGCAACGTGGCGGCAACGGTCGATACGGTCGAATAGACCGCGTTTCATAGCGATAAACCTTTAGGAAAGGAAACAGATATGGCAGAGAAGACCCCGGTCGAGCAGCTTACGTACAAGCAGGCCTCGCAGGAGCTGGAGCTCATCATTCGCAGCTTGGAGTCGGGCGATATGGAGCTCGAGGAGTCGCTCGAGAGCTATACCCGCGGCGTCGAGCTCCTCAAGAGCCTGCGCACCCGCCTGTCCGATGCCGAGCAGAAGGTCTCGGTGCTTCTCAAGGACGTCGACGGCAACGACGTGCTCGCCGACGGCGAGGCCGCCAACACGGACGACAACCTCTCGTTCTAAGCATCTCGACCAAATATAATTACCTTGGTCTGTGAGAAAGGAACCAACCATGTGTGATTGCATCTTCTGTAAAATTGCCAACCACGAGATCCCCTCGACCGTTGTCTATGAGGACGACCAGGTCATCGCCTTCGATGACCTCAACCCCCAGGCGCCGGTCCACACGCTCGTGATCCCCAAGAAGCACTACAGCGACATCGCCGACAACGTGCCTGCCGAGACCATGGGCGCCATGGCTCACGCCATCCAAGAGGTCGCCAAGGCCAAGGGTCTGGAGGACGGTTTCCGCGTCATCTCCAACAAGGGCGTCAACGCCGGCCAGACCGTCATGCACTTCCACATGCACGTCCTCGGCGGCAAAAACCTGGGCGAGAACCTCATCTGAGGGCGCTTGGTCCGTCGACTTGGCTGCCTTTGGAGTAATCTATGCAGCTTTCTCAACTCGAATACCTTCAAGCGGTAGCGAACTATGGCGGCGTGCGCAAAGCAGCTCGCGCCGTTCATGTGAGTCCGCAGGCCGTTTCGTCGGCAATCAAAAAGTTGGAATCTGAGTATCAGATTGTTTTGCTCGACCGATCGGCGGGGGAGGCTGTTTTGTCTCCGGCGGGCAGAGAATTTGCGCGTCGTGCACGCGTGATCCTGGCACAAGTCGACGATCTCAAAAAGTACGCTCAATCGGGGAACGGCGGCGTTTCGCCCGACGGCCATTTCCGTCTTTACGCCCCCTGCCTTCATGGGCGGGGGCGCCTTTTTGCCGAAAACTGGTATGACTCGTTTGAACGCTCGCACCCTCAGATTCACCTTGATGTGTGGCATCAGCCAACGGCTACATGCTTTGAATCACTTATACTTGGAATTTCGGACGCGGCTATCTCGTTTGAGGAACCACGGGACAGCGTCCTTTCTTCAAAATATTTGGGTGAAAAGGAGCTCAAGGTTCTTTCATACCCAGCGGGTCATCAATCTGTTGACGCTATGACCATTCGTGAGTTACTGGGCGGCAGGCTCGCTATTCCCATTAATTTGTCACCCTGTCTCAATGCGATTAACCAATGCCCTGAAGCCCAGCTCGTCAATTTTCGCTTCCGTGATGTCGAATACGAAAACAGGGCGCAGGCTGAGTTTCTTCAAGCCGGGGGATTGATATTGGGTTTTTCTGGCTCTTCTCTCGCATCGGATGGATCGGAAGTGAGCGAGTGCTCCATTGAAGCCTCACATGACGTAGCCTTGCCCATTTACTTTTGCTATCGACAAAATGCCTGGACCGATCGACACCAGACGGTATTTCTCCACCTATTGCGTCATCTCGCTTCGTGAGGCCATTTGGCCTCGTGTCGTCAAGTGAATGTTGACGCCCTGCAACACATAGCTGACAGCTTTGCCCTCATGCTTTTCCAAGATTCCGATTTAGATTGCTGACTCTTGGAGGGCGGAGCATGAAAAACCGTACGGTTTTGCTTTATATGACGTTCGTTTTTCTGTCGAATTTCAGCACCATTTTGTATTTTCTGACGGTTTACTGTTAGCGCCGGAATAATTTAGCCAAATATAGTCGGCCGAGATTGACCAATCCC
>CAJMPZ010000044.1 GCA_905215445.1 uncultured bacterium | reverse complement strand
TACGTCAGCCCGGATTCCAGTGACCTGTGGACCCACCCGGAGCTGTTCCAGACTAAGTATCAGGTCATCGATACCAAGTCCCACAAGGTGTCCGCAAAGGGCTCCTGCGAGCGCGTCTGCTTTACCGGCGGTACCTTCACCCACGCTGCCAACGGCTCCAAGAAGGTGACCGAGAACATTGAGTTCCCCGACCACAAGGTCGCCATCGAGGTCGTCCTGAAGGACCTCGAGGCCAACGGCGTCAAGATTGAGGGTATCGGCCACCGTATCGTTCAGGGCGGTTGGTACTTTGGCGATTCCTCCCTCGTCGACGAGGATGTCCTCGCCAAGATCCGCGAGGTCGCTCCGCTCGCCCCGCTGCACAACAACCCCGAGGCCAACGTTATCGAGTACTGCCTGGAGCAGTATCCCGACCTGCCCAACGTCACGGTTTACGACACCGCTTTCCACTTCAACATGCCCGAGGTCGCCAAGACTTACGCCCTGCCCAAGGACGTCTGCGACAAGCTGCACATCCGTAAGTACGGCGCCCACGGCACCAGCTACCGCTACATCTCCAAGAAGGTCGCCGAGATGACCAACGGCGAGGCCCGCAAGGTCGTCGTGTGCCATATCGGCTCCGGCGCTTCCCTGTGCGCCATCGAGGACGGCAAGTGCATGGACACCACCATGGGCTTGACGCCGCTCGACGGCGTTATGATGGGCACCCGCTGCGGCTCCATCGACCCGGCTACCGTGTGCTACCTGCAGCGCGAGGGCGGCTACACCTTCGACGAGGTCGACGAGATGATGAACAAGAAGTCCGGCCTTTTGGCTGTGACCGGCGGCAAGACCAACGACTGCCGCAACGTCGAGGAGCTCGCTGCCGCTGGCGACCCCGAGGCTCAGCTCGCCTTCGACATGTTTGTCTACAAGATTGCCGCCAAGGCTGCCGAGATGGCCACTTCTATGTGCGGTATGGACACCCTGGTCTTTACCGCCGGCATCGGCGAGCACGCTCCGGCCGTCCGCGCCGGCGTTGCCGACCGTCTGGCCTTTATGGGCGTCAAGATGGATCATGCCCGCAACGCCCTGCGTGGTGACGGCGCTTGGTGCCTGTCTGCCAAGGATTCCATGGTTAAGATTTTCGTTATCCCCACGGACGAGGAGTTCATGATCGCTTCCGACGTCGAGCGCATCGTCAACGGCAAGTAATTGCAAAAGGGGAGGGGCTGGACGACCGAGCGCCGTTCGGCCCCTCTTTTGTGCTCGTTGGGCGATATGCCTGATAGTTATTTATTAAGTTGTGATAACTTCTTATTAACATGCGGCCGCCTTAAGGGGTCTGCGCCGACCGTATCGCACTGCAAAGGAGTCTCATGAACGTACTTGTTGTCAACGCCGGTAGCTCAAGCCTTAAATATCAGCTTTTGGATACCGATACCCGCGAGGTTTTCGCCAAGGGCAACTGCGAACGTATCGGTTCGGACGTGGGCATCTTTGGCCACTCCGAGAACGGTGGCGCCAAGCAAACCGAGGAGGTCCCCTTCCCGGACCACCGTTCGGCTATCGCACGTGTGCTCGAGGAGCTCGAGAAGACCGACTTTACGATCGATGGCATTGGGCATCGTATTGTTCAGGGTGGCTGGTACTTTGACGATTCCGCGGTCGTCGACGATGAGGTCATGGCTAAGATTCTCGAGGTGGCACCGCTTGCCCCGCTGCACAACTACGGCGAGGCAGCGGCAATCGAGTATTGTCGCGAGAAGTATCCGGAGCTGCCCAACGTGGCCGTCTTCGACACCTCGTTCCACATGACTATGCCCGAGGTCGCCTACACCTACGCCCTGCCCAAGGACGTGTGTAACAAGTACCACGTGCGCAAGTACGGCGCCCACGGTACGAGCCACCGCTACGAGTGGATGATGGCCAAGGAGATCCTGGGTTCGCGCTGCCACCGTCTGCTTTCGTGTCATCTGGGCAACGGCGCTTCACTCGCCGCCATTGAGGACGGTGTATGCCGCGATACCACGATGGGCCTCACGCCGCTCGACGGCCTGATGATGGGCACCCGTTGTGGTTCCATTGACCCGGCTACCGTGTGCTACCTGCAGCGCGAGGGCGGCTACAGCTACCAGGAAGTCGATGACATGATGAACAAGCAGTCTGGTCTGCTTGCCATCTCGGGCATCTCCAACGACGCCCGTGACATCCGTACGCGCGCCTCCGAGGGCGACGAGCGCTGCCTGCTCGCCTTCGATATGTTCGCCTACAAGGCCATGCAGCAGGCCGGCTCCATGATTGCCTCCATGGCGGGCGTGGACACCATTACCTTTACCGCCGGCATTGGCGAGAACGACTGGTCGATCCGCAAGGCTTTCTGCGACTGCTTCGAGTGGCTGGGCGTGCGCATCGACAACAACAAGAACCGCGAGGCCGTGGGTAACGGCCCGCAGGTCATCAGCGCCGCCGGTTCTTCCGTCACGGTCATGGTCATCCCCACCGACGAGGAATACATGATCGCCCACGACGTCGAGCGTCTGACCAAGAACAACTAACGCATTCGTCTGTAATTGACAAAAAGGCCTCCAGAGCAACAGCCCGGAGGCCTTTTTACTAGCAGGCGGAAATTCCAGTTCCAAAGTGATCATCGCCGGCAACGCCTGCGCTCCCAGCAACGTCACCCATTCGTTCAGATCCTCAGCCCCAGCTCGTAGCCAAGCCGCCGCCCACTCCAGATTCCCTGACTGCTGCGTGACGGCAGGGACCCTGCAGGGCAAAGCTCTGAAAACATTCCGCAGGACGCAAAGAGGCTCCGCCGCGCGAAGCGCGCAGCGGAGCCTCTTTGCATGTCCGAGGACGTTTTCAGAGCTTTGCCCTGCAGGGTCCCGAGGGGATATGTAATCTATTCAGCCATCTGAGCCTGGACGGCGGTGATGGCTACGACACCCACGATGTCGTCGGCAGAGCAGCCGCGCGACAGGTCGTTGACCGGCTTGGCGATGCCCTGCAGGATGGGGCCGTAGGCGTCGGCACCGGCGAAGCGCTGGACCAGCTTGTAGCCGATGTTGCCGGCCTCGAGGTCGGGGAACACGAGCACGTTGGCCTTACCGGCGACGGAGGAGCCGGGAGCCTTGAGCTGGGCGACGGTGGGGACGATAGCAGCATCGAGCTGCAGGTCGCCGTCGATGGCGAGCTCGGGTGCCTTCTCCTTGCAGAACTTCACGGCCTCCTGGACCTTCTTGGCGACCTCGCCGCCAGCGGAGCCCATGGTGGAGTAGGAGAGCATGGCCACGTGCGGCTCAACATTGCCCATGAAGGTGGACCAGGAGTGAGCGGAGGCGATGGCGATCTCGGAGAGCTCGTCGGAGGACGGGTTGATGTTGAGGCCGCAGTCGGCGAAGATCAGCGTACCGTCGGTGCCGAATTGCGGGGTGTCGGTGCACATCACGAAGAAGGCCGAGACCAGCTTGGTGCCCGGGGCAGTCTTGAGGATCTGCAGCGCGGGGCGCAGGGTGTCGGCGGTGGAGTGGCAGGCACCGGAGACCAGGCCGTCGGCATCGCCCATCTTGACCATCATGGTGCCAAAGTAGGTGGCGTCCATCACCTGGGCACGAGCCTGCTCGATGGTGACGCCCTTCTTGGCGCGGAGCTCGGCAAACTTCTGCGCGTACTCCTCGTGCTTCTCGGCGTTGCGCGGGTCGATGACGGTGGCGCCGGGAACATCGATCTCGTCGGGGTTGCCCAGGATGACGAGCTTTGCCAGGCCCTCCTCGATGATTTTGTTTGCCGCGACGATGGTACGCGGATCCTCGCCCTCGGGCAGGACGATCGTCTTAAGGTCGGCCTTGGCGGCAGACTTCATACGGTTCAGGAAATCGCTCATGATACTCCTTACAAGCGTTTCGCTAAGCTCCAGGCCCTCGGCTGTACACGAATAAACCCGCTGCTAGCGGGTTTACCTTTCAATAATGTACGCCGCGGTGCTTGAGCTTTCCTTGTGTGGCAAGCTCATTATAGGACGCATTAGCGCTATAATCGCTCTGATAAATATGTCTCGACGTATGTTCGAGAAAAAGCCCAGTTAAAAAGCGTGTGGCTTTTGACAAGGAGTATCGATGCAGATTACCTCAGGCCTGCCTGAAGGCTTTAATGCCGGTGCGTACGACATGATCGTTGTCGGCGCCGGTTATGCCGGTGCCGTTTGCGCCCGCCGTCTTGCCGAAACTATCGGCTATCGTGTTGCCGTTTTGGAGCGTCGCGGCCACATCGCGGGTAATGCCTACGACTGCACTGACGAGGCCGGAATCCTGGTCCACGAGTACGGTCCGCACATCTATCACACTTTTAATGAGCGCGTCCATAACTTCCTGTCGCGCTTTACCAAGTGGACGGACTACCAGCACAAGGTGCTCGCCAACATCAACGGCACCCTCATGCCCGTACCCTTTAACCATGCGAGCCTCAAGCTCGCCTTTGGCGATGAGCGCGGCGAGGAGCTGTACCAAAAGCTCGTGGAGACCTTTGGCAAGGACGTCAAGGTGCCCATTATGGAGCTGCGCAAGAAGAACGACCCGGATCTTGCCGAGGTCGCCGATTATGTCTATGAGAACGTCTTTTTGCATTACACCATGAAGCAGTGGGGCCAGACGCCCGACCAGATCGACCCCTCGATCACCGGCCGCGTTCCCGTCTTTGTGGGCGATGACGATCGCTACTTCCCGCAGGCTCCTTTCCAGGGCATGCCGCAGGACGGCTATACCGCGCTGTTCGAGCATATGCTCGATCACGATCTGATCGACGTGTTCTGCGACGTGGACGCCCGCGATCTCTTTGAAATCGACGAGACCACCGTCAAGATCGATGGCAAGGTCTACGGCGGCGAGATTGTCTATACCGGTCCTCTCGATGAGCTGTTCAGCCTCGACTTGGGTGCGTTGCCGTACCGCACGCTCGATATGAAGTTCGAGACGCTCGATATGGACCAGTTCCAGCCCGTGGGCACCGTCAACTACACCACGAGCGAGGACTACACGCGTATCACCGAGTTCAAGAACATGACCGGTCAGGTCCTGCCCGGCAAGACCACCATCATGAAGGAGTACTCCAAGGCCTATACGCCCGGCTCGGGCGAGACGCCGTACTACGCCATTCTTGAGCCCGAGAACCGTGAGCTCTATGAGCGCTATCTTGAGCGCGTCCAGAACCTGACGAACTTCCACCCGGTGGGTCGTCTGGCCGAGTATCGTTACTACGATATGGACGCCGTGACCAATTCCGCCCTCGATCTTTCGGATGAGATTATCGCCTGCCATGCATAAAGTCATAACATTCGGTATTCCCTCGTATAACGCCGCCAAGGACATGGACCATTGCATCACCTCCATCTTGGAGGGGAGCAATTACGCCACCGATATCGAGATTATCGTGGTGGACGACGGCTCCAAGGACGAGACGGCCGCCAAGGCCGACGAGTGGGAGGCCCGTTATCCTGGAATCATCCGCGCGGTGCACCAGGAGAATGGCGGTCACGGTATTGCCGTCCTTTCGGGTCTGCGCGAGGCGCAGGGCACCTACTACAAGGTTGTCGACTCGGACGACTGGCTTGACGGCGCTGCCCTTTCGACCATGCTGTCGATTCTGCGTGGCTTTGAGGAGCGCGACCAGCGCGTTGACCTGTTTATCTCGAACTACGTGTACGAGAAGGTTTACGAGGGCACGCATACCGCTATCGGTTACAAATTTGCCCTGCCGCGCAAAAAGATCTTTTCCTGGGATCAGATCGGTCATTTCCGCCTGGACCAGAACCTACTCATGCACAGCCTGTGCTATCGCACGGATGTGCTGCGCGAGTCCAACCTTCCCATGCCGCCGCACACGTTCTATGTGGACAACATCTACGCCTACGTGCCGCTGCCGCGTTGCAAGACCATGTACTACGCCGACATCGACCTCTACCGCTACTTTATCGGTCGCGAAGGTCAGAGCGTCAACGAGGCAACGATGGTCAAGCGTCTGGACCAGCAGTTCCGTGTTACGCGTATCATGATGGAGTCGTACCACCTGTACAGCGATGTTGAGTCGTCGCGTCTGCGTTCGTACATGATGGGCTACTTCACCATGATGATGGCGATCTGCTCGGTGCTCACCAAGCTTTCCGAGGAAGATTGCGCCGACGAGCGCCTAAAGACGCTGTGGAATGATTTGAAGGCCTACGACGAGCGCATGTATCGTCGTGCCCGCTACGGCGTGGTCGGCTTCTTCACCAACCTGCGCGGACGGGCCGGAGACAAAACCACACTCGGCCTATACCATCTTGCCTCAAAGATCTTCAAATTCAACTAGCACAGAAATGCTCGGGTAACGGGGACCCCTGGTCCTTAACTTGCTACTTCGAACAGTCCTGCGCAAGACGGAGGCGCCACTGGCGCCTCCTTTGCGTGCGGAACTCGTATCAAGTTAAGGACCAGGGGTCCTCTGCTATGTCTCGCTTTATGTCAGCAAGCTGAATTTGAAGATCTTCGACGCGTGGTACAAAGGGGCCTGGGCTGAAAAGAATTTGGTTGGTAGTCGGTCGGAGGCGGACGGACGTTACGTTTGTCGCGAGTTCCGCATGCAAAGAAGGCCACTTAATGTGGCCTTCGTCTTGCATAGGACTGTAGAGCAGCAAACGTAACGCCCGCCCGCCTCCGACCGACGGTCGAGTGAGATTACTTTGCGGCGCCGGGGATGCCGTGGGAGGTTTTGGCGGTTTTGGCTCCGTTTACGATGGCGGTCTGTAGGGCCCTTACGGCGAGCATGCCCAGCAGGTCTAGGGGAACGGCAGCGCTTGCCTGGGCGCCCAGTTTGCCGCTGGCAAGGGTGTAGATGGTGTCGCCGTCGTTGGTGGTATGCGTGGGGCGAATGGCGTGCGCGTAGGCGTCTGCTGCCATCTGGGAGACCTTGGTGGCCTGGGCCTTAGTGAGCTTCACGTTGGTGACGATGCAGCTGATGGTGGTGTTGGTGCGGTCGAGCGGCATCTGCATAGAGCCGGCGGCGGCAAAAGCGGCGAGCTCCATGTCGACGATCTGGTTGCTAACGGCTGCGGCGCGCATGCCGGCTACCCACTCGCCCGTGGTCGGGTCGACGACGTTGCCGCAGGCGTTGACCGAGACCACGGCACCCACCTTGACAGGGCCGAGCGCCACGGCGGCAGCGCCAAGGCCGGCCTTCATGCAGGTGGTGGGGCCCATGAGCTTTCCTACGGTAGCACCGGTGCCGGCACCCACATTGCCCTGCTCGAGTGTGGTGGGGGTGTTGTCGAGTGCCTCGCGCACGGCGGCGATGCCGGCTTCTATGTCGGGGCGCACGGTGGGATCGCCAAAGGCGAGGTCGAAGATGCAGCTGGAGCACACGATAGGCACCTGCGTGGGGCCGACGGGAAGGCCGATGCCGCGGCTCTCGAGCTCGCGGGCGACGCCGCTTGCGGCCTCCAGACCAAAGGCCGATCCGCCCGAAAGGCAGACGGCGTGGACCTTGTCGACGGTGTTCTCGGGTCGCAGCAGGTCGGTTTCGCGCGATGCTGGAGCACCGCCGCGAACGTCAACGCCGCCGGTGGCGCCCTCGGGTGCCACGATTACGGTGCAACCGGTGCCGGCCTCCTCGTCCGTATAGTTGCCATAGCAAAAGCCATCGACATCGCAGACGTCAATGGCCTCGAGCAGTGTATCCATGTTTAACTCCTATCGGTTTTCCGCCGCGCCATGTGCCCGGTCGGGATCCGTACGGTACGCCAAAATTGTAGGCGCTGGGGGATACCCAGCGCCAGATGCAATTACGAGAGCTTTTGAATCGCGCGCGCGACGCGAGCGATGGGTAGGCCCACCACGTTATAGAAGTCGCCCGATATATCATGCACGAGCATGCGTCCTCCTGTGCCCTGAATGCCGTAGGCGCCGGCCTTGTCCATGGGCTCACCCGAGGCGACGTAGTGCTCGATCTGCTCGTCGGTGAGCTCGTAGAACGTCACGTCGGTCACATCGACAAAGGACAGGCTCTCGGCGGCATGTGGGGCGGCCGTATCGCCTGCCTTAACGATGCAGACGCCGGTTGCGACCTGGTGCGTGCGGCCCGAAAGCTCACGGAGCATGGTACGCGCCTCGTCCTCGGTTGCCGGCTTGCCCAGAATCTTGCCGTCAAAGGTGACGATGGTGTCGGCCGCGACCGTCAGCTCATTGGGCTCGGCATGCTCGGCGGCAACGGCGGCGGCTTTGGCGCGTGCTAAGCGTTCAACGAGCGTAAGCGGGGCCTCGCCATCAAACGGCGTTTCGTCGATATCGGCAGGAATGATGCGAATGTCATAGCCCGCCTCGCGCATCAACTCGATGCGGCGCGGTGATTGCGAAGCCAAAATCATAGCTGAATGCCCTCGGCGACCTTCTCGACGGCCTTGTCGCCGGCGAGCGTGCGCAGCAGCTCAAGCGCAAAGGGGAGCGACTGGGCCATGCCGCTGGCGGTGATGATGTTGCCGTCTTGCGTAACCTTCTCGCCGGTATAGGCGCCTTTGGGGAAGCTTTTCTCAAAGCCAGGGAAGCACGTGGCGTGGCGCCCCTCGAGCAGGTCGAGCTCACCCAGGATAAACGGGGCGGCGCAGATGGCGGCGACGTGCTTGGTCGCGGCGAACTCGCAGACCACGTCGCAGACGCGCTGGTCGGCGCGCAGGTTGGTGGCGCCGGGCAGACCGCCGGGCAGCACGACGCAGTCATACTCGTTAAAGTTAATCTCGTCAAAGAGTACGTCGCAGGTTACGGGAATCTGCAGCGAGCTTACGACCTCGCGCGTGGGCATGATCGAGACAAGCGTGGCGCGCACGCCGCCGCGACGCATGACATCGACCATGGTCAGGCATTCAATAGTTTCAAAGCCATCGGCGGCGAGAACGGCAACGCTGGGCATGAGGGTTCCTTTCATAGGCGGCATACAATTAGCCGTCTTATACCCCGAAGACCTCCGCTTGCCACGCTCGATTTCCCAATGTTTAAAATAGCCCCGTCCGAATTAGCTACCCCCACCCATCCTCAACAATCTCAATCTGTAACATCCATCGACCAAAACTAGCCCCAACTGTTACAGATCGAGACAGTCCCCAACAGCACTGCCCCGTTCGGGGAACGACCGCCACAGGTACGGCGGGCAGAGGCTCACTTTTTTCCTCGGTTTTTCTTGACGGAATCTCACCTGTTGTAGTACTTTGTCCCAGTCTAAAAACGCGTGGACTTTTCTGGGCGCTAGCCACCTTTTTGCCACGCAACCGAGCAGTCGGTTGCGTGGCTTTTTTCGTCTTGGCAGCAGGTACCACATGCACCGCCAGAAGACCGCACGAGCCCACCTTCCGACTGCAGGGAACAGACGCACGAGACGTGCATCTGCAAGACAGCAGACGGAAGGGAGCCTAATGGCAGAAACAAACACAATCAAGCAACAGACCGCCGAGGCGGGAGCCGCGGGCGCGGGGCAGGTCAAGGCGGCGCTCCAGGTCTTTGCGGGCGGCGCCTGCTACGGCGCGATGGCCACGACCTACAAGCTCGCCTACGCCGCGGGCTTCACCTCAGCGCAGGTGGTGGCGAGCCAGGCGTGGTTCGGCTGCCTCTTCTTCGCCCTCGCCACGCTCGCAGGGCACGCACTCGGGCACCGCTGGCAGCGCGTGGGCTGGAAGCTCGCCCTCAAGCTCATGGGCCTGGGAGCCCTCACCTGCCTCACCTCAATCCTCTACTGCTACGCCATGAGCGTGCTGCCCGCCCCGGTGGCACTCACGCTCCTTTTCCAGTTCACGTGGCTGGGGCTCGTGTGGCAGACCGTCATGACGCGCCGGCCGCCGAGGCTCCTCCAAGTGGCCTCCGCCCTGGTCATCGTCTTCGGAACGGTGTTCGCCAGCGGCGTCTACAAGACCGGCATCACCGGGTACGACCCCGTGGCCCTGCTCTGCGCGCTGGGGGCGGCCGTGTCCTGCTCCCTCTTTGTCACCCTCTCCGGCAAGGTCGAGGCCCCCTGCTCGTCCGAGCAGCGTGGCGTCATCGTATGCGCGGGCTCCGTGGTCATGTCGCTCACGGTGTGTCCGGACTACGTCGTCTCGGGCGTCCTCGCCCAGGGCATCCTGCCCTTTGCCGTCATCGCCGGCTTCTTTGGCATGCTCTGCCCGGTCCTGCTCTTCGGCATGGGCTCTCCGCACCTGCCCGCGGGCCTGTCCACCGTCATGGCCGCCGCGGAACTCCCCGCCGGCCTGCTCATCGCCATGATCGTCCTCGGCGAGCCGCTCGGCGTCGTCGAGTGGCTGGGCGTCGCCATCATCCTCGCCGGCGTGTGCCTGGCACAGGTCCCCTCCCTGCTTGGAGGCCGGGAGGCACGTCGCGCCGCCGCAGGACAAGCCGTCAGCTAGTCACCCCTTCACAGGCGGCCCGCGCGCATCAGGGAAAGGGCCACGGGCCAGGCGCGCGAGGCCGCAAGGACGTTATAAAGCGTCCCCCGCAGAGATGGGGGCGCCAGAGAGAAGGAGGCACCATGCCATTTCCAAAAGGGTTCCTTTGGGGAGGAGCCACCGCCGCCAACCAATGCGAGGGAGGTTATGACGAGGGCGGCCGCGGCCTTGCCAACGTCGACGTCATCCCACACGGGCCGGAGCGCAACGACGTAAGCCGCGGCCTGAGGCGCATGCTCGACTTCGAGCCCGGGTACTACTACCCGGCCCAGACGGGCATCGACTTCTACCACCACTACCGCGAGGACATAGCCCTCTTCGCGGAGATGGGCTTTAAGGTCTTTCGCCTCTCCATCGCCTGGAGCCGCATCTTCCCCAATGGCGACGAGGAGGAGCCCAACGAGGCCGGGCTCGCTTTCTACGAGGACGTGTTCCGCTGCTGCCGCGAGCACGGGATCGAGCCCCTCGTGACCATCACGCACTTCGACTGCCCCATCCACCTCGTCAAGAAGTACGGCGCCTGGCGAAACCGCACCCTTATCGAGCTCTACAAGCGGCTTGTGACGGTGCTCTTCAACCGCTACCGCGGCCTCGTGCGCTGGTGGATCACGTTCAACGAGATGAACATGATCTTGCACCGTCCCTTCATGGGTGCCGGCATCGTCCTCGAGCCCGGGGAGAATGCCCGCGAGGCCGAGTACCGCGCCGCGCACAACGAGCTCGTGGCGAGCGCCTGGGCCACCAAGATCGCCCACGAGGTCGATCCGGAGAACAAGGTGGGCTGCATGCTCGCCGCGGGAAGCTACTACCCCTACTCCTGTCGTCCCGAGGACGTTCGCGCGGCGCAGGTCAAGAACCAGGAGGACCTCTTCTTCGTGGACGTGCAGGCGCGCGGTCGCTACCCCGGCTACGCGCTCAAGATGCTCGAGCGCGAGGGCATCGACGTGGGCATGACCGCCGAGGACGAGCGCATCCTTGCGGAGAACACCGTCGACTTCATCTCGTTTAGCTACTACTCCTCGCGCTGCACCGCGGGCGACCCCGACTCCGTGGGCGGCGTCGCCGAGGGCAACGCCTTCGCCGGCGTGGAGAACCCCTACGTGCGCACGAGCGACTGGGGCTGGGTCATCGACCCGCTGGGATTCCGCATCACGATCAACGACCTCTGGGACCGCTACCAGAAGCCGCTCTTTGTGGTGGAGAACGGCCTCGGCGCCTATGACGAGGTGCTTCCCGACGGCACGATCGAGGACGACTGCCGCATCGCCTACCTGCGCGAGCACATCGAGGCCATGCGTGACGCCATCGAGCAGGACGGCGTCGAGATGCTCGGCTACACCACCTGGGGGCCGATCGACCTCGTGAGCGCGGGCTCCGGCGAGATGGAGAAGCGCTACGGCTTCATCTACGTGGACCGCGACAACCTGGGCAACGGCACGCTCGAGCGCAGGCGCAAGAAGAGCTTCTACTGGTATCAACAGGCCATCGCCACCAACGGAGGCGACCTGGGCTAGCCGCCCGGGCAATATCACTAAGGAGAAAATAATGGCTGAAAAATACGACGATCTGGCCAGATCCATACTCGAGAACGTAGGCGGCACAGAGAACGTCGCCAGCGTCGCGCACTGCATCACGCGCGTGCGCTTCAAACTCAAGGACGAGTCCCGCGCCAACACTGCCAAGATCGAGGCCCTCAAGGGCGTCATCCAGGTCATCCAGGCCAACGGCCAGTACCAGGTGGTCGTGGGTAACATCGTCGAGGACGTCTACGACGCGGTCCTGGAGGCCGGCAACTTCTCGGGCGGCGCAAGCGCCGACGACGAGCCCCAGGGCGATAAGACCGTTGCCTCCGTCGTCATCGACCTCATCTCTGGCATCTTCCAGCCCATCCTGGGACCGCTTGCCGCCGCAGGCATCATGAAGGGACTGCTTGCCCTCATCACCTACTTCGTCCCGGCCTTTGCAAACGACGGCCTCTACACGCTGCTCTACACCGTGGCTGACGGCTTCTTCTACTTCCTTCCCGTCGCCCTGGCGTTCAGTGCCGCGCGCAAGTTCCGCATGAACGAGTTCACCGGCGTGGCAATCGGCGTGGCGCTTCTCTACCCGACGATGGTCGCCCTGACCTCGGGCGAGGCGCTCGGCAGCATCGACCTCGGCGTGGCCGGCACGTTCTCGTGGTACGCCACCGCCCTCGGGCTCCCCATCATCATGCCCGTGTCCGGCTACGTGAGCTCGGTGATCCCCGTCCTTCTCATGGTGTGGTTCGGCTCTATCCTTGAGCGCTGGCTCAAGAGCTGGATGCCGGCTGCGCTCAAGATGTTCCTTGTCCCGCTCGCCACGATGACGGTCTCCATCGTCTTGGGCTACCTCATCATCGGCCCGGTGGCCACCCTCATCACCAACCTGCTGAGCGCGGCATTCTCGTTCATCTTCCAGCTCCCCGTGGTTGGTTCCGTCCTGGGCAGCGCCCTGGTTGGCGGACTGTGGATGTGCCTCGTCATCTTTGGCTTCCACTGGAGCCTCATCCCCATCTCCATCATGAATCTGAACACCCTCGGCCACGACAGCGTGCTCGCCGCCACCATCGGCCACGGGTTCGCGCTCGGAGCGGTCATCTTTGCCATGTACCTCAGAAACAAGGACGAGCGCTTCCGCGGCATCGCCCTTCCCGCGATGATCTCCGCCTTCTTCTTCGGCGTCACCGAGCCGGGCATCTACGGCATCGCCCTCCCCAACAAGCGCGCGTTCGTCGTGGCATGCCTGAGCTCCGCCGTGGGCGGCGCCATCGTGGGAATGACTGGCGCTCTCATGTACATCTCGGGCGGCCTCGGCGTCTTCAACCTGCTCAACTTTATCGACGGGACCCCTGGTGGCGCCGGGATCTCCCACATGATCTTCGCGATCATCGCCTCGCTCGTCTCTGCCGTCCTGGCCTTTGTTATCGAGTTCATCACCTACCGGCCCAACGACGATGAGGAAGGCACCCGCTAGCCTGCGCCCTCCTCAATCAGCTCTATGTAATTGAGGGGCAGTTGAGGTGGGTGAGGGCCGAGGGCGATCAAGGTGGCCGCCCTCGGCCCGGGACAACCTGCCAGAAGGCGTTTAGCTTTCTCGGGCGGCGCTGAAATGAACTGCGCCCCGATACTTGGACGGGTCAATTAGCGGCCTATGCCGCACATGGGGACTGATTTCGGAACTCCTCCGGGGTCAGTCCCTTTTGCTTAACCCGCCTCCTCTTGTTCCAGTGAACGGTATAGGCTTCGAGGTCCCGCTTGAACTCCTCGAAGCTCCGCCACGTCCGGCTCCTGTAGAATTCGTCCTTCAGGCGCCCGGGCAGCAGCTCCGTCGCATGAGCTTGCCCTCGCACGCCGCCGGCCCCGGCCGGGTCCGGGCACCCTTCGGCCTCCCGCTGGCCTTCGGCGCGCCCGCACCCCCTGTCGCAAAGCTCTGCTGCAAGAGTCCTCAGCGTGGCGTCGTGCCTGACTCTCCCGTCCATAAAGAAGCCCCCATTTCTAATGTTCAAGAAATGAGGGGCGGTTCAATTTCGGGACGGGGATTAAATAATCATTCGGAGCAAATCTATTTTTATCCCCGTGCCAGAAAAATCATCGGGCGTGGTCTGGGGCAAACAGTCTAGTTGCGCTTGAGGTGGACGACGGTTTCGCAGTGGAAGGTTTGCGGGAACAGATCGACCGGCGTGATCTTGACGGGGGAGAAGGTACCTTCCTCGACAAAGCGCTTAAGGTCGCGTGCCAGGGTGGCGGGGTCGCAGCTCACGTAGGCGACATCGCGAGCGCTCGTGCTGGCGATAAGGTCGATCGCCTCGGGGGCGAGGCCTGCGCGCGGCGGGTCGACCACCAAGACGTCGGCATCCTGGTCGGGGAACTCGCGCACCGCGTCTCCGCCAATGACGTCGACGTTATCAAGCTTGTTGATTTCCAGGTTACGGCGCAGGTCGCGCACGGCCGGGCCGTAGGCCTCGACGGCGGCGACGAAGTCGCAGCGGCGGGCGAGCGGCAGGGTAAAGGTTCCGGCGCCGCAGTACAGGTCCACGGCAAGCTCGTCTTCTTGCGGGTCGAGCGCTTCCATGACAAGCTCGATCAAAATTTCAGCACCCTTGGTGTTGACTTGGAAAAAAGACGGGGCAGACAAGCGCATCTGACCCTCGGCGATATTCTCGGTCCATGAGCCCTCTCCGGCGAGCATTTCGACCTTGGAGACACGGCGGGCCTTCTTTTCGCCCTTGCTCATCACACGCACGATGCTCGTGGGATGAGCGGCGACCGCCAGCACGCGGGAGACTTGCGAGCGCGGAAAAGAGCCCGTGGGCGTCCAGAGTGCAACCTCGAGCGCCTTGGTGCGGCGCGATGCGCGAATGCCCACGCGTTCGAGCCCTAAGTCATGGCTGCCGCTTAGATAGTTGAGTGCGCCGACGACCGATTTGAGCGCCTTGGGAAAACGTTTATCGAACAGCGGGCACGCATCGACGGTCACGATTTTGCTGGGGTCGACACCGTGCATGCCAAGGCGCACGCGACCGTTGACGACGGTCGGTTCGAGCTCGATTTTATTGCGGTAGCCCCAGTCGTCCTTGGTGTGGCAGATGGGCTGCACCAACTCATCGACCTGCTCAGGAGCGAACTTGCCGATGCGCTCGAGCGTGGAGCGCAGGTTTTGCTCCTTGGCGGCGAGCTGTGCCGTGCGTGAGAGATTGCCCCACGAGCAGCCGCCGCAGATGCCCACGTAGGGGCAGGGGGGCTGAATGCGATCGGGGCTCGGCTCCAGAATCTCGGTGGTGCGGGCGCGCATGAACGACTTGCCGTCCTGTACGACCTCGGCCTCGACGGTGTCGCCTGCCACGGCACCCTGCACAAAGACGGCTTTGCCGTTGTCGGCGTGCGCCAGCCCGTCGGCGCCGTAGGTCATCGATTCTATAGTGAGCTTCATATCCCTGCCTGTCATTCGTGTTGTTGCTCGCACCATGGTAGCAGGGAAAAGCGCCCCGCATCCGAGGCTTTGCTCAAATGCGGGGCGCTTCTACAAACTGCTTCTACAAACGACTATTTCGTCCTGCCGGTAATGAGCGTCTTAAGACCCAGACCGATCAGGCCCAAGCCCATGCGCACGCGGCCGGGGTGATGGCGCTCGATGGCCTTGGTCTTGCCAGCGGGCTTATCGCGACGGGCACTCGTCTCGGGTGCGGGCTTGGTGACCTGCGGCTCGGGTCGAGGTGCAGGTGCAGGCTCGGGCTCAATGACGGTCGCCTGGACCTCTTGGACCTTGGGTGCTACCGGCTGCGGCTCGGGCTCGGGGGCGGGCTTTGCCTCAATGACGGACTCGGGCGCGGCCTCGGCGTTGCGGTAGGCACGCTCCAGCAGGGCTTCCTGCGAGTTGAAGGGTTTCTCACCCTCTGCGCGCTCCACGGGGACCCAGGTGCCGTCGCTCGTGAGGCTGCGGGCCTTCACGTTGTCGCGCAGCTGCATGCTCATGTACTCGTGCACCAGGGCGCGGCAGGTGGGGTCGAGCACGGGGAAGGCGATCTCCACGCGGTGCTCGGTGTTGCGTGTCATCATGTCGGCCGAGCTCAGATAGATCATGTCCGAGTCCACGCCAAAGGCGTAAACGCGCGCATGCTCCAAAAAGCGTCCGACGATAGAACGGACATGCACGTTCTCGGTCTTGCCAGGAACGCCCGGCTTGAGGCACGAGATGCCGCGGATGATCATGTCCACGCGGACTCCTGCGCACGATGCCTCGGCGATCTTGTCGATGACCTCGCGGTCGGTGAGCGAGTTGAGTTTAAAGAACACGCGGGCGGGCTCGCCGGCGAGGGCGCGCTGGATCTCGCGGTCAAGCCCGCGCATGATGAGCGGTTTCAGTCCGACGGGCGCCACACCCAGGAAGCGGTAATCGCCGCGCAGGTTGCCCAGCGACAGGTTGCGGAAGAACAGGTTGGCGTCCTCGCCGATGCCGGGGTGAGCGGTCATGAGCATAAAGTCGCTGTAGAGTTTGGCCGTCTTCTCGTTAAAGTTGCCGGTGCCCAGCAGCGTCAGGCGCGTTAGCGCCATGCCCTCGCGATAGGTGAGCTGGCAGATCTTGGAGTGGCACTTAAAGCCCTCGGAGCCGTAGATGACGGTGCAGCCGGCCTCTTCCAGGCGCTCGGCCCACTCGATGTTGTTCTGCTCGTCAAAGCGCGCGCGGAGCTCCATGAGCACCGTGACCTCTTTGCCGTTCTCGGCGGCATCGATCAGTGACTCGCACAGGCGGCTCTGCTTGGCCACGCGGTAGAGCGTGATGCGCAGTGAGATGCACTCGGGGTCGTAGGCGGCCTCGTGCACCAGATCCAGGAAGGGGTTCATGGCCTCATAGGGATAAAAGAGCAGCTTGTCGTGCTGAAGTACCTGCTCGCGGATGGAGCGGGTCATATCGATGGTGGGGTTGGGCTGCGGCTTAAACGGTGTAAAGAGCAGCTCGTTGCGCAGGTGCTCGGGAATCTTGCCCTCAATGCCAAAGACGTAGCCTAGGTCGAGCGGGATATCGCAGGTAAAGACAGAGCGGCGCGAAAGCTCGAGCGCCTTGCGGATGGTCTTGAGCGTCGCCTTCTCGAGCGACCCCGAGACCGCGAGCACCACCGGCTGCAGGCGCAAGCGTTTCTTGAGGATGCGCTTCATGTGCTGACGGTAATCCTCTTCCTCCTCGACGCCCTCGCCGTCCGGGTCGATGTCGGCGTTGCGGGTGACGCGGATGAGCGCGCGGTCGAGCGGCTTATAGGAGCCAAAGCAGCTGTCCAGGCAGGCGAGGATGACGTCCTCGAGCAAGATGTAGGAGTAGGTGCCGGTGGGCGAGGGGATCTCGACCACGCGGTTCATCGAGGTGGGAATCTCGATAAGGCCCAGCAGACTCTCCTCGTCGGTGACGCCGTCCAGGCCGCAGGCCAGGTAGAGTGCGCCGTTGCGCAGGTTGGGGAAGGGGTGGCGCGGGTCAATCACCAGCGGTGAGATGACCGGCGACACGTAGGCCTGGAAGTAACGGGTTACAAAGGTGCGCTCCTCGGGCGTAAGCGAATCGATGCGGGCGCGGTGAACGCCCAGGGTGTCGAGCTTGCCCTCGATGCTCTTAAAGATGGACTCCCATCGGGTAAGGAGCCCGGGCATTTCGGCCATGACAGCATCGACTTGTTCGGAGGCGGTCATATTGCTCTTGTTGTCGACAGGCTGTTTTTTGAGCTCTGCCAGATCGGACAGGCCGCCCACGCGCACCATGAGAAACTCATCGAGGTTAGACTCGAAAATCGACACGAACTTTAGCCGCTCGAACAGCGGAACGGTCTCGTCGAAGGCTTCGTCAAGCACACGGTTGTCAAAGCGCAGCCAGCTGAGCTCTCGGTTCTGCGTGTACGAGAGGTCGCGCGGCGGCTTACGCAGCTTTGCAGCGGCTTGCTTTTTTTCGATTTTGCTCGGCATATGCATCTGTCCGTTCAGTCCCCGTGGGGGACGGTTGCCTAACACTATTCACTATTGTCTCAATTTAGTCGACCTATGGCACGGACGTATCGCGTGAACGGTATCTTTACCTACTTCTTACGCTGACAAGCCATAGAGCTGACGCCCTTCGCGTTGTGAAAAACGGTCTATATCCTCACTCAACTGGTGAGTATGTGTGAATAAGAATGATAGGTAGCTGAATATCATCGAATACAGACAGAAACACGAACAAGCGTCATTTATATACATAAAACCGTTTTAGATATGCAATTCTTAATCGAAAGATTGGAGTTGTAATTGCGAATGATTTTTAGGAAAAAAGAGCATTTACCTTAGAAAAGCTACTTTAGAACGCCGAAGTGCATTATGGGGGAATCATATTCGATATACCGTTCATCGAACTTTGTTGACCGTTCGGGGGCGAGGTGGAATTGCGGTTGGAATTTGGATATAACTAGAGCTGTCAGCAAGCAGCATCCGTTACGGAAGGGTGCTGAGAGATTCGGCCGAAAGGCCCGAAAGAAAGGTAGGAGGCCATGACGAAAGGTCTGCACGTGCCTTCCGAGA
>CAJMPZ010000043.1 GCA_905215445.1 uncultured bacterium | reverse complement strand
TCTTTTTAGTGCCCTCGGATTGGGTCATAGTGTCTGTCGTTGCCAAGACATCGGCACTCCCGTTGCTGGCAAGGGGCGGCACTTGGGGACGTTCCTTTTCTGCCGGCACCTGGGGACACTCCTGATGTAGTCGTTGGGGACGTTCTTAAATGACTACTGAGGATGAGCGTCCAAAAATCCGCGCTCGTTCGATTGGCGCATGTCTACGCAGCGTAGGTTGTCGAGCCTGGCCTTCAAATGGATACTGACTGTCGAACCGGTTCACTCCATTTCTTCAACTTGATTGGACAGCCCATGAACCAGACACGGCAAACCAATGCTTCCCATACTTTTTTGGCAGCGCATGCCATCAAGCGGCTGCGCGAAGAGCGCGGCCTCACCCAGCGCGCCCTGGCGGAAAGCCTTGGCGTGACCGATAAAGCCGTCAGCAAGTGGGAATCCGGCCGCGGCCTTCCTGACATTTCCCTCGTTGAGCCTTTGGCCCAGAGACTCGGCATAAGCGTGGCTGAGCTTTTGGCTGGTGACATTCGGGCTAACGCCAACCGTGCAGGCAATATGCTCAAAGGCGTCTTTTACGTTTGCCCTATCTGCGGAAACGTTGTGCACGCGCTCGGAGAAGGCAGCTTTAGCTGCTGTGGCTCCACGATGTTTCCCCAGGAGGCCGAAGAGCCGGACGCGGACCATGCCTTTTCCATCGAGCGCATCGAGGACGATTGGTACGTCACGCTCGATCATCCCATGACCAAGGATCACTACATTAGCTTTGTGGCATATGCGACTATGGACGGCATCAGCTTTAAGAAGCTCTATCCAGAGCAATCGGTGCAGCCGCGCTTCCATATTACCGGGCGCGGCAGAATATTTCTTTACTGCAACCAACACGGACTCTTTACGTCGCTGACGCCTCGCAAATAACGGCTGTCTATCCGCCCTCCTCATGCGTTCCCAGGGGACCCAAAATGAGCGTGGATAATCTCCCGGTTTTGGCTCGGTGACGGCCTCAAAGTGGGAGATTGTCCACGCTCGTTAGTTAAGCGTCCAAAAATCCACGCTCGTCGCTACTTGAGCCCGGGCAGGCGGGTGTAGGGAAACGATTGCTCCAGGAACTCGGAGCAGCGGGCGTAGTCTTTGGCAAAGTAGCTGCTGTAGAGCGAATCGAGCACGTATTGCACGGCGATGTGGCACGCGAACTGTGTGATGCGGTGCGTCATGCTCTCGTGGTCGCTCACCGTGAGGTAGGCGGCAAAGCCGGGGTGAATACGCGCGCAATGAGGCGTGCCGATGACGATGGCCGGGACATGCCGACTGCTGATGATCGGCAAGATGTCCTTGAGGTTGGGGGCAAGGCCGCTGTAGGAGATAGCGATTGCCACATGGTCGGGGCCCGAGGCAAGCGCCGTGCGCACCTGGGCTTCGGCATTGTCGTGGCACGTCGCACTTTTACCGTCGGAGAGTAGGCGATCGCGGAACATTCCTGCTGGATAGAGGTTGTGCGAGCCCGTGAAAATATCGACCTGTCGGGCGTTCGCGATGAGCTTGGCGGCGTAGTCGAGCTGTGCGGGGTCGAGCAGCTCCTGCGTCTCGGCCAGCGTAGTCTGGTAGAGTCCTTCCATACGCTCCATGACCTGCGCGGGGGTGGACGTAGCATCGAAGGGAAAGTCGATGTCCACGTCGCGACGGTTTCCCGCCTCAGTTGTCAAGCGAATAAGCTCGACCTTGAGATCCTTGAAGCCCTCGAGGCCGAGCTTTTTGCAAAAACGGTGCACGCTCGCAACGGAAACGTTGGTGCGCGCGGCAAATTCCTTAATAGAAAGCCCGCGGATGTCCTCGCCGATGGCAAGGGCCGCAATGCCGGGTTGTTGCTCGGTGGGGGTGAGGCCCTGCGCCTCGGTAATCTTGCGTTTGATATCCATGCGAACTCCCACACTTGCCAAACCTGGCAAAAAGGAACGGGTTTATTTTGGCACGTTTCGGTCGGTATCAGGAAGTGTCAGGGACGGGGCGGCGGCGGTCCGTGGGCGCGAAAAGAAGTGTCGGGTTTGGCGCGCCCGCTTCTGCCCGTTCCGTGCGCAGACGATACTCGGCTTATCGAGGGTTAATCGACAATATGAGAACCACTGGGGAAAAGGTTTTGGGAAGGGCTTGAAAGGGCTTGCGATTCGAGCCCTCGCCTTAGTATTTTGGCCATTTGGCACTATAATCACCATAGGCATGCGCATAACGTTGCGCTGAATCAAGAGGAGAAAACGTATGGGTCTGTTTGACATGTTCAAGAAGAAGGCTGAGCCCGCGGCTGCCGCTGCTCCGGCCTCCATCTCTGCTTCTGCCGGCGCCGACGTGCTGTGCTCGCCCGTCAAGGGCAAGGTCATCAAGATGGCCGACGTGCCCGATCCCGTCTTTGGTGGCGAGGTTCTGGGCAAGGGCTGCGCCGTGTGGCCCGAGGACGATCTGGTCTACGCTCCCTGCGACGGCAAGGTGACCGTCACCATGGGTCACGCCGTGGGCCTGCAGTCCGATAGCGGCATCGAGGTTCTGGTGCACGTTGGCGTCGATACCGTCAACATGAACGGCGACGGCTTCGAGGGCTTCGTCAAGGCCGACGATGTCGTTAAGGCTGGCCAGCCCATGCTCAAGATCGACCGCGCCAAGATCGCCGCTGCCGGCTACAAGGACTGCGTCGTCGTGGCTGTGTCCAACACCGCCGAGTTCGCCGACGTCGAGCTCGCCGTCGAGGCTGACTCCGCTGTCTCCGCTGGCGATGCCATCGTCAAGGTCGTCCGCAAGTAGTCTGCGGCAACATAAGGGTGTTTTGGGGTGGTCGGGTTATCCGGCCGCCCTTTTTTATTGCAATGCGGCGGAACGTTTTATTGCGCGTTGGGCGGACCGGTAAACCGTTCGGACGTTAAATCGAGCCGACTGCGCCTTTGCTTTGCCGGGGGTGTTCGTTATCGGCTAGTATGGCCTTATTGTTACGACGCGCACCGCGTCGGGAAGCGCGGTGCCGCTTGTTGGGAGGAATGTCATGAAGAAGAAGCTGCTGCTTGCGCCCCTGATGGCTGTTCTGGTCGCGTGCGTGGTTGTGCTTTCCGGCTGCGGAGGTCCTTCGGTTGAGGAGCTCATCACCGAGGATCTTACGACGCAGTTTGACGAGGTCAAGAACGGCGGCGACGACTTCCTCGCCGGCCTGGAAGAGGCCTCGGGCGACGAGTTCGAGCAGCTGGGCATCGATCCCAAGGAGTACGCCAAGAGCTATCTCGAGGGTTTTGACTACAAGATCGGCGATGTGACGGTCGACGAGGACAAGGGCACCGCGACTGCCGATGTCACCATTACCTGCAAGTCCATGAACAAGATCGTTGAAGATTTCGCCACCCAGTATCAGGAGAAGATCGCGGCGCTCGATACGATGCCTTCCGAGGACGACCTGTACAAGATGGCCGGCCAGGTCATGGTCGACGTGACCAAGGCCGCTAAGACCAAGGACACCAAGGTTACCTTCAAGTACACCGCCAATGACGATGGCGAGTGGTATGCTGACGATTCCGCAACCACCGAGATGATGAATGCAATGATGAACTAGGGGAGTTACGCGGTAGTTCGTTGCGGCGTTTTACCAAACGCCGCAACTGCTCGACGCTGCAAACGCCCCTAAGCGGCAATCTGACGTTCAATTTCAAGGGCGCGACCAGAAGGTCAGCGCCCTTTCATTTCACGTCACCTTGCTCGCTTAGGGGCGTTTTCGCTGTCCGTCCTCTACCTGCGACGTTGCCATTGTTTGACCAGTCGTTTAAGAACGTCCCCAACGACTACTTTCCGCGCAACGGCATTGCGGCGGCTGGGTTGGGCAGCGCTGGCGTTACTCGCCCAGGATCAGCGCCGCGAGCTCTTCCTGCGTGTCAACCACGTAGTCGGCACCGGCTGCTTCGAGCTCTGCGCGGCCTCGGAAGCCCCAGCTGACGCCCGCACTCTTAAGGCCGGCGTTGTGGCCGGTCAGGATATCGACATTGGAATCGCCCACATAGAGCGTGGTTGCCGGATCGGCACCCAGCTCTTCCATCACATGCAGCGTGACGGGTGCTTCGGGCTTGGGCGGAAACGCATCGACACGGCCCTGCACCAGCGCAAAGCGCTCGGAACCAAAGTATTTCTCGATAAGCGAAGCCGCCGAGACGTGGTCCTTGTTAGTGAGTACGGCAAGCTGCACACCCGCGGCGCGCAAGCGGTCGAGCATCTCGATCGTGCCGGCATAGGGGGCGGTGTGGTCCTCCTTGTGCTCGCCGTAGTAAGCCCTAAACTCGGCAAGCGTCTGCTCAAACATACGGCCGTCGCCCGCATACTCGGCGGGCATAAAGCGCTCAACCAGCTTGAGCATGCCGTTTCCCACCTTGTAGCGGTACTCGTCGACGGCAAACGTAGGCCAGCCGTGCGTCTCGCAGGTATGGTTGCCGGCGGCCGCCAGGTCCTCGAGCGTGTTGAGGATGGTGCCGTCTAAATCAAAAATCACATGGGAAAAAGCTGCTGCCATGAAAGCTCCCGTCATTGGGTTTAAAACGCACCTCATAATACTGGGCTTACGTGTCTGGCGTGGCTGGAATCTGAACATCTCCAGGGATATCAAGCCGCATCGCGCCGACCGTGCGGTTCCGCCCTAGCAAATTCTCGGAAGCTGTTCTCCTACGAGCATGTCGAGGATGCGGGTCGATCCCCAGCCGGTGCGTACGCGCACGGCGGGACGGGTGTCCTCGGCAAGCGGCAGCACGCGACCGATAATCGCGGCGTTTTCGCCGTAGCGCGCGGCGCGCATGGCTGCCAGCGCGGCATCGGCCTGCTCGGCCGGCACCACGGCAACCATCTTGCCCTCGTTTGCCACCTGCAGCACATCGTAGCCGAGCATCTCGCAGGCGGCCTGCACGTCGGGGCGCACGGGCACAGCATCCTCGTCGATCTCCATGGCAACGCCGCTGGCCTGGGCAAACTCGTTGAGCGTGGATGCCAGGCCGCCGCGCGTGGGGTCGCGGAAGCAGCGGGTGTCGGGGGCGGCGGCGAGCACGTCGGCAACCAGATGATTGAGCGGTGCGGCGTCGCTTTCGATGTTGCTCGAAAACGCCAAGCCCTCGCGCTGGCTCATGATGGCGATGCCGTGGTCGCCTAGCGTACCCGACACCAGGATGACATCGCCGGGCCGACAGTTTGCACCGCTGAGCGCTACGCCCGCGGGCACTTCGCCCACGCCGGCGGTATTGATGTAGACGCCGTCGGCACCTCCACGCTCGACCACCTTGGTGTCGCCGGTGATTATGGACACGCCCGCCTCGCGCGCTGTTTCGGCCATGGTTTGCACAATCTGGCGCAGCTTGTCCATGGGATAGCCCTCTTCGAGGATAAAGCCGCATGAGAGGTAGCGCACGTTGGCGCCCGAGGTCGCGACGTCGTTGACGGTTCCACATACGGCGAGGCGGCCGATATTGCCGCCGGGGAAGAACTGCGGCGTTACCACAAAGCTGTCGGTCGACATGGCGATTCGCCCGCTTGCGGGCAGCGCGGCGACGCCGGCATCGTTGCCCGCGAGCAGCTCGGGCGACCCAAAGGCATCCAGAAAGACCTCATCGATAATGCGCTTCATCATCTGGCCGCCGGAGCCGTGGCCCAGCAGGACAGTGCTATCGGTGGCATTACGGGACATATCGAAAACTCCAATCGTGGGTGGTGCCGGTACGCGGGAGCGTCCGGGCTAGTCGCGGTATCTAAAGTACGCCGCGCAGCTGCCTTCGGAGCTCACCATGCAGGGGCCGACGGGGTGTTCGGGCGTGCAAGCGCGGCCAAACAGAGGACAGTCGCTCGGCGTGATGGCTCCGCGCAGCACGTCGCCGCAGCGGCAGCCGCGTGGCTCGACCGTCGGTTCAATGGGTACGTCAAAGCGGGCGCCGGCATCAAAGCGCACGAATTCGGGTCGGATGGAAAGACCCGAAGCCGCAATCGGTCCCAGTCCGCGCCACGTGGTGTCGCACGGCTCAAACACCTGCTCGACCAGCTGGCGCGCTACGGGATTGCCGTCTGCATTGACGCCACGGCGGTAGGCGTTGTCGATTGCGGGCCTGTGCTCGACAACCATCTGGACCAGCATGCAGATGCCCTGCAAGATATCGACCGGCTCAAACCCGGTGACTACACCGGGGGTCTCGAACTCATCGACCAAAAACCTAAAGGGTGCCAGGCCCGTGATGGTAGCGACGTGACCAGGCAGGATAAAGCCGTCGATGGTCGTTTCGGGGTCGTTGGAGATCGCACGCAGAGCCGGCGGCGTGGTCTTGTGAGCACAGTAGACCGAGAAGTTCTGGAGCCCGCGTGCATCGGCCTCCAAAATGGCGGCGGCGATGGTGGGCGTTGTGGTCTCAAAGCCCACACCCATAAAAATGACCGGGCGATCGGGGTTTTGCTCGGCAATGTCGAGCGCGTCGAGCGGGGAGTACACAATGCGAATATCGTGCCCCGCCGCCTTTTGCGCAGAAAGTGAGGTGGACGATCCGGGCACGCGCATCATGTCGCCAAAGGTGGTGATGATGGCGCCGTCCATCTTGGCGAGCGCGATTGCATGGTCGATATCGCGGTTGGCGGTAACGCAGACGGGGCAACCCGGACCGCTCAGCAGTTTGAGCCCGGCAGGCATAATGGAGCGAAAGCCATAGCGCCCGATGCTCACGGTATGCGTGCCGCAGACTTCCATAAGGTTGATGCTGCGGCTGCCGACAAGCTCATGAATACGATCGATGAGCTCGCGAGCCAGCCTGGGGTCGCGAAATGCCGAAAAGTCGATACCGGAGCGAGCCGGCTGTCCGGCCGCCACTAGTATGCCTCGGCCGGATTGCTGGCCAGTTGGTCTTCTTCGGCCAGTTCGGTCATGGCATTAACGAGCTCGAGCGTTTCTTGCGCTTCCTGCTCGTCGACGATCTGGATGCCAAAGCCGGCGTGTACGAGAATATAGTCGCCAACCTGCGCCGTCGGCACGAGACGCAGCGAAACGGGGCGCTCGATGCCCATCATGTCGACGGTCGCCTTAAGGTCGTCGTCGCGTTTGACCACTTTACCGGGAACGGCAAGGCACATAATGTTCCCCTTTTATACGTTTTGCGCTGGATAGGCGCCTAATTACCCATCAGTTGATGGTAGCGCTCGCGGGAGTCACGAGCAAACGCGTTACACCTGTGAGACGGCGGCGCGCAGGCTGGCAAAACAGCCTATCGCGATGCTGTCTGCGCGAGGCGAGCGCGAGCGATGGCGGCCTGACCGTAGGCGATGCAGCCGTCGTTGACGGGCACGGCGTGGGGGACCAAGACGGCAAGACCGGCGTCTTTGAGTTCGTGGGTAAGGAGCCGAAGCAAAAGTCGGTTCATGAACACGCCGCCCGAGAGCGCGACGGTGTCGAGGTCTTCACGGACGCAGATCTCGCTTGCGATGCGGGCCGACGCGCGTGCGATGGTGATGTGGAAGTCGAGCGCGAGCTTGCCAGCGGGCACGCCGGTCCTGATTCCCTCCAAAAGCGCCTCAAAAAGCGGTCTGGAGTTCAGAACATGGCAGTCGTCCGGACGGGATGATTCGATTACGGAAAAGCTGGCCATATTGCCGGTGGGGCAGGCACTTTCACTGCTGAACGCGCGCCAGGCGGCGGCTTCGAGTTCTATGGCAGGCTCGCCCTCGTAGGTTGCCTTGTCGCAGATGCCCAGAATTGCTGCCGCGGCATCAAAGAGACGCCCCATGCTGCTGGTGCGCGGGCTGTTGATGCCGTGCTCGATCATGGTGGCTGTCACGCTGCGCGTTTGCTCGTCGAGGCTGCCCAAAAGCCGAGCGGCGCCTGGGTGCTCGAGCAGACCGAGCTCACTGAGCAGGGCAAAGGCGTTGCGGCGGGCGTCGCGCACGGAGGCCGCCCCGCCGGGGAGCGCCCAGGTGAGTAAATGCGCGGCGCGCTCAAAGCCGCCAAGGCCGGCAACAAGAAACTCGCCGCCCCAAATGGTCCCATCGGTGCCGGCGCCGGTGCCGTCAAAGGCGATGCCAAGGACACGCGCGTCGGTTGTAAGCTGGCCCGCGGCGATGGCCTCGGCCATTACGCTCGCGATATGCGCATGATGGTGCTGCACCTCGACGAGCGGCAGATTGTGCTCCCGTGCCTGCTCGCGCGCCCACTGGCTCGATAGATAGCTGGGGTGCAAATCGCAGGCCAAGGCGGCGGGCGCCAAGTCAAAGAGATCTTCCAAGCGCGTGCGCGCGGCGTTCCAGGCATCGAAGGTCTCGCCGTTTTCAACATCGCCGATATGCTGCGACACAAAACAGGTTGCCTCGCCGTTCGTCCCTTCACGCGTGAGCGCAATCGTGGCCTTTTGTTGTGGCCCGCAGGCGAGCACGCAGGACGGAGCGCCGTCGAGCGCCGGCAACGGCAACGGCTGGGGTGCATATCCGCGAGCGCGGCGCACGGGCATAACGGCGCCGTCGACCACGCGCACTACAGAGTCGTCGTAGCGCGAGAGGATCGCGCGGTCGTTGCCGAGCAACGCATCGGCGATGCCGGCGGCAACGAGGTGTTCCCAGGCAAGATCGTCGTCGGTTTCTATGGGTTCTTCGCTCAGGTTTCCGCTGGTCATGACGAGCGCGTGCATACCGCAGGCTTCTGCCGCGGCAAGCAACAGATGTTGAAGCGGCGTATAGGGGAGCATGATGCCGAGCTCTGGAAGGTCGTGCGCGACGGACGGCGCGAGCGCGAGGGCGTCGGGGGAGCCGCCGCTCTCGCAAGCAGCACGTCGGCGCAGCAGCACAATGGGGCGAATGCTGCCGGCCAGCAAGCCGCGCTCAACGTCGCTGACATGGCATAGGCGTTCAACGTCGGCAAGGTCGCGCATCATGACGGCAAGTGGTTTGTTGCTGCGGCGTTTGCGACGGCGCAGCTCGGCCACCGCCTGCTCGCTGGCGGCGTCACAGGCTAGATGAAATCCGCCCAGGCCCTTGATGGCGACGATGCCACCGCTGGCCAGCAGCTCAACGCAGCGCTCGATAATGGCGTCGCTGGCCTCGCGTGTGGTGCCGACTGCCGGTGTCGCGGACGAATTCCCGCACGCATCGCCGTTCACAGCCTCGCGCCACGTAATATGCGGCCCGCAATCAAAGCAGGCATCGGGTTGCGCGTGAAAACGCCGGTCGAGTGGGTCGGCATACTCCGCGGCACACTTGGGACACATGGGAAAACAATCCATCGACGTGGCCGCTCGGTCATAAGGCAACGATCGGATGATGGTAAAGCGTTGGCCGCAGTTAGTGCAGTTGATAAAGGGGTAGTGATAGCGTCGGTCGGCGGGATCGAACAACTCGCGCAGACAATCGTCACAGGTAGCGATATCGGGCGAGACGAGCGTCGTGTGCGCGGTCTGGTCCTGCGATGCCACAATGCGAAAGCCCTGCTCATCGGCAGCACTCCAACCGCCAGGCCCCAAGTCCACAACCTCGACATGCTCTACGCGAGCCGCCGCGGGCGCATGCTCAGAAAGCGCGGCAACAAAAGCATCGAGCGCATCGGCCGGAGCGTGCGCCTCGATATGTACGCCGTCGCCCGCATTGAGCACCCATCCGCAAATGCCATGCGCCATGGCCTCGCGATACACAAATGGTCGCATGCCAACGCCCTGCACAATGCCCGTCACATGAATATGCACATGCCGCATGCGACACTCCTCATCAAAACCGACCAAAAAGGGACAAGTTTATTTTGGTAGGTAAAACGCTAAACCTGCCAAAACAAACCTGTCCCTTTTTGGTAGGTGCGCTACAGCCCCAGGCTCTGCTTGGTGGCGGCGCACGTGAGCTCGCCGTGCTTAACGCCGCGCAGGCCCAGCAGGCGATCGGCTAGTTCGTAGACGCGCTCGCCGCGACCCTTGAGTGCCAGGATCTCCAGACAGTTGTGGTGATCCAGATGCACGTGCATGGTCGATACGATCTCGCCGGTGTAGTCGTGCTGCACTTCGTCCAGACGGCGCGTCAGGTCGCCGGTATGGTGGTCGTAGATCATGGTGAGCGACCCGATAACATGCTCGTCGGGCGTGCGCATCTGCTCCTTGGCGATCGAGGCGCGAATCAGGTCGCGCACGGCCTCGGAGCGGTTGGCCACGTCGCCGCGGCGCGCGATCTGTTCGTCAAAACGGCGCAGCAGGTCATCCGGTGCGGTAACCGAAAAACGGACCAGCTCGGAGCCGGAGCCACTACAGTGGCAGCCCGCGTCACCGTCCGCCCCGTGCGGATGCTCGTGCTCGTACCCGCAGCCGTGC
The DNA here is from genome assembly GCA_905215445.1 of uncultured bacterium. Lineage (GTDB taxonomy): Bacteria > Actinomycetota > Coriobacteriia > Coriobacteriales > Coriobacteriaceae > Collinsella. The sequence continues at coordinate 8,884 of CAJMPZ010000043.1, read as the reverse complement.
TCGTGTTCGGCCACCTTACACCAGCTTCACGGAGCCGACGGAGTTGTGGTCGGCCTCGATGGCTTCCTCGTAGCCCTCGAGCGCGTCATGCGCCTCGTGCAACGCGGCCATGGCGGCCTCGAGCTTGGCGCCGATGCGCTCCATGTCAAAATTCTCGGTCGCATGCAGCAACTGATGGCTCCATTCGTGAGCGAGCTCGATGGTGTCGTCGACCTGTTTGACGCTCATGGCAAGCTGGCTCATGTTCATTCCAACATCATGCATGGGAAATCTCCTTTTGTATGGGGCAGTTCAGTGGTTCAGATTTTACTACGCCCGCTTTGCGCGCAGCTGCATAAGAAAACGGGTGCGAGCCTGTGCGACCCGCACCCGTTCACTGGGGGGCTGTTTGTAACTACCATACTATCCGTGGTCGCATGCCTTGCGTTTGGCACTCCGGTGAGCGGTGCGAAACCGCTCATGGACGGCAGACAAGTAACAAGCGTATTACAGATGTTTCTCCAGCAGTGCCTGAAGTCTTGCCTTGGGTAAGGCGCCAACCGAGCGGTCGACCTCCTCGCCGTTCTTAAAGACGATCAGCGTGGGGATGCTCATGACGCCAAACTTCATGGCCAGGTCCTGGTTGTCGTCGACGTTGCACTTGGCCACAGCCAACTTGCCGGCCAGCTCGTCGGCAACCTCGTCTACGATGGGCGAGAGCGAGCGGCAGGGGCCGCACCACGGGGCCCAAAAATCAACCAGTACGGGCAGGCTATCGTTGACGACAGCGCCGAAGTTCTCGGGGGTAATCTGCTTAATGTCAGCCATGGTGACCTCCATAATACGACGCGGCTCGGCCGCGTAAAACTCAGTACGACCGTGCTTATACCCAGCGGCCCGCAAAGCAACCACTCGCGGGCGGCTCTTTTATATAATGGTGGGCACGCAAACGATTGGAGAGCGCATGCCCACGTCACAAAGCCAGAAAAAAGAAGCCATCGCTCAGGCGACCGAGCAGGAGCTCGCGTCGCTTGCAGATCGCGGTGTGCGTATCGCGGGCAACGCGTGCTCGCCGATTGTGCTGGTCAAAGGCGATTTGGATGAAGCCGAGTGCTCGGGCGGCGAGCTGGCCGCCGGCGCGGATGGCGCCGCGTTGCGCAAGGCGCTCGGTGCCATCGGATATGCCCCCGAGGATTTTTGTGTGCTGGCAAGCGTCGCCGGCGCGGGCGACGGAGCGGTCGCGGCGGGCGAGGCCCTGACGTGCGACCTGTTCCGCGAGGCGCTGGAGACCTTGGACCCCGAGGCGGTGCTGCTGCTGGACAACAGTGCGGCCGATGTCATGCGCGAGACCTATGCCGATATGCTTGTGGCAATTGATGACTTTGACACCGCCATGCTCAAGCCCGGCCTGGTCGCCCATGTGCAGGGGCGCCGCGTGCTGGCGCTCGACGGTTTTGAGGCGGCGCTCACCGACAAGGCCGCCAAGCAGCGCATGTGGGCCTACATTAAGCAGCTGACCCCGGCGGCTGCACCGCTGTAGCGAGGTTGGCGGCAGCCCCTACATCACGGCGCGCAGCTCAAACCGGTCGCCGTTAATGCGGAACTGGCAGTTGCCGTTCATGCGCTCGACGGCAAGCATAATGCTCTTGGTGCCAAAGCCGTGCCCAGTGTGCTGAGTCACGGGCATGCCGTCGACCATGTGCGGCGCACGGCCAAACGTGTTGGAAACCAGCAATAGAAGCTGACCGTCTTCGTAGCGAAGGTCCAGGTCGACAAACCGCTTGCCTTCGGGGGCGGCGCTCGCCGCGGCGATGGCATTGTCCAGGGCGTTCGATACCACACTGAATAGATCGACATCGCCCACGTGGACGGTTTCGGGCACGGCGGCGTGCAGGTCGGCGGTGATGCCGTGCGCGTTGATGTCCGCGGAAAGCGACGAGAGCGCAATGTTGACCGTTTCGTTGGCGCAGTAGCGGCGCACGGCGGTGCGGTCGTTGGTCTCGCAGAGCGCGTCGATGCGCTCGAGTGCCTCATCGGTGTGACCCTCTTCGATCAGGGCCGCTAGACCGCGCAGGTAGTGGCGCATGTCGTGACGGAGAACCGAGAGCTCGCGTCCGGACTGGCGCCAGGCTTCGAGCTCTTTGATGGCCGCGCTGTCGCGGGTCGCGAGCATCCAGCGCTCGCGCTCGGCGATTTCCTTTGCCTCGTATTCGCGAAGGTAGACGGCAAGAAACATAAGGTAGAACGCGCAGAGGGCGAACGCCAAAAACTCAACGGTTACTACCGAGCCCGAGTGGAAGAGCGTGGTATAGACGTTGGTGGCGTAGTCGAAGATGTAGTAGACGAGCGGCAGGATGAGCAGAATCTCCAACTCGGTGGGGCTTTTGGCCGCCAGGCGCGGACCGATGTCTCTGGCCCAATGCAGCAAGATCGCAAAGACGCCGAGCGTCGTGATGATGCGCGCCGCGTAATATGCGATTTGCGAATCGGTGGCAGCGAATGCGGCGATGCCCATCCAGTTGCTAAACTGGCAGCTCAGGTAGGCACTGGTAACGCCCAGGATGGCGAGCAGCGGACTCAGGCGATAGCGTACGCACAGGTAGACGACAAGCGGCAGATGCACGACGAGTGGATAGGCCTGTCGGGCGAAAAGCTCGCCGCCGACGGCATTGGCGAGGCCGAATGCGCATCCGGTTACGGCGCCGACCCCCACCAGCTTCCACCGTATGCCGAAAACACCCGGACGATGCCGTGCAGATCGCTTCGCTCTGCTATAGTCTCCCAAATTCACGTTTTCTATTGGGATGGTGGTTAATATGGGCGACATACTCGAATCGTTCCTGCGCGTGGCGATGGTGGTGTTCATCGTCGGTCCGCTCACTGCATGGGTCGCCCGTCGCGGCGCGCGCGAGCGCAGTGAGGCGACGGACAGCCTCGATCGCTTCACGGTGCGCATGCCCGCTGCCATTCGCACGATCATCGCCTGCTGCGCCGTCGCGTTCGAACTGCTCATGCTGGGTGTCTACGTCTGGCAGGGCGTCTCGTTGGGCGAGTGGGACCACGAACTTGTGTGGTTCGGTCACGCCATGGCGCTCGCGGGCATGGCCATCTGGGCCCTGCTGAGCATCCCGCGCATCGACGTGGACGGTGAGCGAATTCTCTCGCGTAACGCCTTCGGCATCCGCAAGGAGACGACGTTTGGCAACATCACCCGTGCAACGCTTCACACGCAGATGATGAGGATCGACCTGTTCGAGGGCGACCGGAAGTTCTGCTCGATAAGCCTCGAGGGGGTGTGCTCGCTCAACCTCCTCGCCCGTCTGGAGGAAGAGGGCATCGAGGTCTCGGACGCTGTTGACGGCCCGATGACCAAGGCGGGTCTGTGTTGGTCTGCCATCAAGCCGTTGACGATTGTTTTCAACGGTATGGCGCTCGTCTTCTCGCTCGTGATCGCCTTCATGGCTGTTTTCACCGACGCCGGTGCTCGTCTGCTCCTGCTCGTCCCATGCCTCTTCCTGTTCATAGGGGGACTCCTGCCTCTGCTCATGCTCAGCATGCCCGCCCGTGGTATCTACGAGATCGGCAGACAGGAGCGCGAACTCGGTTTCTCCTTCGCCGAGGAGATGGCGAGCCGAGGTGCCACGGGCACCTCGCTTGTCGACGACGATTGGTTCATCGAGATCGGCAACGCCCGCGTCGTGGCGTTCCGCCGCGATTATCTCAAGAAGGTCACGGCGCACGAGGATAGCGAGAGCGGCGACCGTTGCACGGTGACCACGAAAGGCGGTCGCAAAATCAAGGTGTACGCAGCGGGCAGCACGCTCGAGGACCTGCGCTCGTGGTTCAAACAGGGTGCCAAGGCCAGAAGCACGCTCGACCGTGCAGAGGACGTGCTCGAGACGACGTCTGATTGGGTTGTCTGACCTGTATCGTCTTTTCGGACACGCATGCTAGAGGCCCAATCCTTTAGAATGCATTCATCGACGACCGAGAGGACGGTATGCTATGTCCAACCCAGCCGCCAAGTACACCGACGAGTTCAGGCGCGAGACCGCCGACTACATCATCTCGACGGGCAGGCCGATAACGGAATACTGCGCAGAACTGGGCCTGAATTCCAAGACCGTGAACAAGTGGGTGCAGAGCCGCCGGCGCGAGCTTGCCGGCGGGCCCGACCCCAAGGCCGAGGACCGCGAGCTTCGCGAGGCGAAAAGGCGCATACGCGAGCTCGAGATGGAGAACGCCTTCTTGAAAAAGCCGCGGCCTTCTTCGCCAAAAGCCAGGCGTAGCCGCATGCTACCGGATGATGTTGGCGGAGAAGGCCGAATTCCCGGTGAAAATGATGGCCCGCGTGCTCGGCGTGAGCCGATCGGGCTTCTACTCGTGGCTCTCCAACGGCTGCCCGCGAGAAGACTGGTCGGCCGAGCGCGAGGCGGTCCGGCGCGTGTGGCTGGAGTCGGACCGCAGGTTCGGCTTCCGGTTCGTGAAATGCTTCCTGCCCGGCGAGTTCTCCGGATTGACCCTGTACAGGGTGCGCAAGCTGATGCGCGAGCTGGGAATACGCGGCTGCACGCCCAACGCCAGGAAGCGCACCACCATCCCCGACCCGAAGGCCAGGCCCCGGCCCGACCTGGTGCGCCGCGACTTCACCAGTCCCGTTCCAACCTGCAAGCTCGTGGGCGACATCACCTACCTGCGCACCGGCGAGGGATGGCTGTACCTGTCGACGGTCATCGACCTCAACACCCGCATGGTGGTGGGCTGGTCGCTCTCCGAGCGCATGACCGCCGACATCGTGGTTTCGGCGCTGGCGTCGGCCAAATCGCGCGGCTACGTGGCCGGCAACGCGATATTCCACGCCGACCGCGGCGCCCAGTACACCAGCAGGCTTCTGGCCGAATGGGCGCGCGACAACGACGTGCGGCTGTCCTGCAGCCGCGCCGGCAACTGCCACGACAACGCGGTGGCCGAGTCGTTCCTCGCCACGCTGAAGAACGAGATGTACTACAGGCGCAGCTTCCCGACCAGGGATTCCGCCAAGCACGCGGTGGTCGAGTTCATCGAGGCGTACTACAACCGCCGAAGGCCCCGCTCGACGATCGGCTACAAGGTGCCGGCCGAGGCCATGGCGGCCTTCTTCGAGAGAACCGAGCCCAAGCTCGAGGCCATGCCTATGGCCGCTTGATTTCTCGAGCATGCGTGTCCGAAATCTTGACACAGGTCAGAAGGCCTCGATGCCAGCGCTGCGCCGATATGGGGCAGCGGCCCCCCGTTGGCCGCCATGGCCCTGACTTCCGAGCGTATGCTGGCGCCGCTCGTCTTAAGACGTTGACCTCCATCCGGAGCCTGCGGTTCTCGCGCTCGGGCTCCAGGATCCGGTTCTACTCGGGCGTGCGGTTGTCGGCGGCGCGCGGCGAGCCGGTCTCGTTTATCGACTTGACCCGCCTCTCCACGGTGCTCTTGTCGAGGTCGCACTCGTCCATGGCCTCGCGCCTGGGCTTTCCGGCGTTGTGGAGATCGACTATCTTCCTCTTGAACTCGTCGGTGAAATGCCTCGGTCTGGGGCCGGTCGAGGCCGAGCCCCCGGTCCGGCTGGGGTAGCATGTCGCTGCGGACCATTGTCTTTCCTCTCGTTGAATATCTAGGCGCTGACGATTCTAGGCGATGGCCCTCTCTTGCTTCTTACACCTCGATTGTGCTCGCTACCCCCAGCGGGCCCGGATCGAGCGATTCGGGCCCGCTTTTGGGGCCTGCCGGAAACCCGGTGGTCAAAAAGGGCCAAATATGAGTACTGTTACCAGTTTGGTGGCAGCCAAATGGCCTCAAAAATCGGTGCCAGAGGCCAAAAGTGCATCGATTTTCGTTCTTCAGAGTCGCGATCGGGCTCCAAACAAGGCGATTTTGCTGCTCTGGACCGGAAAATCGATGCTACTAATTTGGTGACAGTACTCATATTTGGCCCTTTTTGACCACTGCCCCTTGGTCCAGGACAAAACGGGCTGCCCGAATCATGGGGCGGGTCCATTTTCGGCTGTCCTCAGCTTGCCAGCTCGAATATGGACTTGCCGCATGGTCGAATCTTTATTTCAACTTTACACCTAGGTTTACAGCTGTCTTGTCAGCTGTAAACCTAGGTGTCATACTAAAGCCCCAAGATTCGCCAAAAGAGAGGGGCCTTGATGGCACAGAGCGCGAACATGGATGCGTCGGAGCTTGCACGCGATATCGCGGCCGGCCTGGCATCGGCAACGACGGCAACGGAGCGCGCGGCGCTGGTACCCGCAGGGCTCGTCGAGGCCATTCAGCAATTAAAAACCCAGCGCGACGCGGTGATCTTGGCGCACTACTATGTGGCGCCCGAGGTTCAGGCTGTGGCCGATTACGTCGGCGACAGCTTCTACCTGGCAAAGCTTGCCAAGAGCCTGCCGCAGCAGACCATCGTGCTGTGCGGCGTGGAGTTTATGGGCGAGAGCGCCAAGCTGCTCAACCCCACCAAGACCGTGCTGCTGCCCGAGCCGGGCGCGGACTGCCCCATGGCTCACATGGTCAAGCGCGAGACGGTCGACGCGGCGCGCGCCGAGTACGGCGACGACCTTGCCGTGGTCTGCTACGTCAACTCGACGGTCGAGATCAAGAGCTGGAGCGACGTGTGTGTCACCAGCTCCAACGCCGTCAAGATCGTATCCGAGCTGCCACAGCAGCACATCCTGTTTATCCCCGATCAAAACCTGGGCCGGTTCGTAGCCGAGCAGGTGCCGCAAAAGCACGTCATCCTCAACAACGGCTACTGCCCGCGCCACCACATCATCACCGTCGAGCAGATCGTCGACGCGCAGGAGGCCCATCCCGACGCACTCGTTTTGGCGCACCCCGAGTGCAAGGCCGACGTCCTTGCCGAGGCCGACTACATTGGCTCCACCGCCGGCATCATCAAGTATGCCGAGGAGTCCGACGCGAGCGAGTTCATTATCGTGACGGTCCGTGGCGTGCTCTACGAGCTCGAGCGCCGCTGCCAGGGCACCGGCAAGAAGTTCTACTTCCCCGCGGTGCAGCCCACCTGCGTCAACATGGATCTCATCACGCTCGAAAAGCTCGTGCGCTGCCTGGAGACGGGCGAGGGCGAGGTGCAGATCGGCGTGTCGGACGAGGCCGCCGACCAGGCCAAGCTCACGCTCGACCGTATGCTCGAGTACGCAGCGCGCTAGAACAATGTGGCATGAGGGACGGTTCCTTATGTCACATTCAAGGGAGAGGATTCCTGTGGAAACCAAGCAATACCCCGATATGGAGTGCGACGTCGTCATTGCCGGCTGCGGCGTGGCGGGCCTGTACGCAGCTCTCAACCTGCCGACGAGCACGCGCGTGATTATGCTCTCCAAGGGCGCTGTCGACGAGTGCGATTCGATGCTCGCGCAGGGTGGCATCTGCGTGCTGCCCGAAGGCTCGGACTACGATGCCTTCTTTGAGGACACCATGCACGCCGGTCACTACGAGAACCGCCGCGAGAGCGTCGACATCATGATCCGCTCGAGCCGCTCGGTCATCAACGACCTACTGGCCATGGGCGTGGACTTTGAGCGCAAGGTCGACGGCAGCCTCGACTTTACCCGCGAGGGCGCGCACAGCCGCCCGCGCATTGCCTTCCATGCCGATATTACGGGCAAGGAGATCACGACCAGGCTGCTCCAGGCCGTTCGCAAGCTGGACAACGTGCAGATTCTGGAGCACGTGGCCATGACCGACATCCTGACGGCCGAGCATGATGGCGCTACGGTGTGCAGCGGCGTCGCCGCCGTTCCCGTCGACGAGGACAACTCGGTTCGTCCCGCCGACGAGCTGGCAAATGCCGCCGAGGGCGTGCATGCCGGCGAGCCGTTTAAGATCCATGCCCGCCACACGCTGTGGGCGACGGGCGGTATCGGCGGCGTATACGACCATTCGACCAACTACCCGCAGCTCACGGGCGATGCCTGCTACATTGCTCAGGAGCATGGCATTAAGATGGAGCATCTGGACTACGTGCAGATTCACCCCACGGGCCTGTTCTCGCCGCAGCCGGGCCGCACCTTCCTGATCAGCGAGAGCTGCCGCGGCGAGGGCGCGATTTTGCTCAACGCCGCCGGCGAGCGCTTTACCGACGAGCTTCAGCCGCGCGATGTGGTCGCCGCCGCCATCCGCGAGCAGATGAAGCAGGACGGTACCGAGCACGAGTGGCTGAGCTTTGCCCCCGTCGAGCGCGACGTGGTGACTGGGCACTTTGCCAACATTCGCGCGCGCTGCCTTGAGGACGGCCGCGACATCTTGGACGAGCCCATCCCCGTTACGCCCACGCAGCACTACTTTATGGGCGGCGTGTGGGTCGACAAGGACGGCCGCACCTCGATGCCCGAGCTCTACGCCGCGGGCGAGACGGCCTGCAACGGCGTGCACGGCAAGAATCGCCTGGCTTCCAACAGCCTGCTCGAGTCCCTGGTTTGGGGCCGCCGTGCCGCCTGGTGCATGCGCACCGGCGAGTCGCTCGCCGTGGAGCGGGCGGGCGAGCCCGCGCTTGACGGGCGTCATCGCGCCCTGAGCGCCGACTCCCTGGCAATCGATGATTTGGCCCGTGCCGCCGGCACGCAGGCCGTGGAGGAGTAGACCATGAATCCCATTACCATGAAGCTCGTCGTCGATGATCTGATTCTGCAGGCTCTACGCGAGGACATTACGTTTGAGGACGTGAGCACGGCGAGCGTGTGCCCCACGGCGCGCCCCGCCACGGTGGAGCTCATCGCCAAGGCCGATGGCATCATCGCGGGCTTGGATGTGTTCGCCCGCACCTTTGAGCTGCTGGATTCGCAGAGCTCGGTGCTGTTTGATGTTGCCGACGGTGACGAGGTGCACGCCGGCGACCACGTGGGCCAGG
>CAJMPZ010000042.1 GCA_905215445.1 uncultured bacterium | reverse complement strand
AGAGGCAGAGAAAAACTCCCGCAGCCTGATGCAGCGCTTTGGTGCGCTGGAGGTGGCCATGCGGCAGGGTGATCTTGCTTTCGAGGTGCGGGATTATCTGAAAGACCACCCCAATGCGGCGGTGGTCAATCTGGGCTGCGGGCTGGACAACACCGGCAGAACCTGCGACAACGGTAGATGCAAGATCTACAATCTGGACTTCCCGGATGTGATTGCCTTGCGGCAGCAGCTGCTGCCCGCCGGGGATCGAGAACAAAATATCCCCTGCGACCTGAAAGACACCGCATGGTTTGGCAAAATCGATGCCTCCGGCGGGGCGGTGTTCTTTGCCTCCGGAGTGTTCTATTACTTTCTGACCCAGCAGGTCCGGGAACTGGTGCGGGGGATGGCGGACGCTTTCCCCGGCGGTGTGCTGGTCTTTGATGCTGCCAATCGGACGGCAGTAAAGATGATCGCAAAAACATGGCTTAAGACTGCAAAAATCAAGGATGTGGGGGCATATTTTGCGGTTTCGGATGCCGCCAAGGAAATCGGCACGTGGAACAGCCGTCTGCAGGTCACAAGTCGCGGCTATATGCTGGGTTACAACGATTTGAGAGACCCTTCTGTCAGCGGCTTTTTCCGGTTTCTCGCAAGGGTCGGTGACAACGGGATGAAAATGCAAATCGTGAAAATAAGATTTTGAGAGGCAAAAAACGAAGCGCATTCACTTTGACGTTGAAGAAGACGGATTTTACGGCGCATATTGGGCGTGCAAGGGCACGCATACAGCAGCGGGCACGGATTCGATTGAAACCGTGCCCGCTATCTAATACTATATTATTATATCGAACGTCTGTTCTATTCCAACTCAATAGTTAAAAACTATCTCCGGTTTGTTCCAGTTTGCCGCAGTTCGCACCAGTTTGTCCCATTTACACCCAGTCTCAAAATCGCCGTGAATCCATGGGGCCAAATCTGGGTCACGGATTTCGGGGCGGGGCAGGGTGTTTTAGCGGGTCAAGGTGGGTCACGGCAAACTGCGATAGCAGCTAATGATCACATGGACATTGCATGTCAGAGGAGGCAGGGTAGAGAAGCCTCTACAGGCCCCAGCAGCTACGATGGATCCCCGACCTTCGACTTGTACAGCTCGATCAGAAGCTCTGAGCAGTCAATGCCCGCTGCCTCAAAAACGATCTTCAGCGTTTCGATTTTCACATAAGTCGAGCTTCCGGGATTGAAGTAGATTCCCTCACCGACTTTGAAGCAATAGTCGCTTTCTTTCCATGAGAAATACCTTCCCGGGAAGTCCGAGCCCTCAGGGACGAACTTATGGAAGACGACTGGATCAAGCTCGTAAACCATGGAAAGCACGCCGCAGATCATGTCAACCCAGGTCTTCGCCGTGAAGCGAGATCCCATGAAGCTGTATGCGGCGATCTGCCTGCCGGTGAACGAGAAATCATCGTCGAGGGCATGCTCCTCGTAGGCGTCGTTGCCCCACTCGAAGTCGGACTCGATGGATGGCCAAAGCTCAAGGAACTTCCTCTTCATGAGCTCGTTGCGAGCCTTCAGCTGCTCCTCGCCCCAGGCCTCCTGCTGGCAGACGAAGCCGTTGATCCTGAAGCCAGACTGCTTGAAGCCGTTCTCCATGTCCCGCTTCTCGGCAAAGCGCCTGTTGCTGTATTTGGAGTTGTATGCGGTAAGCGTCAGATTCGCCATGCTGTTCAGCCACCTTGCGTGAATTGCGGCGAACTCAACGCCCAAATCCTGCTGCCAGCTTGTCGAAAGCGTCTGGGGCATGATGTGCTCAATGCTGAAAGACTCATCGCGAAGGTTGTCGACGACGTTGACCCTTTCGAGGCTGTCTCCGTTTTCAAGACGATCGAAGAGGTAGTACTTGTAGCTCGCGATCCTGTAGAAGTCCCTCTCTTCGAACGCTTGAATGAACTCGGCGTCGTCGGGGAAGTGGCCGCTGCCCTCCTTGGAGAGGAGAACTTTGTTCAACACGTCAGGATATGAACCGCCGTCTTTGACGCCTCTCAAAACCTCGCTGTGCAGAGTCTCGAAGACCTTGTTGAGCGCATTTGTGGGAACCTTGCAGACCCAGCGCCTGAAAAGGTAGGTCTCGACGGATTTGAGCGCCTCGATCACCTGCTGGTCGCTGATTCCTCCACAGCGCCTGTATTCGAATAGATTAAGCGTGAACGGGTTCATGACGCTCATGTCCAGCAGAATAAGTCGCCTCAAAACCGCATCAAGCCGATGGTTTCCAGAATCGGCGTCGTTAATCGCCTTGTAATGCTTTGAGTACTTAAGAAGTTCCTCAAGCAGGACTTTCGTATCGAATGCCTCCGCTTTTACATAGTCCTTGAACACGGAATAGACCTTCTTGATTGCGGGGGTCTTCCTGCGGACGGCAGCAAGCCAATCACGAGCAAAGGAGCTTACGTCGTAGCCGGTATTCTTCTCGATCTCGTTCCAGTACTGCTCGTAATACTCTTCCTGCATTTGGGCATCCAGACCCATGAGGATAAAGTTGCGGATCTTGTCGCCCTCGTTCAGGTCGAGGCCTGTCGAGTTGAGGCTCTCGAAGATTCGCTGGGCGTCATCCTCCTTGTCAAGCTTGATGTCGATGATCATCAGGCGCTCGATGGCATCGCGCAGCCGATCGGCCGTCAGCCTTGTCTTGTCGATACGGCCGCAGAAATAGATGTAATTCTGGGTTACGTTGGAGTCCTGGATGAACTTCTCTGCGTCAGCGGAGTAAAGCGCCTCAAAGGCAGCCTGGTCGTCCTTGATGAGCTTCAGCTTCAGCTTTCGCTCGGACTTATGCCATTTGTCGATGAGGTATTCCTCGTTGATCATGTCGGCCAGATTGTCGTCTTCGGAGGCGATGGCGCCTTCCCTGAGCTTGCTCACAAGCGCAAGGAGAAGGAGGTAAGACGTGGTGATCCTTTGCTGGCCATCGATGACGATGCGTGTGTCGGGGCCATCTGCTTTGGAGACGATGCTTCCAAAGAAATGACTCTCCACGCCTTCTGAAATGACATCCTCGAGGTCGTCGAACAATTGCTTGCAGTTTTCGATCTTCCAGTCGTAGTTGCGCTGATAGACGGGGATAACAAATCGAGTTTTCGTGCCTTCGAGCAAGTTAAGAAGGTATCGTTCTTCGCCTTTCATCTGTTACTCCTAGATAATCTTTGCTAAACGCGGGAGCGAGTCAAATCCCCAGCTTCTTCCAATAAGAACTTGATAGGAATGCTGGTATTTAGAATTGTTTCTGTCTTTGCACCAAATCATGTAGACCAAGGTCTCGAGGAGCTCGTGCCTTGCACCTACCTTGTCTTCGTCGGAAGGGGTCTTTCCCTCCTCGAACTTTATGTACGACCCCCATGTTGCATCCATAAACTCCATCGCCGCTTCGCTCTTAGAGAATGCATGATAAAGAGGCTCAATTTCAAATTTCTGAACCACAGAGGCAAACGCGTCGGCGTCAAATACTTTCAAGGCGAGCATAGTCGGGACCAGGCCGGCATCGGCAAACGCTCGAACCCGGTCGTCTACAAATCCATCGCGGCTTTCCAATACTAAAGGGCGAACTCTGAAAAGCTCAGTCAGATACCTGTTGGCGTCCCTCATCGTCATTCCGTATGCCTCTGCAAGCTCATACGCAATTACGTCAAAGCGGTTGGAGGTTTTTATGAAGCCGTTCGCTTCTAGCTGCTTAAAGCTATCGACCTTTCTTAGAGGGATGGTTAGATCGTAGAAACGCGACAAATAACGTCGGCCGTCAAAACCTTGCCCATACATGCCTTCAACAACATGTGATAGTTGATTGGCGTTGACCGAATACACGATGACTACTCGATCATCTGTAAACAGATTCTTCAACTGCTCGAGCACCTTCATTGCAAAAGAAGGACGGCAACGATCGAGCTCATCGACAATGAGAAGCAATGTGTTGGCTTTTTCAGGGAGAGCTACATCTACCAGGTTTGAAACAGAGGACCTTAGCGTTTCTCTGTCACGATAAGCCTGGATTAAATCTCTGCCCGAAAAAGCGTCTCTTAAAGAGCTGGCTCCGCCATGTCCAAAGACCCCCAATATGGCGTCGAGTGTTCCGGCAATCTTTTCGCCAGCTTCGGTGTCACTGCGAAAAGAGGCGCATGCATCGCCTTGGAGGGCTATAGATGCTGCAATCGAAGGCAGCGGATCATCCCAATGGTCATTTTCCCAGGCGTTGTAGTATACGGGCAAGAAGCTGTTCAGCTCCATATAGGGTGCAAGCTCGCGATTGTTGTCAAGCAATCCGTCGAGGTCTCCGTGAGACTCAAGAAAAGGATTAACCTCTTCAAGGATGCAGGCCACCTGTCTAACGAAGAATGTCTTCCCGCTTCCCCAATCAGCGTCGACGAACAGGGAAAACCCGCCTTCGATGGATTTGAGTATCCCGGCAAACTCGGCGAGATCTCCATTCCTCCCGAGGGCGTCGTTGTGCAGCAGCTTAACAAGGATGTCGCGTGTAGGTGCTGAATCGATTCTTCGCATGTTACTTACTCTAATCCCACTCAATAGTTAGAAACTATCTCCAGTTCGTTCCAGTTTGCCTCAGTTTGTCCCACTTGCATCCAGTCTCAAAATTGCCGCGAATCCAGACCTCGAAGGGTGTCCTCTGCTCCCTCACGGCCTGCTTGAGGAACATGTTGATCGCCTGGGTGGTGCTGATGCCGAGCTTCGAGAAGAGCTTCGCAGCGTCGTCCCTCGTCTGCCTCTCCATGCGTACGGTGACGTTAACTGTCTCCATGCGGACCTCCTTGCCTCGTGTGTGCGCAATACGGCGATTGCACGCGCGGCAGGCGGTATGTTCCTGGAATCCGTCATGGTGTGGCGGATATCCGTCACGTGGCGACTGGAATATGCCGTGACCCGCTCCCATATACAAAGATAGCACCCATGATGCAGTGCGCCATGGGTGCTATCTAGGTTTTCATGCACGTAAATTGCACATATTTTAACTACTCCCACTCGATGGTCGCCGGCGGCTTGGACGTGATGTCGTAGCACACGCGGTTGGCGCCGGGGACCTCGGCCACGATGCGGCCGGAGATGCGGGCCAGGACGTCGTAGGGCAGCTTGGCCCAGTCAGCGGTCATGGCGTCGCTGGACTCGACGGCGCGAAGGATGATCGGGCGCTGGTAGGTGCGCTCGTCGCCCATAACGCCGACGGACTTGATGTCGGGCAGGACGGCGAAATACTGCCAGCAGCTGTGCTCGGAGTTGCGCTCGCCGGTCTGCTCAAACAGACGCTGGTTATAGGCGTCGAGCTCCTCGCGCACGATAGCGTCGGCATTCTTGAGGATCTCGAGCTTCTCCTTGTCGACCGCGCCGATGATGCGGATGGCCAGACCCGGGCCCGGGAAGGGCTGGCGGAACACAATATGACCCGGCAGGCCCAGCGCTAGGCCAAGCGCGCGGACCTCGTCCTTAAAGAAGTGGTCGAGCGGCTCAATGAGGTCGAAGTGCACGCCCTCGGGGAACGGGATCAGGTTGTGATGGCTCTTGATGGTGGCCGTCTTGCCACCCGTCTTGCGAGCGCCAGACTCGATGATGTCAGGGTAGATGGTGCCCTGAGCCAGGTACTTGACCGGCTTGCCATCGGTCTCGAGCTGCTGCGCCACGGCGAAGAACTCTTTCCAGAACTGCGTACCGATGATGCGGCGCTTCTCCTCGGGCTCGGTCACGCCGCCCAGAAGCTCGGCATAACGGTCCTCGGCGTGGACGTGAATAAAGTCGACGTCAAACTGCTTGGTGAAGACCTCCTCCACCTGCTCGGGCTCGCCCTTGCGCAGCAGACCGTGGTTGATGAACACGCAGGTCATCTGCTTGCCCACGGCGCGGGCGCCCAGCGCAGCCACGACGGAGGAGTCGACGCCACCGGACAGGGCCAGAATCACGCGGTCGTCGCCGACCTTCTCGCGGAACTCGGCCGTCATGGTCTCGACCAGGTTGTCCATGCTCCAGTTGGGCTCCAGGCCGCAGATCTCAAACAAGAAGTTGCTCAGCAGCTGCTGACCGTACTCGGAGTGCTTGACCTCGGGGTGGAACTGCGTGGTGAAAATCTTGCGCTCGACGCACTCCATGGCGGCAACCGGGCACACGTCGGTGCTGGCGGTAACGGTAAAGCCCTCGGGCACCTCGGACACGGCGTCGCGGTGGCTCATCCACACGGTCTGCTCCATGGGCGTGGAGTTAAAGAGCTTGGCGCCGGCAGTGCGCGTAATAGTGGCGCGGCCGTACTCGCCCACCTCGGAGTGACCGACCTTGCCGCCGAGCGTCACGGCCGTGATCTGATGGCCGTAGCAGAAGCCCAGGACGGGAAGGCCCAGGTCAAAGATGGCGGGATCGATGGACGGAGCGTCCTCGGCGTACACGGAGGCCGGGCCGCCGGAAAGGATGAGCGCAGAGGCGTTCATCTCGCGAATCTCATCGGCCGAGATGTCGCAGGGGACAATCTCGGAATACACGTTGAGGTCGCGGACGCGACGGGCAATGAGCTGACCGTACTGCGCACCAAAGTCGAGTACGAGGACCTTTGCGGAAGCCTTTTGATCCATGGTTTCCCCTCCTGTTGGCGGGGAGCCGGTGCCCACCCGCGTGAATGAACGAAAATAACTTTCATAGTGTACACGTTATATGGGGTTTCTCGTCCCTCGCAGCCATCAGCGCACGGCAAACGCACGACCTGGGCCCTATTTGACGGCGATTGAAGTGTTACCAAACGTTACAGATGATGTAATACGTTTGAACATTGGACGCCCTGTGCCACAATACTGCCGAACGACTCCGCCTCTGCGGCGGCAAATACGATAGGAATACCAGCATGAAGCGCATCCTTCTCATCGCCACGGGCGGCACCATCGCATCGACCGAGGACGGCAACGGCCTCTCCCCCGCCCTGACCGGTGAGGAGCTCGCCCAGAGCGTCCCCGAGATCTCGGGCCTCTGCGAGCTCGACGTCGTGCAGCCCATGAACATCGACAGCACCAATATGCGTCCCAGTGACTGGATGCGTATCCGCGACGTCATCGTCGAAGGCTATGCCGACCACGACGGCTTCGTGATTCTGCACGGCACCGACACCATGAGCTACACCGCGGCAGCGCTTTCCTACCTGATTCAGGACAGCCCCAAGCCCATCGTGCTCACCGGCTCGCAAAAGCCCATGGGCAACCCCTTTACCGACGCCAAGCTCAATCTGTACCAGAGCCTGCTCTATGCGCTCGACGAGCATTCGCACGACGTCTCGATCGTGTTTGGCGGCGTGGCCATTGCCGGCACGCGCGCCCGCAAGCAGCGCACCATGAGCTTTAACGCGTTCATTAGCGTCAACTATCCGCCCATCGCCTATATCCGCAACGACCGCATCGTGCGCAACGGGCTTCACGGCACCCACCAGAATGAGAGCCCAGTCCGTTTCTACGGCAGCATTGACCCGCGCGTATTTGTACTCAAGCTTACGCCCGGCGTAAACCCGGGCATCCTCGACGCCCTTGCCGACAGCTACGACGCCGTGATTTTGGAGACCTTTGGCATTGGCGGTATCCCCGAGTTTGGCGAGTCCGGCGAGTCATTCCAAGAGACAATTTTCCGCTGGGTCGATTCGGGCCGTACTGTCGTTATGACCACACAGGTCCCCGAGGAGGGCCTTGACCTGGGTGTTTATGAGGTCGGCCGAGCTTACGCCGATCATCCGGGTATTTTGCGCGGCGACGATATGACCACCGAGACGCTCGTGGCCAAAACCATGTGGGCGCTCGGCCAGTCACGTGATGCGGCCGAGATTCAGCGCCTGTTCTACAGCCAAGTCAACCACGACCGCATCCCGATGGCGTAATTCAGTTGTCGACGGGTATCCCCTATTCGATACCCTCGAGAAGCTCTGACACCGTCATGCCAAGTGCGGGCGCGATCTTAAATAGAACCTTGAGCGTGAAATTTGCCGTCCCATCTTCGATTCGGTCGAGGTAGGGTCGGCTGATTCCTGTCGCCACACAAAAATCAACCTTGGAGATACCAAGGTCTCTGCGTGTCTCTTCGACCCGCCTGCCAAGAATCTGTTTCGCACGTTCGTCCATGCAGACGAGTTTGAAATGGAGCCGAATATAAACGTAAACTATAGTTTACGTTTTGCCGAATACACAGGAGTTTTCTATGTCGGGTTCTTCGGTCCGCATGTACCGAGCCACGCTTCGCACAAACAGCGCACCGCCCAAGCTCGTCGTCGTTGAAGCAGAATGTCTTTCGCCCGATGAGCGCACAGCATTCGCATTGCTATCAAGTCGAGTCGCCGCTGTTCTGGTCCCTTGCCCGGCGCAAGGTGAACTTGCCATCCAATGCCAAGCGCACAGTTGCTCGCTCAATCAGGCTGCCGTAATCGCAACCAGTCAACGCGGCCTGCCGCTCCTTTTAGAAGCCGGTATCGCGCTCTGCCTCCGCGGTGCCGGATACGAAAACGAGGCCGCCGCCGATGTAGTCTTTCAACCACGATCGAGCGGCGGCCTCGCAGCAGCCATCGAATATGCTTGCAGGCTCGTTGCCTAAAGGCGCAAGCTAAAAGCCCAGGCCAAAGCCCATACCGGTAATCGCCGAATACATAAAGTAGACGTTGATTACGTTGAGAAACACACCCGTGATGCAGCCGTTTCGCAGGTAGCGCTCGCACACGATGCGCGCCATGGCGGCGGATTCCTCATTGTTCTTTGCCTGGCGTCCCGCCGTAAAGTACGTCGCCACGCTCAGCAGCAAGTTGAGCACCGGCAGCGCCAGCAACTCGTAGCTCTTGCCCCAGCGCGTCGCCTCGCCGGCAGCATTAAACTTTGTTGCTACCTCGGGACCAATGTTGGGGATAACACACGCTGCGACCACCAGCGGAATCACCGCAAGTACGAGCAGCGCAATACCCATGTAGCCAGCTTTTTTGCCATATTTAAACATGCGCGTCGTCCTTATACGTTAAAGCGGAAGTGCACGACGTCGCCATCGGCCATGACATAGTCCTTGCCCTCAATACGCAGCTTGCCGGCAGCCTTGGCGCCCTGCTCGCCACCGAGCTCGATGTAGTCGTCGTAGCCAATGACCTCGGCCTTAATAAAGCCGCGCTCAAAGTCGGTGTGGATGACACCGGCGGCCTGCGGGGCGGTCGCGCCCTGACGCACCGTCCAGGCCTTGACCTCCATCTCGCCAGCCGTAAAGAACGACTGCAGGCCAAGCAGCTTGTAGGCGGCCTGCGCGAGCACGTCCAGACCGGGCTGCTCCAGGCCCAGGCTCTCCAGGTAGTCGGCGGCGTCCTCGGGATCGAGCTCGGAAAGCTCGGCCTCGATTTTGGCGCAGATGGGCAACGGCTTGACACCGTCGATGGGCGCCAGGTCCTCGTTGAGCATATCCTCGTCTACGTTGGCCACATACAGAATGGGCTTCATGGTGAGCAAGAACAGGCCCTTGGCAGCGGCGCGCTCCTCGTCGGTCATCTCCATGGATGCGGCGCGCTTGCCCTCGTTGAGCCAGGCAAGCAGACGCTTGGCCACCTCGAACTTGGGCATGAGCTCCTTGTCGCGCTTGGCCTCCTTCTCGAGCTTGGGCAGCTGCTTCTCGAGCGTGCCCATGTCGGCCAAGATGAGCTCGGTCATGATAGTGTCGGCATCGCCGGCGGGATCGACGAACTCGCCCGTGCGGCCCACCTCGCGCATAACGTTGGGGTCCTTAAAGTAGCGCACGACCTCGCAGATGGCGTCGGTCTCGCGGATGTTTGCCAAGAACTGGTTGCCCAAGCCCTCGCCCTCGTTGGCACCCTTCACCAGGCCCGCGATGTCGACAAACTCGACCGTAGCCGGCACAATGCGGCCCGGGTTGACGATATCGGCGAGCTTTTGCAGGCGGTTATCGGGCACATCGACGATACCCACGTTGGGGTCGATCGTGGCAAACGGGTAGTTGGCGGCAAGGCCGGTTTTTTTGGTAAGCGCGGTGAACAGCGTCGACTTGCCCACGTTGGGCAGGCCCACGATACCGATGGAAAGGGACACGACAGCTCCTTTTGGTACAGGTACTTCAAACTGCATAAGTATAGCGCCGCCGCAGCATCCAGGCGAACCCGGACGCCACGGCGGCGCAAATGAAGCAGAGATTGGGGTCGCCAGCTAGTCCGCGAGCTTTTCCACCTGGTCGAGCATCTTGTCGAGCTTGGCCTTTGCCTCGGCCTTGGCCTTCATCGCCTCTTCGTGGGCCTTGGCCTTCTGGGCAGCCTTTTCCTCGGCCTCGGGGTCGACGACAACCAGATTGGACGCGTCGTGTTGAACCAGCTTGAGCGCATGCTCGGGACAAACCTTGACACAGGCGCCACAGCCTAAACAATACGTGGACTCCAACGCAAAGCGGCCGCTTCCCACCAAATCGCAGGCAAACGTGGGGCACACGTTGACGCACTCGCCGCACGACGTGCACTTGTCAAAATCGCATTCCGGCGTGCTCACCTGCATGTTCTGGGCAAGCTCGGGATGGTTCTGCAGTGTCGAGAGCACCAGCTGCCGCCCGTGCGTGAGCGAACGGCGACGCTTGGTCGTCGTGATGCCGCACATGGTGTTGAGCGTGCGCTCCAGCTGGGTAATCTGATGACGATGGGCTTTGAGCTTCTGCGTCACCGAGGCCAGTGCCGCCGTTGCCGGATTGAGCTTTGTCACGGTAAGGCCCGTGGTGCGGGCGATCTTTTCCATGTACTCCTTGCGCTCGTACTCGCGGCGCTTATGGCACTTGAGGCTCTTGGGATCGACCTCCAGACCCATGCCCGTGCCCGCCCACTCCTCGGCGGTAGCAATGGCCTCGCCCAAGATGTCCTCGCCACCGGTGTTACGGCACTTATCGCACACGCCCAACGGCAGGTACACGCTCACATTGGGATAATCGGCCAGCACCGAGAACCAGGTCTCGGCCGTAATATCGCCCACACAGGCAACGACGACCTCGTTCTCGCGCGGCATGCGCTTAAGAGCACGCGTGCAGGTAACGTAGGCGGTCTCATGACTCGTAGCAGCAGAGACGATATCGTCATACAGGTTTTTGGGCGCCAGGCGCGGCGAGATGATCGCCTCGGTCGGACAGGCAGCGACGCACAGGCCGCACTTGCGACAGGAGTCGAGGATCTCGATGGCGTCTTCCTCGACCTCGATGGCGTTGACCGGGCACACGTCCATGCACGCGGTGCAGCCGCTCTTCTCGTTTTTGCAGGCCAGGCACGGAATGGTGTTTCCGCGCGGACGCTCCTTGTAGTCGGCAGGATTCCACTGCGGCGCCGACGGATCGAGTGCATCGGTCACACCGCCAAGCGGGTTTTTAAGAAAGTCGAAACCCTTGCTGATCTCGATAATGTCATCAAACAGATCGTGTTCCTGCGCCATGCGCGGCCCCTCCCTGAGCAGTGCAAACAAGCAAGAGATAATGATACGCCATCGGTCCACGCCTCGGGCAAATTACACGCGGAGCATCTTTGCGGCAAATAGCCCATGGCCTATCGCCGCCTCGATTGCACAAGGTCAATCAAGCGCCAAACTATGCCTCGCGCATGAGCTCGACAAGCTTTTGTTTGGTCACCTTGGCCTGCTCGTTGGCCATATTGCGTTCGTTTCTAAAGGCCGCATCCGCAACGCTCATCAGGTCGGCATCGGAAATCTCGCCAAGGCCCAGCTCCTCGAGCGTCGTCGGCAGACCGACACGCCGGCAAAACTCAAGCACCTGATCCAGCTCGGGCGCACGCTCCAGGCGCAGTTGAACCACCAGACCAAACGCCACGGCCTCGCCGTGCATGGCCTTGCACTCAGGCAGAATCGTCAGGCCGTTGGCGATGGCATGCGCCAGCGCCAAACCGCCACCCTCAAAGCCAACGCCCGAAAGCAGAATATTGCACTCGATCAGGCGCTCAACCGCTAGTGACATGCGGCCCTTCTTGAGATCGCGCTTGGCAGCGACACCGCACTCCATAAGTGTGTCATAGCAGGCACGAGCCGCAACCAGGGCCATGTGCCCCGGCGCGCCACCGTGCTCGTTCGCACCTCGCGCCGCGGCGCACGAACGCGCCTCGAAGTACGTTGCCAGCGCGTCGCCCATACCAGCGACCGTCATACGCAGTGGGGCCGCCGCGACCACGTTGGTATCGACCACGACCAGGTCCGGATTCTTCTCGAGCATCAGGTAGCGGTCGAACGACCCATCCTCGTGGTACAGCACCGAAATCGCGCTGCACGGACCGTCCATCGAAGCCGCCGTGGGGCATACGCACAACGGCAGCTCGGCATAAAACGCTACTGCCTTGGCGATATCGAGCATCTTGCCACCACCGATACCGACTACCATGTCGCAATACTCAGCCCGGGCTTCCTTAGCCATTTCGGCAACAGCATCTTCCGTACAGGGACCGTTGTAAATTTTAAAGAACGGCTCGCTTAGATCTTCATCCAGAAATCCATCGACGATCTGCCTGCACAGCCGATCCTCGGTGCCCTGGTCAAACAATACATAGGCAGCGCAGCCCAACCATGACAAATACCTGCCCTGACGCGAAAGTTCGCCCGGCCCCTGAACATACCGGCCGGGACCGCCATAAACCATAGGAAGCGCCATACGCGAATCCGCCCTTCATCAAACAAAGATTGATGCAAAGCAACCTGTCCCCCCCTGCACCAACTTGTGCATTGGAACAGGTTACTTTGCACCATAGCAAAAAGGGGCAAAGCCATCTTCCGGCTTTGCCCCTTCTTTAGCGTGATTTACTCATCCATGAGGTAGTAGTGACCCAGTGCGTCGGCACCCAGAATGGCGTTTGCGACCATCTCGGGCGTCACCTCAAACGGCATGTTGCACATGGTGTCATCGGGCGCGCAGGCGGCCTCGGCAACAATCATGGCCTGCTCGCGCGTAAGCTCGGCAACGCCAAGTTCCTTCATCGTGACCGGCAGGCCCAGCTCAATGCAGAAGCCCAAGACTTCCTCGAGTTTCTCAGTCGGAGCATCTTCGAGTACCAGCTGGACGATGGTGCCAAAGGCGACCTTCTCGCCGTGATACATGCCATGGCACTCGGGCAGCATCGTCAGGCCATTGTGGATGGCATGAGCAGCAGCAAGACCCGAGCTCTCAAAGCCAATGCCCGAAAGCAGCGTGTTGGCCTCGATGATATGCTCGACGGCAGGCGTCAGCGCACCCTTCTCCAGCGCGACCTTGGCCTTGACGCCATCGGCCATAAGCGTCTCGTAGCAGAGCTTGGCGAGCGCCAGGCCGGCCATTCCGCCCTTGCCGCCGGCGCAAGTGCCACCGTCGGCATCATGCGTCGCCTGGGCCTCAAAGTAGGTTGCGAGCGCATCGCCCATACCGGAAACCGTCAGGCGCACCGGGCTCGCCGCGATAACCGTCGTATCCATCAGGACAATGTTGGGGTTTGCCTTAAGGAAGAGATATTTATCGAACTGGCCATCGTCGGTGTAGAGCACCGAAAGCGCCGAACATGGGGCATCGGTCGAAGCAATGGTGGGGCAAATGATAACCGGGGACTCCAGGTAATAGGCGACGGCCTTCGCGGTGTCGAGGATCTTGCCGCCACCGACGCCGACGATGATGTCGCAACCGTTGTCGCGAGCGAGCGCGACCAGGCGATCGACCTCGCCCTTGGAGCACTCGCCGTTAAAGTCCTCAAACAGCAGCTCGGCCTTAGCCTCGGCAAAACCGCCCTCGATCTTGGCACCGACGCGCTTCTTGCCCGAAGGCGTCACGACGACGAGGGCCTTAGCGCCGAGCGGCTCGACATAGGAGCCGAGCTTGGCGAGCTCGTCCGGACCCTGGATGTACTTGCTGGGGCTATTGAAAATTGCAGCCATAACTATCCCATTCTCTAAAAGAAAAAGAAAGGGGCTCCGTACAGATACGTGCGGAGCCCCTCGTTACGATAACAAGAGTCGATTAGAAATCGATGTCGGTGTCGTAGTAGCAGGCCTTGAGAATCTTCTCGAAGTCGGCAGCCTTGGTCTCACGCGGGTTCTCGGGCGTGCAGGCGTCCTGCTCGGCGTTCGCGGCGATCTCGGGGAGCTTGGCGAGGAACTCCTCCTCGGAAACCATCTGCGGGTTCTCGGCGTCGACCTTCACGCCACCATTCGCGTAATCCTTGATGGACTGCGGAATGTTGAGCTGGTCGTTGAGGTCGCGGATCTTCTGGACGAGCGCAGCGATGAGCTCCTCGTTGGTCTCGCCGGGAAGGTGCAGGATCTCCTTGGCCACGTAAGCGTAACGCTCGGCAGCACGCGGGTCCTTGGAGTTCCACTGGATGACCTTGCCCAGGTACATGGCGTTAGCAGCACCGTGGATGATGTGGCCGTTCTCGAAGGCAGCACCGGTCTTGTGAGCCATGGAGTGAACGATGCCGAGCAGGCCCGAGGAGAAGGCGATACCGGCGATGCACTGAGCCTCGTGCATGTGCTGACGGGCCTCATGGTCGCCAGCATAGGACTTGGGCAGCCACTCGACGATCTCGCGGATGCCGTGCAGGGCGTTGGCGTCGGTGAACATAGAGGCGCAGGTGGAAACGTAGGCCTCCATGCAGTGGGTCAGAGCATCCATGCCGGTGTGAGCGCACAGCTTGGCGGGCATGGTGTAGGTGAGCTCGGGGTCGACGATGGCGACATCAGGGGTGATGTTGAAGTCGGCCAGCGGGTACTTGATGCCCTTGGCGTAGTCGGTGATGACGGAGAACGCGGTGACCTCGGTAGCGGTGCCGGAGGTAGAGGAGATGGCGCAGAAATGAGCCTTCTGACGCAGCTCGGGGAAGCTGAACGGCTGGATGATGTTATCGAAGGACTCCTCGGGATACTCGTAGAAGACCCACATGGCCTTAGCGGCATCGATGGGCGAGCCGCCGCCGATGGCGATAATCCAGTCGGGCTCGAACTCGCGCATGGCCTCGGCGCCCTTCATGACCGTCTCGATGGACGGGTCGGACTCGACGCCCTCGAACAGCTTGACCTCGAAACCGCCTTCCTTAAGGTCGTTCTCGACGTCCTGCAGGAACCCGCCGCGGCGCATAGAGCTGCCGCCAGAAACGATGATGGCCTTCTTGCCCTTGAGGTTCTTCACCTCGTGGCGAGCGCCCTCACCAAAGTACAGATCGCGAGGATTGGTAAAACGTCCCATACTGTGCCTCCTAAACAAGCCCCTCTTAGACTTGCGTATATAACGGAGCACCCGATTGGCTCCGTTAGGACCGGTTTGCGCGTTGCCGGCGATGACAATGCGCGATGTCTAAACGTCTCAACGCTCAGACAAACACTATTTTACCGTTCTGGTTGGTCAGTTATTCACCTAAAGCCGACAATGATGAAACGTTTTTTCTATCCCTGAAGACCCTTGTGGGGCATTCATACTCCCAAGCTGGGCAAACGTTTTATCAAGGTTGACTACATATCCCGGGCAGGACGGTGCTCCTCCAAAATGTGCCCCGTTCGCCGCCAAAAATCGACCGTTTGCGGCACCGTGATACCACTCGGTCGTCCAAGGTGCCGACATTTGTGCGACATCCGTCTTCGTGGTGCAAAGGTGCAAGTCTAAGTGCGACACCCCCGGTGTGCCACATGCGGGTAAACTAGAACCTTATATAGAGACATTTGAACCCTAACCGCAGCAAAGGAGGCCCCATGGCATTCGATCCCATTCAAGAGGATTGCCATCGCCTCGTTCTTGAGGCCTTGCGCCGCGACAATATCCCGCTCACCGACGGCACCGCCGTAGAACGTCTGATGGAACAATTCACCCGCAACCCCGCGCCGCTCATCGTGCACGACCGTGACCGCGCCGGGCATCTCATTGCCAAGGTGGTCGAGGCTGTCGACTACCGCATTCCCTTTATCCCTGACGATACCCAGGCAGAGCAAGAAGAGGGCGCTGCCGAGAACATGCTTCGCGAGGCCGCCGCACTCGATCCGGCCAACTGGGATGCGCAGCGCATGTTGTGCGCCCTCACCGCTGACTCCAACGAGGAATACGTACAGTACTTGGTATCCAAGTGCGATGAAGTCGAACACGACCTGGCGCTCAAGATCGCCTCGGCGCAGGACCCCTACGAGCGCGAGGCCGCAGGCGACCTGACCCGCCGTCCCTACCTGCGCTGGCTTGCCGCCTTGGCATCGCGCGCGCTCATTAGCGGCCGCTACCGCATGTCGTTGGATGCCGCGAATCGCAGCCTGGACTTTGCGCCCAACGACCCCGCCGGCGTCCGCCATACTGCGATGCTTGCCATGGCAAAGCTCGAATACCCCGCCGAGGAGCTCAAGCGCTTTCGCTCTGCCCACTCCGTCCCCTATCTCGCCAACACGCCGCTGCGCCGTCGTCCCAAGGACGCGGAGCGTGACTTGGACCCGTGGACGCTCATCGCGCTGATGAGCGCAGCCTGGCGCGAGCTGGACTACGAGGGTGCCGAGCACTACCTGCGTATCCTTGCGCGCTCGTGCCCGCACGCAGCCGAGGCGCTCTACTTCCAAACCGAGTTTCCCGATGGCGTCTATGCCCGCGTCAACGTGGGTGCAGGCTCCACCGACGAGCTCGTCCTTGCACTCTCCGAGGCGACGCCGGTACTGCAGGAGGGCCTGGGCGCGCCCGACAACGCCAGCTTTGCCGCCTGGGTCGCCACCAACGACATCGTGCGCTCCCAGATCGACGAGCGCATACTGCGGGCGGCCGAGCAGGGCTTGCCGTTTAAGGGAGGAGACCTCTAATGGATCCGAGCGTCTACATCCCCGCCTACCTGGAGCGCACCTATCTGGCGTCGCACCCCGAGCTCACCGATGCAGCACGCGAGCTTGTCCATAACGACATTAGCGCGAATCCCCAAAAGTATGCGCAGTCCGAGCATGCTCAGGCGCTGCTGTCCTATGCCGGTGTTCATCGCCACCTGCTCGACGAGCTCCATCGCATCGAGGACATGGGCAGCGACGAGGAGTTTGAGCAGACGCGCAACCGCCTGTTCGACGATATGCGTGATGAGCTGCTCAAGATCGTCCGCATCGATGCGCATGTCCTCGATGCCCAGCTGCTCGCCATCATTTTGGCGGACACGCC
This sequence comes from uncultured bacterium, assembly GCA_905215445.1. GTDB lineage: Bacteria > Actinomycetota > Coriobacteriia > Coriobacteriales > Coriobacteriaceae > Collinsella. Next base: position 3,010 of record CAJMPZ010000042.1, on the reverse strand, counting down.
CGTTGACGCCTGCCTGGGCGACCTGATGAAGCTCGAGGCGAGCACGGCCGACTACCTGCAACAGAGCGTGCCCGGGTTTGATATGGAGGCCCCGCACTATTGGGCCAATAATGTTTTGGCCGACGGTGTCACCGCAGCGGACCTTACCGTGAGCGAGCCGGCCCTTATCGGGTGGCTTCACACACTCGAGGCCATCTCGCAGCTGTGCATGGCGAGCGCTCGTTACCGCGCCGCCGCCAACTATGCTCGCCGTGTCCTTAAGGCGGAGGGCTATCCCACCCGAGCCGCCGGCACCGTATTGCTTGCCCTCGCCCGCTTGGAAGACCAGGACGGCTTTTTTGCCCTGGCGCATCAGCTCGAGGAACAGATGGGGGCAGACGCACTCGAAAACTCTCCTTGGTACCTGCTCGCCCGCACGATCTTGCTGTTCAAAACAAACAAGATGCGCCCGGCGGTGCGTGCGCTGCGTGAGTTCGCTAACCGCTGCGAGGGCGGCGCGTTCTTCTTGCTGAATCCCATGTACCAGACGCCGTATCTTCCCTGCCGACCCGAGCCGCGCGACCCCTGGGACCTTTCGCACCAGGCAGTTTGGGAGGCCGACGGCATTATCTCGGACACCCCCGACTTTGCCCCCTGGGCCAACGCCTGCGAAGATGTATCGCAGCTCGCCCAGGAATTTGCGCGCCGCTACGGCTTTTAGCGACGCGATCGCCCCGACCATGTCATCTATGTTAGGAACGGCTTCATGAACCTCCGCTCATCTCTCGCCTGCACCTCGAGCGATATCGCCCGCTGGGGACTGCGCTCTGTCCTCAAACGCCAGGGTGGCGTGCTTCCCGGCCGCATCGCCATGAAGATCGACCCCGAGCTGCTAAGCGACCTCGCGAGCCTGGTCGACCGCAGCGTGGTGATTACCGGTACTAATGGCAAGACCACCACCTCCAACCTCATCGCTGACGCCGTTGCTGCCAGCGGCGCTACCGTGGTGTGCAACCGTGCCGGCAACAATATGGAGCCTGGTGTGGTGGGTGCTCTGCTCGAGGCCCGCGGCAGCCTTAAGCACACCAGCAGCGGCAAGCGCGTGGGCGTTTTTGAGTGCGACGAGCTCTACACCGTACGCGTTCTGCCCAAGCTCAAACCGACGTACTTTGTGCTGCTCAACCTGTTCCGCGACCAGCTAGACCGCTACGGCGAGATCGACCATACCCAAGACGTCATCGTCCATGCGTTGGAGCTCTCTCCGGCAACAACGCTCATCTACAACGCCGACGATCCGCTGTGCGCCTCGATCGCCGCGCGCGTCCCCAACACGAGCATCGCCTTTGGCATCGACGGCGCCACAGGCACCGAGTCCGACCGCATTAGCGACTCGCGTTTTTGCTCGCAGTGCAACGCCCCGCTGGAATACGACTATGTGCAGTACGGACAGCTGGGCGCCTATCATTGCCCTTCGTGCGGCTGGGCCCGCCCTGCGCTTGTCCGCCGCGTGACGGGCGTTGAGCTCGGCTGCGACGGCTACGGCTTTGACCTGGCCTTTGGACCCGAGGCCAACGCGCCCGCCGTGCACATCGCCACGCGCTACAACGGCCTGTACATGGTCTATAACGTCGCCGCCGCCTTCTTTGCGGCGCACGAGCTGGGCGTGGACGCGGCACATCTGCAGCCCACGCTTAATGCCTACGTGCCCGCCGGCGGACGCATGGGCCGCTGGGATATTGCCGGCCGCACCGTCGAGGCCAACCTGGCCAAGAATCCCGTGGGCTTCGATCGCCAGATCCAGTCCATTAAAACGGCAGGTGGCAGGCTCTGCGCCTTCTTCCTAAACGATAACGATGCCGACGGCCACGATGTCTCGTGGATCTACGATGTCGACTTCGAGCGCATCGCCGACACGCCGGATCTTGTCGCCTTTGCCGGAGGCACGCGTGCGCACGACATGCAGGTACGCCTCAAGTACGCCGGCATCGATGCCGCGATTATCTCGGACGTCGCGCAGGCGATCGGCGCCGTGGCAGACGAGGCCGCCGATGACACCTTCTACGCCGTCGCCAACTACACGGCCTTCCCGCCGCTGGTCAAGGAACTCGACGGGCTTAAAGACGACGATGCAAGCTCGATTGTCTCCCACGCCATAACGCGCGCCGATGGTAGCGCTGTCCCCACCGATATTGCGCCGGTCGAGCTTTCGCGCCCCCTGCGTATCGTCTACCTGTACCCCGATGCCCTCAACCTCTATGCCGACGGCGGCAACGTTATCGCCCTCGAGCGCCGCTGCGCCTGGCGTGGCATTCCCGCGCGTGTAGACGAGGTCCGTATGGGCGAAACGCTTGATTTGACCGATGCCGATATCGTCATGATGGGTGGCGGCTCCGACCGCGACCAGCTAGCCGTGGCACACGAGCTGCTCGCCCAAAAAGACAAGGTCGCGGCCTATGTTGAGGATGGCGGCTCGCTGCTTGCCATCTGTGGCGGCTATCAGCTGCTCGGCCGTTCGTACTATATGGGCGAGGATCGCATCGAGGGTCTGGGGGTCATTGCCGCCGAAACCGTACGCGGCTCCGACCGCCTGATCGGCAACGTCGCCGTCAAGACCGACCTGGCACCCGAGCCCTTTGTCGGATTCGAGAACCACGGCGGCCGCACGCTTTTGGACGTCGATGCCACGCCGCTCGGAACGTCCGTCGTCGCGGGCACCGGCAACAACGGCGACGATGGCTTTGAGGGTCTGATCTACAGGGGAGTCATCGGCACGTACCTGCACGGACCAGCGCTGCCCAAAAACCCCGAACTTGCCGACTGGCTCATCGCCCACGCCCTTGAGCGCCGTGGCGACGCACAGGCCGCCGCCCTGCTGCCGCTCAAACCCCTCGACGACACCTACGAGCACGCCGCCCACGACGCCGCGATGAAGCTCCTCCCCTAACGCCCCACCACCACAAAGGGGACAGGCACCTTTGTGGTGGTTTTCCAGTTTGCCAACGATATACGCGCCGGCAAAAAAGTCTGCTAT
>CAJMPZ010000041.1 GCA_905215445.1 uncultured bacterium | reverse complement strand
CCCGGCCTGCGGTGACGTTGCTGGCGGTTCTTGGGCATCGCTTGCTGGCGGGGTTCCTTGTCTGAGTTGGACTTAGTTGGCGGGGCTATTGATCCCGGTCGCTACCCCGTCTCAGCATCGATCTTAGCTTCTCGAAGCTCTCCTCGCTCAGGCAGTGCTCCATGTGACATCCCTCTTGCGAGGCAACCTCTGCCGAAACGCCTGCGTCCTCTAGCAGCCCTACAAAAAAGCAGTGGCGCTCCCACATTTGACGGGCAACCTCAAGACCGCGTTCCGTCAGATGCACGTCGCGTTTGCCCATCTCCACGTAGCCGGTGCTCTCCAAGGCCGCCATGGCTTTAGAGACGCTTGCCTTGGTTACGCCCAGGTATTCGGCAACGTCAATCGAGCGAACGACGCCCTGGCGCTCCGAGAGCACATAAATAGATTCGAGATAGTCTTCTCCAGATTCACGCAGGGCCATGGGCCGCCTTTCGCGATGGCTTCTAGTTAGCCTTTGGATACTTTTGCTTGATTTACTTTACCGCAAAAGTTGCCTATGTCTTACTACGTTGTCTAAAAAGTTAACCGTGTTTCACAAAACGCACGGGACGAAAACAAAGCGGGGACACGCCCCGCAAGGAGTGCCCCCGACTGCCGGCGCAAAAGGAACGTCCCCAAGTGCCGAATCCGTAGCTATAGCAGGCCAAAGTGCTCGGCGGCATTGTAGATGCCGTCGTCGTCTACGGCGGTCGTCACGTAGGTCGCCGCGGCCTTCACGGTATCCTGCGCGTTGCCCATGGCCACGCTCGTGCCCACGGCGGCAAACATCGACAGGTCGTTCTCGCCGTCGCCAAAGGCAATCGCCTCGCTCGCGTCGATACCAAGCCGCTCGAGCGTCGCCGCCACACCCAGGTCCTTGCCGCCGTTAGCGGGAATAATGTCGCAGAACAGGTCGCACCAGCGCGTGGTGAGCGAATGCGACACGGCGTCGGTCACGATATGCTCGTCGGCCGGATCCACAAAGGCGCAAAACTGGTAGACCGGCGCGTCAAAGGCGTGCTCAAACGGCTCCTCGTGGTAGACAATTCCCGCGTTGCTGCCGGCCGTCACCACGCGCTTGGACAGACGGTTCACAAACGAATTCTCGCCCTGCATGCACAGTGAGTCGTAGCGTCCCTGCGCCACCTGGTCCACAATCACCGCAACGTCGTCCGGATCGATCGGGCAGCTGCGATAAACGCCCTTGGCATCAAAACAGTGCTGACCCGAAAGCGTAATGTACGCATCCCAACCCAAGTCGAACAGCCAATCCGGCATCTGGTAGGTCGGGCGACCCGTGGCGATTATGCACGCAATCCCCTGCTCGCGAAAGCTGTCGAGCGCCTGCTGCGCCGACGCCGGAATCCGATGGGTCTTAAAGCTCAGCAACGTGCCGTCGATATCGAAAAATGCGGCCTTGATCATCCTTGCCTACTCCTCGCCCTCGAGCTTCTCGCTCGCCTCGAGCCACGCCATCTCCAGCTCGTCCATGGCGGCGTGAGCCTCGTCAATCTTTGCCTGCTGCTCGCCCAGCGCCGTGTAGTTGGTGGGGTCGACCTGGGCCATCGCGGCCTCGGCCTCCTCCACGCGAGCGCGCTGCGTCTCCATTTTGCGCTCAAGCGAGCTCACCTCGCGGCGGAGCTTCTGGCGCTCGGCGTTGGAAAGACCATTGGGCTGGCCGCTCGACTTGGGCTTTTCGGCCGCAGTTGCCGCGGCACCGGTGTCAAACGTGCCGGTCTTGGCGCTCGGCGCACCCACGGGCTCGCCCTCGGCGGTGGCGTTGCACAGGCGCAGGTACTGGTCGACGCCGCCGGGCATATGCGTCAGATGGCCGTCAAGCAGCGCCCACTGCTGGTCGGTCACGCGCTCCATCAAGAAGCGGTCGTGCGTCACCAGGATCAGCGTGCCGGGCCAGCCGTCGAGCAGATCCTCGACAATCGCGAGCATGTCGGTATCCAGGTCGTTACCGGGCTCGTCCAGGATAAGCACGTTGGGCTCGTCCAGGATCGTCAGCAACAGCGACAGGCGACGGCGCTGGCCGCCCGAAAGATCGCCGATGCGGCTCCAGAGCTGCTGGGTCGTAAAGCCCAGGCGCTCGCAGAGCTTCTCGGGCGAAGTCTCCTTGCCGTCGATGACGTAGTACTTCTTATAGTTGCCGAGCACCTCGCGGATCGTATCGCCCATGTAGGGCTCGAGCTCCTCGAGCTGCTGCGACAGCACGCCAAAGCGCACCGTCTGGCCAATCTTCACGCGACCGCGCAGGGGCGCGATCTTGCCCTGGATCACGTCGAGCAAGGTCGACTTGCCGGCGCCGTTCTCGCCCAAAAGACCATAGCGGTCGCCCGCGCCGATAAGCCAAGTCACGTCCGAGAGCACCTGCTTGGGCGCGCCATCGGTATCCGCATAGCCGGCGTCCACGTCGACCACGTCGATAACCTGCTTGCCCAGGCGGCTCACGGCCAGGCGCTTGAGCTCCAGCTCGTCGCGCACGGGCGGCACGTCGGCGATGAGCTCGCGAGCGGCATCCACGCGAAACTTGGGCTTGGTGGAGCGCGCCTGGGCGCCGCGGCTCAGCCACGCGAGCTCCTTGCGCGCCATGTTGCGACGGCGTTCCTCGGTAACGGCGGCCATGCGGTCGCGCTCCACGCGCTGCAGGATGTAGGCCGAGTAGCCGCCCTCGAAGGGGTCGACCTGTCCGTCGTGGACCTCCCACATGCTGGTGCAGACCTCGTCCAAGAACCAGCGGTCGTGCGTGACCACGAGCATGGCGCCCTGACCGCGCTGCCAGCGGGCATTTAAGTGGCGCGCGAGCCAGTTGATGGTGCGCATGTCCAGGTGGTTGGTGGGCTCGTCGAGCATAAGCACGTCGTAGTCGCCAATCAGCAGGCGCGCGAGGTCCACGCGACGGCGCTGACCGCCCGAAAGCTCGCCCACCGTGCCCTCCCAGGGCACATCGCTAATAAGACCGGCCAGAATCTGGCGCGTACGCGGGCTCGAGGCCCACTCGTACTCGGGCGTGTCACCGACGACGGCATGATGCACGGTGTCGGTATCGACCAGGTTGTCCTTTTGGCCGAGCAATCCGATCGTCGTGTCGCGGCGATGCGTCACGCGGCCGTCGTCGGGCTCCAACGTGCCGGCGAGTACGCTCAGCAGCGTCGACTTTCCATCGCCGTTTTTGCCGACGATACCAATGCGGTCGCCCTCGCCCACGCCGAGCGTCACGCTATCGAAAATATGCTTGGTGGGAAACTCTAGGCTGACGGAATCGCATCCCAAAAGAATCGCCATATGCCCTGCTCCTTCGTAGAAATTCAACGTTGTCCATGATAGCAGCGAAAAGGCGGGCCGCACACGACACAAAAAGGCGGGCCATCTCACGCAAGAGATGACCCGCCTCTCCAATCAGTCCCGCGGCAACCGTGGCCGCCGCGGGCCTCAAGCATGTCCCGGACTAGGAGAACATGCCGGTGAGGTAATCATTCAGCCGCTTATCCTTGGGCCGTTGGAAAATCTCGTCAGTCTCGTCGTACTCGACCATATCGCCCATGTAGAAGAACGCCGTGCGGTTGGACACACGCGACGCCTGCTCCATGTTGTGCGTCACGATGACGATGGCGCGGTCGACAACGATCGATGACATGAGGTCCTCGATCGCCAGCGTCGAGATGGGGTCGAGCGCCGAGCAGGGCTCGTCGAACAGAATCACGTCGGGGTTGAGCGCCAGCGTGCGTGCAATGCACAAACGCTGCTGCTGGCCGCCCGAAAGCGCGTAGGCACTCTTGTCGAGCTTGTCCTTGACCTCGTCCCACAGCGCCGCACCACGCAGACTTTCCTCGACCATACGATCAAGCTCGTCGCGGTCGGTAATGCCGTGACGCCTGGGCGCAAACGTAATGTTGTCGCGAATGGACTTGCGGAAAGGGTTGGGCTGTTGGAATACCATGCCAATGGAGCGACGCAACTCGTAGGTGTTCTCGGTCTTGGTGTTCACGTTGCGCCCGCGGTAGTTGATCTCGCCCTCCACGCGGCAGCCGCGAATCTCGCGATTCATCAGGTTGAGGCTGCGTAAGAAGGTCGACTTACCGCAGCCCGAAGGCCCGATGAGCGCCGTGATCTCGCCCTTGTGAAAGTCGAGCGACGTATCGTGCAGGGCATGGTGGTCGCCATAGTACACGTTGACGTCCTTGGTGGAGAGCACGACCTCGTCGCTCACGGCCTTGCCGCTCGCGCGCACGCGCTTCTCGCTCTCCCCCACGCTCGACAGGAAGTTCTGGGTCTCGGACGGTGCCGCTTCGGCTGCGGGTGTTGCTTTCATCTCGCTCACTCGGCCGTCATCCTCCTTGCCAGTTGCTTGCCCACGATACGGGCGATTACGTTAAACAGCAGCACGCAAATCATCAGCAGTGCAGCGGTGCCCCAAACGATCTGCTGAGCCTCGGGGCTGCCCTCGCCATAGATCTTGTAGATGTGCACGGCGAGCGACTCGCCGGGACGGAACACGTTCCAGGCGCAGGTGGGGCTCGACAGGTTAAAGCTCAAGAAGTTCAGACGCACCGGCGAGCTCATGCCCGAGGTAAAGAGCAGTGCCGCGGCCTCGCCAAACACACGGCCGGCCGAAAGCACAATGCCGGTCACGATGGCGGGCATGGCCTCGGGAATCAGGATGTGCAGCGTGGCCTCCCAGCGGGTAAGGCCCATGGCCAGGCATGCATCGCGCTGGGCCTGTGGCACGTCCTCGAGCGCCTGCTGGATCACGCGCACCAGGATGGGGATATTGAACATGGTGAGCGCGACAGCGCCGGAGATGATGGAGTACTTCCAGCCCAGCTGCACCGAGAACACCAGAAAGCCGAACATGCCGACGACGATGGAAGGCAACGAGGACAGCGTCTCGATGGCGGTAGAGGCGATGTCGCGGATAGGGCCGTTCGGCGCGTACTCAACCAGGAAGACCGCCCCGCCCAGACTGATGGGCACCGAGATGACCAGAGTGATCAGCAGCAGGTAGAACGAGTCGAACAGCTGGTAGAGCACGCCACCCTGGGTACCGTTGGCGCGCGACGGCTGCGTGAGAAAGCCCGGCTGGAACAGCGTCGAGACGCCCTCGAACAGGATATAGGCCACCATGGAGACGACGATGAGCATGACGATGGCGGCGATCGCCGTCAGCACGCCCGTGGCGATGCGGTCCTGCTTTTGGACGCGCCCGAACCTCGCCTCGTCGATATGGATGCGCGTGCTAGCCACGAGCCTTCGCCCCCTTGCGGCCGATAAGGTGGATGATCAGGATGAAGATGAGGCTCATGCCCATCAGCAGCAGACCGAGCGCCCACAGAACATCGTCCTGGGCCGAGCCCTCGGCATAGACCGCCATAGACGTGGTGAGCGTGGTGGTGATGGTGGACGCCGGCGACAGCAGCGACGTCGGCATGGCCTCGATGCCGCCGATGACCATACGCACGGCGAGCGTCTCGCCAAAGGCACGCGTCATGCCAAGGATGACCGCGGTCATGAGCGACGGCATGGCGGACTTGAGCACCACGTGCCAGATGGTCTGCCAGCGGGTGTAGCCCAGAGCGAGCGAGCCCTGGCAGTAGCTGTCGGGCACGGCGCGCAGACCATCGACCGAAAGGGTGGTCATGGTCGGCAGGATCATGACGGCCAGCACGATGGCGCCGGGCAAGATGCCCAGACCCGTGCTCACGTGGAAAACGCTCTTCATAAGGCCGACGACCACGTGAAAGCCGATGAGGCCAAAGACGACCGAGGGAATGCCGGTCAAAAGCTCAATAAGCGGCTGAAAGATCTTGGAACCAAACTTAGGTCGAATCTCGACCGCAAAGATGGCAGAGCCGATGGCGATGGGCAGCGCGATGAGCGTGGAGAGCACCATGACCGCAAACGAGGTGACGATCAGGGGCAGGGCGCCGGTATAGGGCAGGCCGTTTTTAGCCGTGTTGGCCAGGTCCCACTTGGTGCCGGTAAAGAACTCGACGACCGAAACGCCGTCCTTGAGAAAAGCCGAGAGGCCCTTTTGGGCGACCATAAAGATGAGCGCGGCAACGACAAGCGTCACGAGCGCTACGCACGCACCCGTGACGCCCAGGCCCACGTTCTCAAGGTCGCGCTTTGGCAGTTGCTTTGCCATTGCAAACCTTTCCGGGGCGATTACTTATTTAGCAGAAACCTTGCCGCTGGCGTCCTTGACGACCTTCATGGCAGAGACGGGGATGAAGCCCTGCTCCTCGACGAGCTTGCCCTGGACGTCGTCGGAAAGCATGAACTCCAGGAAGGCCTTGGTGGCCTCGTCGGCGTCCTTAGCGCAGTACATGTGCTCGGTAGCCCAGATCTTAAAGGAGTCGTCGGTGACGTTTGCGCTCTTGGGCTCCACGCCCTCGACCTTGATGGCGTTGAACTTGGAGTCATCGAAGTGCGAGAAGTCCAGGTAGGAGATGGCGTTGTCGGTGCTGCCCATCTGAGTCTGGACATCGCCGGACTTGTCGAGCTCGGCGTCGCCCTTAAAGTCGACGGCCTCGTCGCCAAAGACGGCTGCCTCGAAGGTGGCTCGGGTACCGGAGCCGGCCTTGCGGTTGAGCACGACGATGGTGGCGTCGTCGCCGCCGACCTCCTTCCAGTTGGTGATCTGGCCGGAGAAGATGCCCTTGAGCTGCTCAAGGGACAGGTCGTCGACCGTCACGTTCTTGGAGACGACGGGACCCATGCCCACAACGGCGACCTCGTGGTCGACGAGGTTCTTGACCTGGTCGGCCTCGAGCTTGGTCTCGGCGAAGACGTCGGAGTTACCGATGGTAACGGTACCGGCGGCGACAGCGGTCAGGCCCTTGCCCGAACCGTTGCCCGAGCCGGAGACGGAGACGTCCGGGTTGGCATCCATGAACTTCTCGGCAGCGGCCTCGACGAGAGCCTGGAACGAAGAGGCACCGTCGTAGGTCACCTCGCCGGAGACGGACTCGGCAGCAGCGGCGCTACCCTTGTCGGCAGCGTTGGAAGCGCCTGCGCCACCGCAGCCAACGAGGCCGAGGCCGACGATGCTGGCAAGACCACCAGCGAGGCCGAGGAACTGACGACGAGAATAAGCCTGATCGAGCATGATCTTCCTTTCATACATGCGAATCGCGGGCACCCTGCCCGCTTTGCTGTTTGGAAAGATACGGCCCCGACCGGGCAGCGCTCGCGCCAACTGCGGTTTCTTACGGGCATCTGATAGACCCTTACCGCAAGCGCGGCTCGGCTTTACAAACGAATAACAAATTCACCACCAAGCATGACCCGCCTTTTACACCAATAAAAACGAAGTTGCGGTGAAATAATTCCTGTTTGGCCATCAAATGGCCCATTCTAGGAACTATTCCACCGCAACTTAGATTAGGAAACCGCGTAACCTTAAAGCTCCAGTTCGTTTAGACGAAGGATTGCCACGATATAGATCTTGAGTGCTTGCTTGAGCTGCTCCTCGTTGGCGCACTCGTTGGGGCCGTGCATCTGGCCGCCCCATGCGGGCAGCTCCAGGCCGGTCTCCTCTGGGCCAAACGAGACGGCGCGGGCAAAGTTGCGCGCATACGTGCCGCCGCCCATGGCAAAGGGCTCGGCATGCTTGCCCGTGAACTCGTTATAGGTATCGATAAGCGCCTTCACGGCCGGATCGTCGGCAGAGACCGAGAACGGCACCTTTGCACGACCCACACGACACGTCACGCCAAAGCGCCCCACGAGCGGGTCGAGCTGCTCGCGGATGGTATCGGCACTCGTGCTGTCGGGGAAGCGCACGTCGATGACCTGCTCAATATGGCCATCCGCCACGCGAATGACGCCAGCGTTGCAGGTAAGCGGGCCAAACGCCGGACTCGTCGCATCGATACCCAGGCCGCGGCCATAGGCATCCGCATGCACAAAGGCCAGGAACTTGACGAACTCGTGCTCGGCAGGCGTCAGCAGGCGCTCATCGCGTGCACCAAACGCGTCCTCGGCCTCGCGCAGATACGACACGATCAGGCCGACGGCGTTGATGGTGCCCTCAGGCATCGAAGCGTGGCCGCCAATACCGTGGGCGAAAATCTGCGCATGCCCGTTATCAAGCGCCGTGATCTCCAGGCGGTCGACGTTCTCAACGGGCGCCGGCAGCTCATCGGCGGCAATTGCAAGCTCGCAGATGGACTGCGACGGAATGGCATTGCTCGCCTCGGAGCCGCTCCACGACACGATGCGCCCGCCGTCGATCTTGGGGCTCACGAACGTCGCCCCAAACTGGCCCTTCTCGGCATTGCAGACCGGGAACTCGGCATCGGGCGTAAACAGAAAGTCAGGATTCGCGTAGTTCTCCAGATAATGGTGAACGTCGGACATGCCCACTTCCTCATCGCAGCCCAGCAGCGCGCGGAAGGTGTAGCGCGGAACGATGCCGTGCTTGAGCAGGTAGGCGCCGGCGTAGAGCGACAGCACGGCCGGACCCTTGTCGTCGATCACGCCGCGGCCGAGCAGCCAGTCCTCGCGACGCTCCATCGCAAACGGGTCGGTGTTCCAGCCGGGGCCTGCGGGCACCACGTCCACATGACAGATAGTCGCAAGCTGCTTATCGCCGCGGCCCGGGATATCGGCAATGCCCACATAACCCTCGTCATCGCTCGTCTGGTAGCCGAGCTTTTGCGCGATGCCGAGCGCGCAATCGAGCGCATCACGAACCGGGCGGCCAAACGGCGCACCGGGCTCTGCATCAGCAGAAACTGCCACGGACGGATAACTCACCAGCTGCTCGATATCGGCGACGACATCCTCCCAGACCTCGTCGACATACTCGGCAACGCTCTGCTCCACCTGATTCATGGACGACCTCCTTAGCAATGAGCGGCGAGCGTGCCCGCCCCTCACATCACGTCATTAGATAGCGAAAAGTTTAGCAAGCTCGGCCACCGAGTGCACCACCGCATCGGCGCCCGCTGCCTCGTGCTCCCCCGGCGCCGCCGCACCCGAATAAATGCCGATGCACGGCACGCTCATCGCGTGCGCGCCTTCCACGTCGTTAAAGCGATCGCCGATCATCACGGCATCGCCCGCCGTCGCGCCGAGCGCCGCCAGGGCATCGCGAACCGAATCGGCCTTGGTCTCGCGCCCCTGCGACGGATTCATGCCGACCACCGCCTCAAACTGAGAAAGCCCGAGCTCACGTACCATATCGATGCACTTTGCCTCCATGCGCGACGTCGCCACGGCCATACGCTTGCCCCGGGCGGCCAACCCATCCAGAAACTCGGGGACCCCGTCGAACACGGGATACTCCTCCGGTCCCAGCTCATCAAAAAAAGCACGGTACTCGTCGGCCACCACAAGCGACTCCTCGCGGGAAAAGCCGTAAAAGTCGTGAAAGCTCTTCCACAGGGGCGGCCCGATCATGCGGCGCAGATCACCCATCTGCGCCTCCGAAAACCCGCGCGCAGCCAGCGTCTTGCACGTCGAGGTCATCACCGCCCGGCCCGTATCTGCCACCGTGCCGTCAAAATCGAACAGCACGACCGGCCGTTTGCCTATCTCCAACGCCCCCATCGGCATTCCTCTTCCCCAGTTGACGATTTCCACACCGACACTTCAAACTGTTGACTATTCAACAATTGAACCTAGTAATGTGGAACGACTCTACTATACTTGTCGCACTTTGCTCTCAGAAGGCGGCGCACAAGCGCTCCAACGAAAGGTGCAATTATGTCTTTTGCCATCATAACCGACTCCACGTCGGACATCTCCCCCGCCCGCGCCCAAGAGCTCGGCATTTACGTGATTCCGCTGCATGTGATTATCGAGGGCGAGGATCTGCTCGACCAGGTGCAGATTACCGCCGGGGAGTACGTCGCGCGCATGGCCGGCTCCGAGCAGCTGCCGCACACCTCGCAGCCGAGCGCCGGCGAGTTCAAGGCGCTCTTTGACCGCGTGCTCGCCGACGGCCATGATAGTGCCATCTTTATCTCGCTGTGCAGCGAGTGGTCTGCCTGCTACGCCAACGCCAGCCTGACGGCCGAAACGCACGAGCTCGACGTGCGCTGCATCGATTCGCGCACCGGTTCGGGCGCCGAGGGTTTGCTGGTGGAGTACGCGCTGGCCATGCGCGAGGACGGCCGCAGCCTGGACGAGACCGAGGCGCAGATCCGTGCGACGCTGCCCGACGCCCATCTGCTGCTGATTCCGCGCACACTCGAGAACCTGGTCAAGAACGGCCGCGCGCCCAAGCTCGCTGGCCAGCTGACGCAGATGCTCAACATTCGTCTGGCCGTTTCGCCGGAGTGGAAATCGGGCGAGATCAAGGCCATCAAAAAGGGCCGCGGCGCCAAGCGCATCGTCGCCAACACCATGGCCGATTGCCTCGCATTTTTGGCCGAGCACCCGGGCTCTAGCGTGCGCGTGCTCACAACCGGCGCCACCGAGGAGCACGAGCTCGTCAGCCAAGCGCTCGCGGGCCAAGACTACGTAGACGCCGGCACCGGCCCCATCGGCTGCACCATCGCCACCCACGTAGGCGTCGACGCCATCGCCATCAGCTACTGCCCCCGCTACCAGCCCATCCACTAGGGGCACCTTTACCACTTGCGGTGGAATAGGGACTGTTTTTTGGCGTATGGCCACAAATCAATCCCTATTTCACCGCAACTTCTTTTGCTGAGCCATCCATATACAAGATATGCTGACGATCGGCGCATTCCCAGCTGTTTAGGGGAGCTTCGACTAGCCCCTAGCGGTACCCGGTGGGCAAAAAATGGCAAATATGAGTACTGTCATAAATTTAGTAACAGCAAAATTTCGCTGAAATTGCCCGCTCCCACCGATTTCAAGCTCCATAAAGCCCCGAATCGTCGTGTTTAGGGGGGGTGAATATACTAAAACTCAGTCAATTGGTCTTAGATGCTTCTCAAATGATATGAGACTAACCGGGCAACAGTACTCATATTTGCCATTTTTTGCCCACCGGGTCTGAATGAGGTCCGCTCTTTACGCCTCCGGCTACCCATATGACCGCAAACCCTGATTATCAAGGGCCGTCGCGCGCCTTGGCATCGACCGAAAGCCGCTCGCAGAATAATCCCTTGCCATTAGCAAACTTGAATCGAAATTACATATCCCAAAAAGCCGTAATGCCGTACCCTCGTCTCAACAACTCCAATACAAGGACGGCATTCAAATGGGCAACGCCATGCATCAATACGCCCTCTTTGGGACCGCACAATTTAAATACGATCAGACGATCACACATATATCGGACCAACACCGACAAATCGTCATTTGCAACAACGGTTCAGACGTACGCTACGCAACGCTAGAAGAGTGGGAAGAAGCTGGCGCTTTGTTCGATGAACGAGCACAAATCGAGGGCATCGTCACCAGCGCGAGCCCAGCACGCGATAAACTCGAGCTCTTTCGCAGTCTCTTTACCGGGCGCAAAGATGTTTACGCTCATGGATATCGCAGAAAGGACGGGGGCATTGGCTATACGCCTGCTTGTGCTAATGAGTGGGAGCCAGGAATTTGCCCCAAAGCAGCCCATCAAAGAGTTAAATGTGTAGAATGCAGCAATCGCGTCTTCCCGGAATTAAGCGATGCCGCAATCATTGCTCACTTTAAAGGCAACGATGACCGGTTCCGCGATGTCCTCGGGCAATATGTTCTCGATAGGAACTGCAACACGAAAGTTCTCGTCATCGATTTTGACAAAGCGGACTGGAAAGAGGCAACAAATGCCGTACGGCTTGTTGCAATACGACGGGGCATTAACGCCGCCGTTGAGCGCTCAAGGTCCGGCAACGGCGCCCACATCTGGTTTTTCTTCCTCGAGCCAATCAGCGCAAAGGCTGCCCGAGAGTTTGGAAGTTGCCTCATAACCGAAGCTGCGGCGCATAATAAGACAATCACGTTCGAGGCCTTTGATCGAATGCTACCCGCTCAGGCCACTATTCCCGATGGAGGCTTCGGAAACCTCATCGCACTCCCCTTTCAAGGCAAGGCGCAACGTGAAGGAAACAGTGTATTTGTAGACGAACAATTCAAGCCCTTTCCCGACCAATGGCTCTATCTATCACAAGTCCAGCTGATTCCGCGCTCGACGGTGCAAGATCTGATTGAGGCCCCTGGAAACAACCCACACGGACCAGCAACAACTACGGTGGCAAACAAGGGCAAACGGTATGCCCAAAGACCACGAAAGCGACTACCACTCACATCGCGGGACTTTCCCTCATCGCTGCCCGTTATTCAAGCCGATATGCTGTACATCCCCGAGAAGTCTCTGAGTCCAGCAGCTCAAATGGAAATCCGCGGACTTGCGACATTTGCCAATCCGGCATTCTATCGCGCGCAGTCCATGCATCAATCAGTATTCGGCAAACCGCGACTCATAGACCTTAGCGAACTGAGAGATGGTCATGTTGCAATTCCCCGGGGCTGCAAAACTCAACTTGAGCGGCTAGTTCAAGAGACCGGCGTTACCGCCCACTATTCAGACGAGCGCAAATCGGGCAATCCGATTGTTATGGCATTTAAAGGAGTCCTTCGCCCTGAGCAGCAAATCGCCGCTGATCAGATGCTCATATACGAAGACGGAATCATGTCCGCGCCGACAGGCTTCGGTAAAACAGTCGTCGGAGCTTATCTTATTGCATCCATTGGTCTTCCAACGCTCGTCATCGTTCCCAAAACCGCACTCATAACCCAATGGAAATCCCAGCTCGAGCGATTTATCGACATTACGGACAACAGGGAGCCCGTCCGAACCCCAAAAGGACGAATCAGCAAAAGGCAGCCTCCGGTCATCGGACAAATAGGAGGAGGCAAAATGGCCGTAAGCGGCCTCGTCGACATCGCTTCGTTCCAGTCGTTATCTGGCAAAGACCGTCAAACCGGAGAGCCGATAGTTAAGGGCCTTGTTCGTAATTACGGCCTCATTATCTGCGACGAATGCCACCATGCCGCCGCACCACAGCTCGAGCTTATTCTCAAGTCCGCCCCGGCCAAATACGTATACGGCCTTTCTGCGACGCCCGAACGATCCGACGGCCTTACGCGGGCGCTCTCCATGCTCTGCGGCCCGCTCCGTTATGTTATCGATCCAAAAGCGCAAGCGATTCAGCAGGGCATCCAGCGCATCGTACGGCCTCGTTTTACTGGAATTCGACTACCCGCCTACGAGCCAGGTGCAAGCTTCAATCAGATTCTCGACCTGCTGTGCACGCATGCAGCTAGAAACGAATTGATTGTCAACGACGCTATTGAAGCTGCGTCAAACGGCCGGCATCCGCTCGTGCTGACTAAAAGGAAAAAGCATGCCGAGGAGCTGTTCGGGATGCTCAAAAACCAAGGACACGAACCCGTTCTCCTGACCGGGGAAATCGACGCCAAAGAAAGAAAAACGATACTGAGCAGTCTTCCCCGCTTCGAGCATGAACATCGAATCATCGTCGCCACCGAAAGCCTTTTGGGCGAGGGCTTCGATCTGTCCTACCTTGACACTCTACTCATTGCCACGCCGATATCGTGGGACGGCAGCATCACGCAGCAGGCAGGCAGGCTCCATAGAAGCCACGAGGGCAAGCGACGGGTTGAGATATTCGACTACGTTGATTTATCTATACCCATGCTCGCCCGCATGTACCAGAAGAGACTCAAGACCTACGCCAAGCTCGGGTACGAAGTCTACGTGACCGGAGGCAGCGAGCAGTCCGATCAAAACATTCTCATAGAACCGGCTAATGCCGTAGAGACTCTGGTTGAAGACATCGTTGGCGCCGCTAAGAGCATCTTCATTGCCGCGCCCTACGCATCCGCCGCCTGCCTCGCAAAGCTCGGCGATGCAATCAAAGGTGCCACTGCCCGAGGGATTGCTCTTGAGTTTTTCATTGCCTCGACTCCGCGCGAAGATGCAAGCGAGACTTTGGCAAAAATGAACGTCGAGCATGCCATTAGAGCAGAAGGACGTTTGTGTGCAGCGATAATTGACGAAGAAACTATCTGGTACGGAACGATCCCGCTACTAGCTTTCCCCAAGAAAGAAGACTGCAGCATCAGGTTCAAAAACAGCGAGATCGCAGCGGAGCTCTTAGACGAAATCAACCACAAGGGAAAGCCAGATGCCACGTCAACAGGCAGGACATCCCCACCACTTGCGGTGGAATAGGGACTGTTTTTGGCTTATCAGCCGCAAATCAATCCCTATTCCACCGCAACTTAGAAATCGGCAATCAGCCCTGCGGGCCCCGGAACAGTTCCTCATGCGAGCCCATTCTGACCAGTCGGATCACAGGATTAGTCTTATGCGGCAAGTACAGAACGACCACATCGACCAACCCATCGGATAGATGGAAATCGATGTGGCCGTTGTAATTGCCGCCCGGGTTTGAAAGCTCATGGGCGCCATATTCCGCGGGAAGCGAGCCGCGAGCTGCAAGCTCTGCGACTGCCGCCTTAAACTCGGTTTTTAGCTGCGGATGGATGCGCGTCGTCCGTTTGTAATCCGCCTTAAACTGAGCCTCGACTTTAATCTCAAACATCGCTAGTCCTCATCGAGGAACGATATAAGCTCATCAGCGTTATTGAATGACGGGCTGTCGTCTGGCAGAATCCCCAACTCATGAGCCTCGGCAATCACCATGGCGCGCCTCGTCGCCTCGTTGGGAACTTCGGGCCGACCCACAATCTCAAACGGAATCTTTCGCTGATTTACCAGCTGCCGAACAGCAAGGTTGAGATACGAATTGAGACTCAGGCCAACTGTATCCAAGAACTCAGTCGCCTGTTCCTTGAGCCCCTCTTCGATGCGAACCGTCGTAGGCTTAACCGTTGCAGTAGACATACGCGACCTCCTCGCTCTCGTCTTTTGCATCAGTATACCCAGTTTAGAAGGCAGACTGATGTTAAATAGCATCAGTCTGCCTTCTCGTCACTACAACGACAGGCGCGCTCGCCCTACATCAGCCCGCTCAGGGCGATATCGACGGCCTCGTTGAGGTCGTCGGTAATGTGCACCAGCTCCGGATCGAGCGGGCTAATCATACCGGCGTCCATCACCGGGCCGTTGAGCCAATCGAACAGGCCCTGCCAGTACTCGGTGCCCACCAAAACGAGCGGCATACGCTTGACCTTGTGCGTCTGCACCAGCGTGAGCACCTCGAACATCTCGTCGAGCGTGCCAAAGCCGCCGGGAAACACGATGGCGCCCGAGCTGTATTTGACGAACATGGTCTTGCGCACAAAGAAGTAACGAAAATCCATGCCGAGGTTCACGTATTTGTTGAGCCCGTGTTCGTGCGGAAGCTCGATACCCAAGCCGACCGACTTGCCGTTCACGCTCGCCGCTCCCCTGTTGGCCGCCTCCATGACGCCGGGGCCACCGCCGGTGATAACCGCCACGCCGCGTTGGGCGATTTTGCGACCGACCGTGCGAGCCGCCTTGTAGAGCGGATCTGTCTTGGGCGTGCGGGCACTGCCGAAGATGGTCACCGCAGGACCAAGCTCGGCAAGCGCGCCAAAGCCATCGACGAACTCTGCCTGAATGCGCAGCACGCGCCAGGGGTCGGTGTGCAACCAGTCGGTCGAGTCCTCGGGTGCCAGCAGGTTGGCGTAGGTGTTGTCCTTGGGAATCATGGGGCCGCGCATGACCACGGGACCGCGCCGGTACGTCTCGTCGTAAGCCGGCTCGCCCTCGACGTTCTCATTCTTAATCATGGGCACTCCTATCGAAAATAGAAACGGGCGGGGTCGACGCCATGCGTCAAACACCCGCCCGAACATCAACTATTCGGTATGGTACCCACGATGCATCAAGTGCTTGCAAGGCATCGGTCAGCGGTCGCGGCTCTTAGTAATCCACCGCCGCAGGACTGTTCATCCAGTCGCTCACAAACGCGCCGTAGCGGCCCTCGATAATGGCCTGACGGGCACGCTGCATAAGGTTGAGCAGGTAGTAAATGTTGTGCATCGACAGCAGAATACCGCCGAGCATCTCCTTCTGCGTGACCATGTGACGGATGAGCGCACGGCTGTAGCCGCCCGTGCACACCGGGCAGGTGCAGGTGGGGTCGATGGGGCCGTCGTCGTGCGCAAAGCGCGCGTTGCGGAAGTTAAGGCGACCTTCACTGGAGAACGCCGTACCCATGCGGCCGGTGCGCGTCGGCAGCACGCAGTCGAACATGTCGATGCCCACGCCAACGCCGCGCACGAGCGTGGTAGGGTTGCCGACGCCCATGAGGTAGCGCGGCTTGTGCTTAGGCATGTACTCGGAAACCAGCGGTGCCAGCGTCTCGAACATGGTCTCGTGGTCTTCGCCCACCGAATAGCCGCCGATGCCGTAACCCGGGAAGTCGCCGCACTCCTCCAGATGGCGCAGCGAGCGCAGGCGCAGGTCCAGGTGCATGCCGCCTTGGACGATGCCAAAGAGCGCCTGGTCATCGCGGGTATGCGCCTTATAGCAGCGCTCGGCCCACATACTCGACAGCTCAACGGCGCGCTCGACGTAGGCGCGCGTGGCGGGATAGCCCGGGCACTGGTCGAGCTGCATGCAGATATCGGAGCCGAGCTTCATGGCGATTTCCATGTTGTCCTCGGGCGTCCAGAACACGTGGCGGCCGTCGTAGTCGTTGACGATAAAGCGCACGCCCTCGTCGGTGAGCTTGACGGCGTCGTTGTGGCTGAACACCTGGAAGCCGCCCGAATCGGTAAGAATGGGGCCGTGCCAGTTCATAAACTTGTGCAGGCCGCCCAGCTCGGCAATGGTGTCCTCGCCGGGACGCATGGACAGGTGATAGGTGTTGGCAAGCACGATCTGGGCGCCGAGCTGTTTGACGGTCTCGGTAGGAATACCCTTGACGTTTGCCTTGGTGCCCACGGGCATAAAGATTGGCGTCTCGATATCGCCGTGCGGGGTGTGCAGTACGCCGGCACGCGCGTGCGTCGTCGGGTCCTCGGCGATCAGGTCGAATTTAAAAAGGCTCTGGTCCATAAACTGGAACTCCTTGGTTGCGGTTCATACGCAAACCATTATACGGGCAACCCGCAAGGAGCACCGACTCGACAGAAACTGGTGCAAAGGGGCCATAGTCGTTTAAGTACGTCCCCAGCGACTACATCCAACAGCCAAGGCAACGCCGATGTTCTAGCAACGTCAGCGAGCGGTCGCCAGAGCGAACAAATTGGCATGAAAAGAGGGCGGCATAGACCTTCTGGTCATGCCGCCCTCTTTGAATGACAAGTTGTCGCTCTGGTGACCGCGCAGCGTCGAGCCGTTACGCGGTTTGGTAAAACCGCGTAACCCCTAAGGCCGCTGGCCCATGCCACCCTCGAGGGTGACGGTCTCACCGTTCATGTACTTAAAGTCGGGGCCGCAGAGCTGAACGACCACGCGGCCGATCTCCTTCTCGACGTCGCCGTAATGACCCGCCGGCGGCATATGGACGTTGGCCTTGAACGCCTCGGGATAGGCATCCTGGAAGTTCTCGAGCGCAGCGGTCCAAGCAAGCGGGCACACGATGTTGACGTTGATGCCGTCCTTGCCCCACTCGTTGGCGGCAACGCGGGTCAAGCCGCGGATGCCTTCCTTGGCGGCGGCGTAGCTGCACTGGCCGTAGTTGCCAAACAGACCGGCGCCCGAGGCAAAGTTGACCACGGAACCCTTGGTCTCCTTCAGGTGCGGATAGGCCTTCTGCATGTACAGATAGGTGGCATACAGGCCGGAGTAAATGGCCAGGTTAAACTGGTCCATGGTGTGATCGGCAATGGTCACGCCCGAAGCGCTGGCCTGGGCATTGTTGACGACGGCGTCGATGCGGCCGAACTCCTCGATGGCCTTGTCGATGACGTTCTGGACGACGGCCTCGTTGTCCTGACCAGCCGAGACATCGGCCTGAACAGGCAGAACCTTGACGCCGTAGTCGGCCTCGAGGGACTCCTTGGCAGCCTCGAGCTTGGCAACGTTGCGGCCGGTAATGACGAGGTTTGCGCCCTCCTTGGCAAAAGCGATATCGATGCCGTAACCGATGGAGCCAGCGGAACCGTCCTTGAGCGTGGCCTTGCCGCCGCCGGTGACGATCACGGTCTTACCAGTGAAAAGTCCCATACAAAGTCCTTTCGAATCGCGACGGGCACACCCGCCGACTGCGCGTATCCAACTTCACGCGCCAAAAGCTGAAATGCAACTTTAGCGTGTTCAAGTGAAAAATAAAGACCGCAGCAGGCGAACGGCGCAACGTCATTCGGCGAAGGGAATGTCAAGCGTAAACTGACTTTAGAGGATGAATTTTTGCTATCCAAGCGAGTCATCGAACACGTTTTGAAACTTTGCTGCGGGGCGCGGGATGTCGGCGCGAGACTTTATCATAGGGTGACAAACAACGATGAGGAGCACATGCCTATGACAGACGAGCTGGACCCCCAGACTCAACAGCATATTGATGATTCAGCAGACGTCGCCGCAGATACTGACGCTGCGACCTGCAATGATACCGACGTCGACGACGCCACTCTAGATAACGGCGCTGCGACGGAAATCCCTACGGCCGAAGATGCCGGCGAGCAAAACGACGATTCGGCCGCTCAGGACGACGCCCCCGAAAAGGACGCCGCCCCGCAAGCAGAAGGCCCTATCGAGGTGTCTTCGGAAGAAGAGCTCGATGCCGTCATGGACTCCATGATGGATGCCGTCAAAGCGATGAAAAACGCCGTGGCCGACGCCGATATTGACGCCGAAGAAGAGGAGGCCGCCGAGGCCGCCTCGACCTTCGTGCCCGGCGAGACCCCCGTTGCCGACCAAGGCAGCACCCTGCCCTCGTTCCTGCAGCTTGAGCACCCCACCATTGGTGCCGATGCAGTCGACCCGCACGCTGCCGGCTTTTCCGTAGTCGAGGGCGGCACCGGCAGCATCGCCACGCCGCAGACGCCCGATGCGGGCACGGCGAACGCCGCTCACCCGACCGCCCTGCACACCCCAGCAGCCAGCCGCGATCTGGGAGGCGCCGTCTCAAACACCGCCAGCGCCGTGGGCGCCTTTATCGCCCAGGGTGCCTCGGCCATGCGCGAGATGAACGCCGCAAAGAAGGCACTCGCGGACGCCCGTGCCCACCTGGCCGAACTTGAGCAGCGCATCGCCGATCAAGGCGAGGAGCTCAAGACACGCCAGGACATCGCAGGCCGCTACGACCAAATCGTCGCCGAGCAGCGCCAGACTATCGACACGGCACAAAAGGCCGCCGCGGCGGCAGAAATCGGCCGCGATACCCATGCTGCCAAGGCAACAGAGCTCAAGGCGCAGCTCGAGCAAATAAAAGAAGAGGACGATGCCACCGAGCGGCGTCTCAAAGCCGCACTCGATGCCGTGGAGGCGCGCGAAGCCAGCTCGCGCGAGACCGGTAACCGCCTCGTTCGCCGCCTCGAGGATTCCAAGCGCATCCGCGACAAGGTGCAGGCCGAGCGCGACGCCGGCGTTGCCGCAGCGCAGCAAACCGTCGATGCCACGCGCGCTCAACTCGAAACGCTGCGCCGCGAGTATGCCGAGCTGCAGCGCAATCCTTCGGCGAATCCCGCCAATTACACGGTGCGCACCAGCGAGCTTTCGATGCAGATCTCCGACACGGCCGATGCCCTGCGCAAAGCCGAGGAAGATGTCCCGCACATCACCGCCGATCTTGAGCACTCACTCGCGGCCGCCGAGCACGCCGTCGAGCAGGCACAAGCCCCCATCGCTGACGCCAGGCGTGCCCATCAGGCCGTGACGGCCGAGGCCGATGCCGCGCGCGACGAGCTGCAGACCGCAAAAGCCGCCGCCGCAACGCGCCAACGCGAACTGCGCGAGAAGATCGCCGTCGAGGACAAGGCGCGTCGAGAGCAGGAGCAGGCTATTGCCAATGCCCAGGCGGATGTAGCGCATGCGCAGTCGATCATCGAGCAGGCGACCGAGGTGCACGACCATCCCGAGATTACCGAATCGCTCGCAGGCTCCTTGGCCCGCGATAAGGCCGAGCACGCCGAAACCGAGCGCGAAGTGGCTCAACTCGAAGCCGCCGAGGACGACGTGCGCGAGCGTACCCGCGACTCACGCATCAAATTCACCGGAGCCATCGTCTGCATCATCGCCGTAATCCTCGTGATCGTCCTGATCGGGCTCTTCGCGAGCAAGTAAACTAGCTGCCAAAAAACACTCAAGGCAGTTGCGGTGAGATAGTTCCTGTTTAGCCATCAAAAAGGCCAATTCAAGAACTATCTCACCGCAACTTATTAGATTGATGCAAGGCAACCTATCCCTCTTGTACCAATCTCTTGACATAAGGAACGTCCCCAGGTGCCGGCACAAAAGGAACGTCCCCAAGTGCCACATTGACAGCCAAGGCAACGCCGGTGTTTTGGCACCGACAGCGAAAACCCACCAGAGCGAGCAAGGTGCCTTGAAACAAGGCGGCATTGACCTTCTGGTCATGCCGCCGAAGTTGAAAGGCAGATTGCCGCTCTGGCGGGTTTGCAGCGTC
>CAJMPZ010000040.1 GCA_905215445.1 uncultured bacterium | reverse complement strand
CGCTTCCCTCCTCTTTCACGTCACCTTGCTCGCTTAGGGGCGTTTTCGCTGACTTTTGTTCAACCTGAGAGAATAAAAACGCGGTGAACGTTTTTGTGACGTTCGCCGCGTTTTGTTATTCGTTGGATTCTTCAACTTTGTCGATGGTCCAGGCGGCTCCGAGACCGCCGGTGGTGTTGCGGCGGATGCGCACGGTGACTTCGTGGCGCTCGCCGGCCTGCGTGTAGTGCAGGGGGAAGCTTGCGCGGTTTCGCGCGGCCTCGATGGTACCGCGCTCGCGGGCGATCCAGTAGTACTCGCCGATGATGCCGAGCGTGTCGGCGCCGTAGGGGAGATAGGTCGACAACTGGTGCAGAAGCGGGCCGGGGCAGAAGACCTCGGTTGCGAAATCGACGGGGAAGTCCTCGGGGATGGCGGGCGCTGCAGGTGCGGGGGTTGGGGCCGCTGCGGGTGCCGGAGCCGGTGCCGGTGCGGGAATTTGGTCGCAAGCAGAGGTGGGCACGGATTCGATGACGGGTGCGGGCTCCGGCGTCGTTTCCGGCTCGATTGTGGAATCTGCGGGCTTCACGGTGACGGGCGCGTCTGCAGCTGCAGTTTCAATCTCAACCTGCGTTGCGTTCTCGTTCTCGATGCTCGGCTTGGCCTCGACCGGCGTGGATACCATGGTGGTGATGCCGGCGTTGGCGTTCTCGGGGTCGTAGACAACCGTGAGCGAGATGGCAGGCTGGGGCGCCTCGGGCTCCGGTGTTGCCTCGGCAGCATCTTGATCCGCGAGCTCGTCGGACTGATTGTCCTCGGTGTTGTCGCCAAAGACATCGTGGTTCTGGAACACGGGCGCCTCGGGCTGGCCAGCCGCCTCTTCGGTTGTCGACTTGGATGCCTCGTTGAGCTCCGCAGTGGCTTCCTGCTCGGATATGACTTCGGGATCGGTCGTGGCGGCGATTTCGGTTTCGGCCTCTGCTGTTACTCCAATAGCGACTTCGATCTCTGTCTCGGGTTCGGGTTCCGGCACGGCTCCAACCATGGCTTCGGGCTCGGGACGCTTAACGTGCTTGGGGCGCACGGCCTTCAGGTCCTTCTTGCCGTGCTTCTTCTTTTTGTAGGACTGCTTGGCGCCCTTGGTAGCCTTGCGCTTGTCCTCGTCCTTGGCAAGGGCGGCATCCCATGCCTCGTTGGCGATGACGGTGGCATACAGGCGGCCGCCCTTAAAGACGGTCAGTTTAATGCAGTCGTCGAGTTCCTCGAGCAACTCGCGCGTGGACTCGAAGCCCAAGTCATAAGCGGCCATGTCGCCGGCGGCGAGCGCCTCCTCGACCTGCGTCATAAACGTTTGCTTACCGCACCCAATCGCGTCGCGCAGCAGGCGATACAGATAGATGTGGTTGCCCAGCGATAGCGTGGGCCTAACTATTGTCTTGCTCAGGGCAAATCTCCTCTTTACACACGTAAAGCATCTTACCATCGCATAGCGTTCGCCATGGCGGCACCCAAGGCAAACGGGCGCGAACCGCTATCGATTCGCGCCCGTTGTACAGGTTGCCTATCTGGGGATGCAGTGCTTAGTTGCCCGATGCCGTGCCTTGGCTCGAGCTGTTAGATGTCGTGCCCAATGTGGTGTCACTCGAATTGCTGTTGCTGCTGCCTGCTGTGCCCGTTCCCGACGTGGTGTCGCTCGTCTGGCCGCCCGTGCTCGGTTGAGAGCCGTCAGTCGTTTGGCTTGAGTCAGTCGTGCCGGATTGCGTGCCGCTGTTGTTCGCAGAGGAATCGGTGCCCTGCGATTGGTTTTGGGTGTTCGAGGATGAATTGGCAGAGGTAGAACTGTCTTGCGTATCGTCCGTCTTTGCCTGCTGATCCTGCGACTGGGTGTTGCCATCTGCATCGCTATCGGTCGTGCGCGACGAAAGGATCGGCTCGGGACGCTCGCCCAGACCCTCACCGGCAGTGGTGATAAGGATGGCGCCGGCGCAGGCGATGACCGCGACTATGGCGATAGCGATCGAGAAGATGATGACCTTCTTTTGCGTCTGGCTGCGCTCGGCCGCCGCCTTGGCGCGCAGGCTGTTGGGAGCGACGCGCGCCGTGGTCGCGCGTCCCACAACCTGGCGCATCTCCTGCGTGGTTGCGGCGCCACCTAGGTGCTCCTCGACATTGGGCTCAACGGGCTCGTAGGCGCCGGTAGGGTAGTCGACAGCGGCATGCGTGCCCTTGATTGCTTCGGCGCTGGCGGAGATAAAGTGGCGGTAGACCTGCGAGGATACAACGGTGATGACCGAGCTTACGGCGGCGCCGATCACCGATCCAGCGATGCCGATCTTGGAAGCAAGCGCGACACTCGTTGCGGCAGCTGCGGCACCGGCGATGATTTGGGGAATGGAAATGTCGTCAAAGAGTTTTTTCTTGGGCGCAATGGCCATGGTCTGGCCGATGGAATGGTTCTCGTGCACGCCGTTGTTCAGTGCGGCGGGAGTCATGACGCGTGTACGCGGCGCGTCGGTGTACTTGGTTGTCATACGGGGTCCTCCCGGTGTAAATCTGCTTCGTTTCGTGTAGCCATCAGGGTACCCACCAGATGTGAATCGTACGTGACATTTAACAGATACCATCAACTCATCAAGGGGGCTTGCTGTCTTTGGTGCGATAGCTTGATGCTAAACTGGATTTATGTTTGCGAGGTGGTTTACGTGATGTACCCGTATATGACATTCGAAGATGGAACCGAGGTCATTCATTCTGACCTGATTACAGATGGCGATATCGAAAAGGTTATCGTGCATTTTGAACGACCGACGGCAGAGGGTTTCGACTCCGCTCGTTGTGAGTTGCCTTCCTGTTCGTGGACTGACTGGGAAGGGCATTTTACTCAGAGTGAAAAACGAGCTTTCGAAGAGTGTCTGAGCAAATAATTTAGATTAGTTCGAGTTTAGTTCGAATAAAGAAGCTGAATGCGATGACCTAAAGCGTATGCATTTTTAGTATTAGATGCGTATGAAATGGAGGATGTGAATGGATGAGCTAATAGACTTTAAAAAACGATTTCTCAAGAATGGCGAGCTGGTTTCAATTCCAAAAAAGGAAAGCTATAAAAGAATCATGCTGCTATGGGCCGTCTCTTTCTTTGAATTAAATACAAGTTATACGGAGCTTCAGGTTAATCGTGTGCTGTCACAGCTCTATCCTGATTATGCCGTGTTGAGGCGGTACTTGGTTGATTATGGATTCCTATTAAGGGATGAACGAGGCCTGAAATACGAGGTTAATCGTGATGTTCACGGTATTGAGAGCTAGCCGTCCGGTTCGGGTCCTATATATTGCTAGAGGGATAAGCGAAATAGGCAATTGGTGTGCGAATATTGCTTTGCCAATGCTAATTTACGAGGTAACTCACGATGTTTCTGCAACTGCTTTGATGGTCTGCTGCAGATTTGCCCCCTCTCTGTTTTCAGTTGCGCTCGCGCAGCTGCCTCAGAAGATGGGTATCGGGACACTGCAGGCCATGAGATTGGCAGACTTAATTCGCGCGGGATTATTCGTTTGCTATATTTTTGTTGATAGTAAATGGAGTATGTTTGCTATTACGTGCGCGGTATCGCTTTGCCGAACGGTAGAAATGCCCTGCTTTTACTCGTTGTTAAGAGCCAATACGAATAGTATCAATCGCGACGTAATTAATAATTCGTTTGGGTTCCTGCAGAATTTGATGATGGTTCTGGGGCCAGTTGCCGGCGGTTTTGTTGTCGCTCAATTTGGGGCGGAGGCTGTTCTTGCATTAGACGCGCTTTCTTTTGCCGCGTCGTTCTGGTTGCTGCGAGATGTTCCGTCGGTTATCGAGGTTAATGATAAAGAGGGAATAAGCAAAAATGAAAAAAACAGGACTGCATTTAGTGATCTTAGCGCGAAGCACTTGGCAATTGGTTTCCTATTAATCGATATTTCTAGTGGCGTGGCATTCGGCTCTCTGAATTCTCTTTTGCCAGCTATAGCGCAATTGCAATTTGACTCGTCATCGATACAATACGGATTCCTTCAGAGTAGTCTTACAATCGGACTGTTGTTCGGAAATACAATATATGGTCGTTTAATCAGTGGTTCCGATTGCGTTAAATCATATTGTTTTGTGACGTATCTTGCGCTCGGTGCGTATCTGGCGTTTGGCTATCGCTATGCGTCTGGGATATCGTTTATTTCCCTTTTTATCGTCGGTGCCGGAAACGCCATTCAAGATGTGCTTCT
Organism: uncultured bacterium; assembly: GCA_905215445.1. Classification (GTDB taxonomy): domain Bacteria; phylum Actinomycetota; class Coriobacteriia; order Coriobacteriales; family Coriobacteriaceae; genus Collinsella. The sequence continues at coordinate 16,569 of CAJMPZ010000040.1, read as the reverse complement.
CATAACATCGCTGCAGGATTTGGCGAGAGACGGATCTGAATCGATAAGCCTGTTTTCAATTAGGGAGTCTTTGCAATCGGTTGCTGTTGTTATTTCAACACTTCTTGTTTCGCTGTTCACGAGCATCGCGATGTTCTCAATTCTCGTTACAGGACTTGGTGTATTTTCAATTATGATGGTAGTTGTGTTTCAATTGAATTATTTGCGAAAGATGTGACGTTGATATGCCTAAAACGCTTTTAGTATTTCCCCCAGGATGGAGTCCAGTGGGGCCGTATCTTGCCTTGCCTGTTTTGAAGTCATATCTTCAAGAGGTTGAACAATACAAAGTTGACATTGTTGACTTAAACGTGGAATTTTACGATGACCTCCTATCTTTTAGACATGTCGAAGAGTGCTGTAAAAGGTATCGGGAATCAAAGGATTCGTTTAGTTCGAATGTCCAATTAACAATCGAGTTGATACAAAAGTCGGCACTTAATGTTGACGAGGCAAAAGATATTTTCAGATCGAAGAGATACTTTAATCTAAAAGAAAGACAATATGCTGAAAACATTTTTAGAAATGCACTCTATATCATAAATCACGTCTCATATGGAGTTAAATACACGTTCAACTCCATAGATCTGCCCTATGATTATTATTCGACACCAGAAATAATGAAATCGCTTGCGGATACCTTGCATAATCCGTTTATTTCCTTCTATGAAACTGCCTTTCTTAAGCGTATTCAGAGGGAAAAAATCGAGTTTATTGGGATTTCGGTGAGCGGCTGTTTCCAATTGATTTCTGCAGTTACGTTAGCGAAACTGATTAAAGAAGAATGTCCATCTGTTAAACACGTCTCATTGGGCGGCAATTACATTACTCGTTTAGCAGATGACTGCATGAAAGAATGGCATCCCTTTTTTGAATACATTGATTCGATAATGATGTATGACGGCGAAGAGCCGCTTGCACGTCTTCTTGAGGCTCTTGACTCTGGTGATGACAATCTCGACTGTGTTCCAAACCTTTGCCATGCTAAAGGTGGAAAGATATATAAAAACCATCGGATTGAGCAAACATTTATCAACGATACAGTTCCCGATTTCGATGGCTTCGCCCTTTCTAAATACTTCATGCCTGAGCTAATATTGCCGGTTTATTCCTCTAGGCAGTGTTTTAATCATTGCGCCTTCTGCACCATTCCCGGTGCTACCGGTGGTTGTTACCGAAAGATGCCTATATCGAGAGTATTTGAAATAATGTGTCGGTTAAATGAAAAATACGGCACGAGAGTTTTCTCTTTTGTGGATGAAACATTCGAAGGCAAAAGAATGGAGCAACTCGCGGATGAAATAAACGCATCGGGAAAAACGTTTTTCTGGCATGGAGAAACGAGGTTCTCTCCAACCCTAAGTACAGACGTTTTTAACAAGATATACCAAAGTGGATGTAGGCAGATTCAGTTTGGCCTCGAGTCATACAACCAAAGAGTTCTTGATCTAATGAAGAAGAACACGAGAGTTGATTGGATTGATCGCAATATCCATGATTGTCTCAATGCGGGTATTCCTGTTCATCTATTTTTTATGATTGGCTTTCCGACCGAAACTAAAGAAGAGGCTCTGAACACCTTAGCTTATACAGAGAATGTTTTGAATTATTCAAAACAGGTATGTGGTGTTCCATATTCCACGAGAGGATTTACGAATTTTGGTCTCGTTATGGGGTCGGATGTTTGGAATCATCCCGATAAGTATGGTGTCTCTGTAATGCCGCAGTCCCAATATGAGGATTTGCGCCTCGAAGTAGATTATGTTTCAGGCACTGGTTTAACTTTAAATGAAGCAAAATCCTTAGCTGATGAGCATCATATTGATTTTTATATGCAAGAGGTCATAAACGGTAGCGACACAATTGACTTGCCCCAGCGGCTTCATATTTCAGAGGTGACCTGGATCCTAGATTCTATTCACGCTGTCAGGTATAAGGGACATTTGACCAAAGTAAAGCGACGGCTAACTAGTCTAAATCCAGCCGATCGAATCTGGCTGGATTCCAAGACCTCTGTCGTGCTCGTTGAGCCATTTGCCTACTTCTATAATTCTGAATACCATCATGTCTATGCTGTTTCCCAGTTGGTATACCATAAGTTGGCCCGTTTATTGGAGGCCGATTGTAGCATTTCTCTTATTCTTGATCAGGGCGACCTCGAGCTGACAAGGGCGATAGAAGAACTGTTGCATTATGGATTGCTGAATACAAATATCGATGCCGATTATGTAATGCACGATAATGGTTTTCAATTGGTTAAAAGTTCGTTTGTTAAAGAAGTCGGACGCTCAAAAGAGGGGTTAAGAGTACTGCTGAGTTGTGCCACCCATAGAATGTGTGCGGTTAATGATTTTTCGTTCGCTTTGCTTTCGTTGTTTGAAAAGCCGATTACTAAGAACGAGGTGCGCGACATTTTGAAAAAAGAGGGACTATCGACAAGCGAGGAGCAATTAAACAAGTTGGTTGATAATTGCATGAAAGCAGATATACTACAACTGATTAGATAGAGGAGGTTTCTGCATGGACGTTATTAACAAAGATCTCTTGGAGCAACTGAAAGAGTCTCAGGAAGAGTGCGTCGTGGTAGAAGTGTTCGACTTTGAGGACTACATGGATAAATTCTGCCATTAGTTTCGGAATTTTCTTGCCTCGCTTAAAGGAGAAGTCGATTATCGATTTCTCCTTTTTTAATTAAAGATTTTTTTGGAATACATGCTCTTAGCACAGGTTAGCGTCTCAGTAAACTGGGAGGTTGCTTTGGCTAGTTAGAGATATGTGAACGTCCGTTAGACTGAATCTCAGGGTAGAAGGGGCCTCCAGTGTCCAGATCAACAAGGCAATGCTGCGTTTCGGCTAATAAGAACGACGGCTTTCTGCGGGTTGCGGCGGCATCGCCGCAGATTCGCGTCGCCGATGTCGAGGGCAATGTCGAGGTTGCGCTGGCGGCTGTTCGCGATGCTGCCGGGCGTGGCGTTCGCGCGTTGGTGTTGCCCGAGCTTAACCTGACCGGCTATACCGCGGCTGATCTGTTCCATAACCGCACGCTGCTGCATGCCTGTGAGGCTGCTCTGGTGCATATCCTCGACGAGACTCGTGAGCTGTCGATTGTCTTTACCATCGGTCTTCCCGTTGCGGTTGCCGAGAATATCTACAACTGCGCCGCCGTGTGCTGCGCGGGCGAGCTTTTGGGCCTCACGGCCAAGAAGTATCTGCCCAACTATGGCGAGTTCTACGAGTGCCGCTGGTTTGCTCCGGCGCCCGCAGATCCTGTGTGGGTCGAGTTTGCCGGTCAGGGTCCGGTTCCGCTGGGTTCGGGGCTTGTCTACCGCTGCTGTGATGAAGGCGCCGAGGATATGGTGCTGGGTGTCGAGGTGTGCGAGGACCTGTGGGTGCCGGCACCCCCTTCGACCGAGATGGCGCTTGCCGGTGCGACGGTGATTCTCAACCCGTCGGCCTCGGACGAGATTATCGGTAAGGCAGATTACCGCCGCAGCCTTATCTCCAACCAGAGCGCGCGCCTGTACTGCGCCTATGCCTACGCGGACGCGAGCGAGGGCGAGTCCACGACCGATATGGTCTTTGCGGGCGAGAACCTCGTCTACGAAAACGGATCCAAGCTCGCCGCGACCAAACCGCTTACCTGCGATATGGCCATCGCCGACGTTGATCTTGACCGCCTGGTTGCCGAGCGCCGTCGCTCGACGACGTGGACGCGCGCGGACGATGCGCCGGAGGCCACGACCGTTGAGTTTTCGTTTGAGGGCGTGCTTGCGAAGGATCCTGTTCTTCGCGATGCGCTTGATATCGACCGCGTTTTCCCTCGCGCGCCTTTTGTGCCGGCCGACCACGGTGATCTGGCCGAGCGCTGCGAGACCATCCTCGACCTGCAGACCGCCGGCCTCAAGACCCGCCTTGCCCATACGGGTACCAAGGCGGCTGTCATCGGTCTTTCGGGCGGCCTGGACTCCACGCTGGCACTGCTTGTGACCGTGCGCGCCTTCGATGCACTGGGGCTGCTGCGCACCGGTATCACGGCCGTGTCCATGCCCGGCTTTGGCACGACGCACCGCACCAAGTCCAATGCCGAGTCGCTTGCTCGCGACCTAGGTGTGAGTTTCCGCGAGGTTTCGATTCATGCGGCCGTGGAGCAGCACTTTAAGGATATCGAGCACGATCCGGCCGTACAGGACGTGACCTACGAGAACAGCCAGGCGCGCGAGCGTACGCAGATTCTGATGGACCTAGCCAACCAGGCCGGCGGTTTTGTCATCGGTACGGGCGATCTGTCGGAGCTGGCGCTCGGCTGGGCTACCTATAACGGCGACCACATGAGCATGTACGCCGTCAACGCGAGCGTGCCCAAGACGCTTGTGCGCCATCTGGTGCGCTATGCGGCTGATGTCTTTGGCGGGCGTATTGCCGAGGTCTTGCTCGATATCCTCGATACGCCGGTATCTCCCGAGCTTCTGCCGCCCACGGGCGACGGCGAGATTGCGCAGAAGACTGAGGATTTGGTGGGCCCGTACGAGCTGCACGACTACTTCCTCTACTACCTGCTACGTTTTGGCTTTGAGCCGGGCAAGATCTACCGCATGGCGCTCAAGAGCTTCGAGGGCGTCTACGACGCCAAGACCGTCCACACGTGGCTGCGTACGTTCTACCGCCGCTTCTTTGCCCAGCAGTTTAAGCGAAGCTGCCTGCCCGACGGTCCCAAGGTGGGCTCGGTGACGCTCAGCCCGCGTGGCGATTGGCGTATGCCGAGTGACGCCAGCTCGCGTCTGTGGCTTGCGCAGATCGATGCGCTCAATCCGATTGACTAAGGTTGGCTAAATTGAACCAGTACGGGGGTTGTAAGCGTTACACTTTTGCAATCTGATGGCCCGTATCGCGCGGCGCTCTTGTCGGAGCGCCGCGTTTTTTATATCGAAAGGTGGCACCATGCAGGCATCGCAGCGTCTCGACCGCTTTGGCGCGGAGGTCTTCGCCTCGCTCAACAACAAGCTTCTTGCGCTTAAGGCCCAGGGCAAGACCATTTACAACATGAGCGTGGGCACGCCCGACTTTAAGCCGTACGACCACGTGGTCGAGGCGCTCACGCAGGCGGCCCAGGACCCCGAGATGTGGAAGTACGCCCTGCGCGACCTGCCCGAGCTCAAGCAAGCCGTGTGCGATTACTATGAGCGTCGCTTTGGCGTTTCGGGCATTACGCCGTCCATGGTGCAGTCGTGCAACGGCACGCAGGAGGGCGTGGGCCATTTGGGCCTGGCCCTGCTCGATCCTGGTGACACCATCCTGGTTCCCGATCCGTGCTACCCGGTCTTTGAGGCGGGTGCCAAGATCGCCGATGCCAAGCTCGAGTACTATCCGTTGGTCGCCGAGCATAATTACCTGCCCTATGTGGCGGGTATCGATCCTGAGGTTGCCGATCGTGCCAAGTATATGATCGTGTCGCTGCCCGCGAACCCGGTCGGCTCGGTGGGCACGCCCGAGGTCTACGAGGAGATTATCGCCTTTGCTCGCGAGCACGACCTGCTCATCGTCCATGACAACGCGTACTCCGACATCGTGTTCGACGGCGAGCCGGGCGGAAGCTTTTTGCAGTATCCCGGCGCGCTCGAGGTGGGCGTTGAGTTCTTTTCGCTCTCTAAGTCGTTTAACGTCACCGGCGCGCGCATCGGCTTTTTGGTCGGTCGCGAGGATGTGGTCTCGGCTTTTGCCAAGCTGCGCGGCCAGATCGACTTCGGTATGTTCTTCCCGATCCAGAAGGCTGCCATCGCGTGCCTCAACGGTCCGCGCGATGAGGTCGAGGCGCAGCGTCTGAAGTACCAGGTGCGCCGCGATGCCCTGTGCGACGGTCTTGAGGGCTTGGGCTGGGAGCGTCCCAACGCGCATGGCTCCATGTTTGTGTGGGCCAAGCTTCCCGGTGGTCGCACCGATTCCATGGCGTTTTGCGAGGAGCTCATGGAGAAGGCCGGCGTTGTGGTGACGCCGGGCGCGAGCTTTGGCCCTTCGGGTGAGGGGCACGTGCGCATGGCGCTGGTGCTGCCGCCCGATCAGATCGCTTTGGCTGTCGAGGCCATTCGCGAGGCGGGCCTGTATTAGAAACCTATTTCGGTGCGTCAATAGCTCGAAACCGATTTCGTGCAGTTATTTTACGAATCCTGCAAATAATTTCGGTAAACGGTCGATATTTGGCTGCGAATAGGAGCATAATCAAAGTCCCGATTGGATATATTGGGATTACGACAAGCCGCTCGGGGTCGTTCCCGGGCGGTTTGTTTGTGGAGCGAGATGGGAGTTTCTAATGGTTAATGAGAAGAAGGTCGCTATTGTCGGCTGCGGTTTCGTCGGCTCGTCTTCGGCGTTTGCGTTGATGCAGAGTGGTCTGTTCTCCGAGATGGTCCTCATCGACGTGGACAAGAACCGCGCCGAGGGTGAGGCCCTGGATATCGCGCACGGCATGACGTTTGCCGAGCCGATGAAGATCTACGCCGGCGATTATTCCGATGTCGCCGACGCTGCCATGATCGTCGTCACCGCTGGCGCTGCCCAGAAGCCCGGTGAGACCCGCCTGGACCTGGTCAACAAGAACGTCAGCATCTTTAAGTCCATTATTCCCGAGATTAAGAAGTCTGGCTTCGACGGCATTCTGCTCATCGTCTCCAACCCGGTCGACGTTCTGACCTACGCCGCCATCAAGATGTCCGGCCTGCCCGAGGGTCACGTCATCGGTTCGGGCACTGTACTCGACACCGGCCGTCTGCAGCAGATGCTTGGTGCCCACGTCGAGGTTGACCCGCGCGATGTCCAGGCCTATGTCATGGGTGAGCACGGCGACTCCGAGTTTGTCGCTTGGTCCAGCGCTCAGGTTGCCGGCGTGCCGCTGAACACCTTCTGCGAGCTTCACGGCCATCTGGAGCATGAGGCTGCCGAGAAGCGCATCGCCGAGGACGTCAAGAACTCCGCTTACACCATCATTGAGAAGAAGCACGCCACCTACTACGGTGTCGCCATGGCCGTCAAGCGCATCTGCACCGCTGTCATGCGCGATGAGCAGACCGTTCTGCCCGTCTCCTCGCTCATGGTGGGCGAGTATGGCCTGTCCGACCTTGCCATCTCCATGCCGACCGTCGTTGGCCGTGACGGCGTTGTCTGCCGCGTTCCCGTGCCGCTGAACGATGACGAGCAGCATGAGCTTACCGCCTCCGCCAAGGCCCTCAAGGACATCATCGACAGCGTCGACTTCTCCTGCTAAATCGAGCTCGCCAGAGCGAAAAGCTACAATGAAGGCGTCCGGGTCCACACGGCCCGGGCGCCTTTTTGGTGCAAAGCAACCTGACCCCAACGCACCATCCCAATGCGCCATTGTTGATGGGAGAGCCATGTCGGATTCGCCTAATTTTTTGACCTATGCCCAGACGGCGTTTGATCCGTTTGAGGAACGGCCGTTCTGCGCGGTGGATAGCCTGGTCTTTGCGTGGTTGTCCTATTTGCGTTTGCCGGGTGATATGGCGGAGCTGACGAACTGGCAGGGCCTAGACGTACGCGAGCTGCTGCGTGCCGAGTGCTACCGGAGCATGATTGGCGACCTGTGGGATCCGGAGGGGAGCAGGGCCTTGTTGGAGGCCGTGGCAGCAAGCCCTCGCTACCGTGGCGTTCGTGTTTGCGGCTATCGTACCGTGAGTGATGCCGAGACGACGGAACAATTTGCGGCTATGACGTTCCGATTTCCGGCGGGGTTTAGTTATCTTTCCTTCCGGGGGACCGACAGCACGATTGTGGGCTGGAAAGAGGACTTTAACATGGCGTTCCGGTGTCCTGTGCCGGCCCAGGAATCCGCGGCGCGTTATGTGGACGAGGCGGCGGATGCGATTGGTGGGCCGCTTTTGTGCGGAGGTCATTCCAAGGGTGGAAACCTTGCGGTGTACGGTGCGGCGATGTGCTCCGATGCCGCCCGCGGGCGAATCGAGCGGGCGTATTCCCATGATGGTCCGGGCTTCGTCGAGGAGTTTCTGAACGGCAAGGCTTTTGCCGATCTTTCCGGTCGAATCGACAAGACGCTACCTCGGTCGTCGATCTTTGGCATGATGTTCGAGACACAGGAGGACTATGCCATCGTTGAGAGCACCGAGTTCAGCCTGCTGCAACACAATCCCTTTAGCTGGGTGGTTGATGGTCGCGACTTCGTGTACTGTGAGCGCCTGTCCGCCGGTGCTCGATACGTTGATGGCTCTATTCGCGAGATGCTGCTTGCAGTGTCGCCTAGCGAGCGCGAGCGTTTTGTAGATGCGTTGTTCTCCGTGTTTGAGGCTACGGGTGCTGAGCGGTTTGCGGATATCGCTGGGAATCTGCGCGAGAGCCTGCCCGTGATGCTCCAGGCTGCGCAAGGCTTTGACAAGGATACGCGACGCTTTGTCTCGCAGACCATCGTGGCAATCCTTAAATGCGCACTGCTGCCCAAGCGACCCCAGATCGACATGCCCGCTGCCGGCAAGAGTTTGGCAGAACAGCTCGAGGCTTGGCAGTCCGAGCTCCTGCGCTAGCCATTGGTGCAAAGCAACCTGTCCCCGATGTACCAATCTTCGATGCGCTTGGGGAGGGCTCGACCGCTATACTGGTTCGTGCCGAAATCGATCTAGAACGGAATGCCGTATATGAAAATCAATCACGCGATTCTGCATATCCTGGACTTTGACTCTGCCGTCAACGTTATGAGCCAGCGCGAGCTCGATATCGAGAGCCGCACCGTGCGCAACTTCGTGACCACGCATCTGCGCCGCGCACGTACCTCGGCCGACAATAAACGCGCCACATTTGCCGAGAACTCTGCGTTTGGCGGCGAGCTCAAGGGCTATTTCTTTGGCGAGCGCGAGTTCGTGGATCTGTCGCAGCAGATCGCGGAGTTCATCTCTTCCGAGCTCACCAAGGCCGAGAAGGCTGAGTCCACCGACGTGCTCGTGGCCGACTTTGACGACGATGAGGATGCCCGCTGGTTTGCCGTGATGCTGCTGGGCTCCAAGCAGGCTTTTATGCACGAAGTGGGCCGCGAGGAGGGGGAGGTGCGCAACGACATTGCGCGCCACTACGCCATTCTGCCGAACCCCTCGCAAAAGGTGCCGAGCTATGCCATCGTGCGCGCGAGCACCATGGAGATCGGCTACGTGGACAAGAAGCGCAAGATTGCCGGCGAAGACCGCATGCTCATTCCCGATGGCCTGCTGCAGTGCGACACGGGCGTATCGGGCAAGGAGGTCATCGACACCGTGACGCGTGTGGTTGAGGAAGTCGCCGAGGAGCACGGTGCCAACACGGCCGTCGCGCTCGCCAAGGTTAAGGCCGCCGTCGCCGAGAAGGTCGAAGACGACGAGGAGCTGCCGCCCTGGGATATCGTGGACGAGGTCTTTGAGGACGAGCCGGTCATCAAGGAGAGCGTACGCGCGGCACTGACCGAGGAGAAGGTGCCTGAGCGTGTGCCCGTGGAGCGCAAGCAGGTCGAACGCGCGGCGGTGCGCAATCACAAGATCCGTACCGATACGGGTATCGAAATCAGCTTCCCGGCCGAGATGGGCTCAAACTCCGAGTACATCGAGTTTGTCAACGAGCCCAACGGCCTCATCTCCATCGAGCTCAAAAATATTGGCAGCATCGAGAATCGATAAACTGCTCTTGGACGCTGCAGAAAAACAAAGGCCGAAGCTCCGATGGTGCTTCGGCCTTTTTGCATGGGATTGAATTGCGCCGCAGGTTGAGCATATGTCAGCGAAAACGCCCCTAGGCGAGCAAGGTGACGTGAAAGAGGAGGGAAGCGTACTTCGGTACGCGACCGACGATTGAACGTCAGATTGCCGCTTAGGGGCGTTTGTAGCGTCGACCGGTCCGTCGTTCGTTAGAACGACGGAACCAAAGATGCAGCGTCGAGCCGTTACGCGGGTTGGTAAACCCGCGTAACTATTAAAGCTGGCGCAGGCCTTCCTCGAGGCCGGTCTTGCTGTCGGTCTTCTCGTCGCGCATCTTGATGACGCGGGCGGGGACACCGGCCACGACGGCACCGGCGGGGACGTCCTCGACGCATACGGCGCCGGCGGCAACGACGGCGCCCTTGCCTACGTGCACGCCCTCCAGGACCACGGCGTTGGCGCCGATCATGACATCGTCTTCGATGATGACGGGCGTGGCGCTGGCGGGCTCCACGACGCCTGCCAACACGGTGCCGGCGCCGATGTGGCAGTTCTTACCCACGGTGGCGCGGCCGCCCAGCACGGCGCCCATGTCGATCATGGAACCCTCGCCAATGACGGAGCCGATGTTGATGATGGCGCCCATCATGATGACGGCACGGTCGCCAATCTCGACGCGGTCGCGGATGATCGCGCCCGGCTCGATGCGGGCGTTGATGCCCTTAAGGTCGAGCATGGGCACGGCGGAGTTGCGGCAGTCATTCTCGACGTCGTAATAGTCGATGGAGTCGGCATTGGCATCGAGGATGGCCTTGAGCTCTTCCCAGTCGCCAAAGACGGTTTTGCCACGACGGCCGCCGTAGACGTGCGCATCGCCCCAGGCAACCTTCATGCCGGGCTTCTCGCGCACATACAGCTTGACGGGCGTCTTTTTAGGCGCGGTGGCGATGTAATTGATAATCTCCTGTGCATCCATCTCGGCTGCGTTACTCATATGCTGTTTCTCCTTTGCGTGGATACGGTTGACACCTGGTTAGGCGAACATGACCTGGTCGAAGGTGTAGAAGCCAGGGTCGCGGACGACGAGCTTTTGAGCGGCGGCCAGAGCGCCGTTGACAAAGATCTGACGGCTCGTGGCGCGATGCGCGAGCGTGACTTCCTCGTCTTGGCCAAAGAAACTCACTTCGTGCACGCCGGCGACAGTGCCACCGCGCAGCGAGTGCATGCCGATCTCCTTGGGATTACGCGCGCCGCACATGCCCTCGCGTCCGTAGACGGGGTGGTAGCCTGCCTCGGGCTCGGCTTCGACGACGGCATCGAGCAGCAGCTTCGCGGTACCGCTGGGAGCGTCGACCTTTTGGTTATGGTGCGTCTCGACGATTTCGCAGTCAAAGCCGGGCAGCTCGCGTGTAGCCTGTGCTACCAGATGACGCAGGGCTGCGATACCGATGGAGTAATTGCCGGAGTGCATGACGCGGGCGTTCTGACCCAGTTCGCGCAGGCGATCCATCTGCTCGGGTGTGTAGCCCGTGGTGCCCGAGACCAACGCCGCGCCCGTGCGCTCGACATAGGCGACGACGGCATCGAAGGTCGCAACGTTCGAGAAGTCGATGATGACGTCGGCTGCCGGGGCGTTTTCGAGCTCGGACAAGTCGAAGCCGATCTGGGCTACGATGTCGAAAACGGGTTGACCGGCGGCGTTGGCAATGCCCTCGGCGGTAGTGCGGATGAGCGAGCCCATGCGGCCCGTTCCCATAATGACGGTCTTAATCAAGCAGACCAGCTCCCTTCAGAGCATCGGTAAGTTCAGCGCGTGTGTCGTTTGCCATGGGGCACAGCGGCATGCGGTAGTTTGCTTCGATCATACCCATCTGTGCGAGCGCTTCCTTGACGGGGATGGGGTTGACCTCGCTAAAGAGGGCGTTGATGAGCGGCTGACCGGCAATCTGGATATCGCGGGCGCGCTCCACGTCACCGTCCAGATAGGCGCGGCACATGTCGTGCACGAGCTGCGGCTGAACATCGGCCCACACGCTGATGGTGCCCGAGGCGCCCAGGCTCATGAGCGGCACGGTGAGTGCATCCTCGCCCGAGTACATGCGGAAGTCATCGGACAGCAGGTGGGCGATCTTGGCCGCGTAGGCGACGTTGCCCGAGGCCTCCTTGATGCCCATGATGTTGGGGTGTGCGGCCAAGCGCTCTACGTTGTGCTCGCTGATACCGCAGCCACAGCGGCCGGGGATGTTGTACAGAATGCAGGGGATGTCCACGGCGTCGGCCACGGTCTTAAAGTGCTGGTAGATGCCCTCTTCGTTAGACTTGTTGTAGTAGGGGGTAATGAGCAGCAGACCATCGGCACCCAGGCCCTGGTAGGTGAGCGACTTGGTGAGCATGGTCTGCGTGGAGTTGGAGCCCGAGCCGGCGATGACGGGGACGCGGCCCGCCACCTGCTTGACCACTGCGGCGACAACGGAGTTGTCCTCGTCGTCGGTCATCGTGGCGCTCTCTCCGGTGGTGCCCAGGGTGAGGATGGCGTCAGTGCCATTTTGCAGGTGGAAATCGATAAGGCGCTCGAGTGCATCAAAGTCGACGCTGCCGTCCTTTTTAAACGGCGTGACAAGGGCGACGATCGAACCCTCGAGGTTGCGGATGTCCATGTTCTTCTCCTTCGCTTCCGCGATCTGGATGCGTTTGTTCCATTGGGCGGCGACTGCCAGGCGCTCGTCCTGGGCGCGACGGCGGGCGGCATCGGCGCGCGACTTGGCCAGTAACTCTCGGCCGTACGGCAGCACGTCGAGCGTGGCAAAGTAATCGCCCGGGCGCTCGGCGCGGCGGATGAGGTCGGCCGAGCCATCGGGGCGCAGCAGGACCTCGGCGGAGCGTAGGCGTCCGTTGTAGTTGTAGCCCATGGAGTAGCCGTGCGCACCCGTATCGTGAATCACGAGCAGGTCGCCCATGTCGATATACGGCAGCTCGCGATCGATGGCGAACTTATCGTTGTTCTCGCATAGGTTGCCCGTGATGTCGTACGTGTCCGTGACGGGTGCCGCAGTCTTGTCGGCGCCGCCAGGCTGGCCCATCACCGTAATGTGGTGGTAGGCGCCATACATGGCAGGGCGAATCAGATCGACGGCGCTTGCATCGACACCGATATAGTTCTTGTAGATCTGCTTCTCATGGATGGCCTTGGTCACCAGGCAGCCGTAGGGGCCCATCATAAAACGACCCATCTCGGTGCAGATGGACACATCGCCCATGCCGGCGGGAACCAGGATCTCATCGTAGGCCGCGTGTACGCCCTCGCCGATGGCGTGGATGTCGTTAGCCTGCTGCTCGGGCAGGTAGGGGATACCCACACCGCCGGACAGATTGATAAAGGCGACATGTGCGCCGGTCTTGCGCTCCAGGCGCACGGCAAGTTCAAAGAGGATGCGTGCGAGCTTGGGATAGTAGTCGTTAGTGACGGTGTTACTGGCAAGGAATGCGTGGATGCCAAAATTCTCGGCGCCCTTGGTCTTGAGCATGCGGAAAGCCTCGAAGAGCTGCTCGGTGGTCATGCCGTATTTGGAGTCGCCGGGGTTATCCATGATGCCGTTGGAGAGCTGGAATAGGCCGCCCGGATTAAAGCGGCAGCTGACCGTCTTGGGGATGGGTCCCGCAACGCGCTCAAAGAACTCGATGTGGCTGATGTCGTCAAAGTTGACGATGGCACCCAGCTTGTCGGCGAGCTCAAAGTCCGCCGCCGGTGTGTCGTTGGACGAGAACATGATGTCGTGTCCGGTGATGCCCAGCGAGCGGGCGATCATGAGCTCGGTATAGCTCGAGCAATCGCAGCCGCAGCCGTATTCGTTGAGAATGGAGATGAGTGCCGGGTTGGGGTTGGCCTTGACGGCAAAGTATTCCTTAAAGCCCGGGTTCCATGCAAAGGCGTCGCGCACTTCTTGCATGTTGCGGCGGATGCCCGCCTCGTCATATAGATGAAACGGCGTGGAGAATTGCTCGACGATATGCTCGAGCGTCTCCTTGTCCACAAACGGCTGCTTTGCCGCATATGCCTCGTTGGGAGTCAGTGACATGTCCCGTAAACCTCGCTATCCAGACGGCGCTACCTGCGCATCGAATCCGCATAGCGTAGACCCAATGTCCGGATAGCGCTCCCGCATTGCTGCAGACAGTCCTGCGGGTGTTTCCCGCAGGCCCACCAGGTTGTTCGTGCCCGAAAAACCCAGTTCGGCGGGTTTCGCCTCCCCACGGGGTCAAAGCCTGCCGGCTCGCCCGCGGTTCTTCGTGCCCGCGCCTCTATCAAGTGGTAAAGACCCTACCACGTTGCACTTTACCAAACAAGAGTATTCGTATATAACGGTTAAAAAATGCAAGGATATGCTGGAAATAAGGGTGTAGCAATCTTGCGGCACAATAGATGGCAACCGACGCGCACCCATGAAAGGAACCTCTATGACCGAGCTCCAAGAACTTCGTCGCTATCGCCGCGATCTCCATCGCATTCCGGAGCTTGATTTCGATCTTCCGCAGACTATCGCCTATATCGAGGGCGTGTTGGCGCCGCTCGACTGCGAGCTGACCCATCCGTGCCCCAGCTGCGTCTGTGCGTTCTTTGACGCTGGCGTTGGTGCCGCGCATGCCACGGCGATTCGCGCCGACATGGATGCGCTGCCCATTGCAGAGGCCACGGGCGCGGACTTCGCCTCGTCTCATCCCGGCAAGATGCACGCTTGTGGGCACGATGGGCACATGGCCATGGCGCTTGCCGCCGCGACGTATGTCGACCGCACGATTCGCGAGCAGCCGGGCGCCATTAAGCGCAACGTGCTCTTTGTGTTCCAGCCTGCCGAGGAGACGACCGGTGGTGCCAAGACAGTATGCGAGAGCGGTGTGTTCGAGCGCTATGGTGCCGACCGTATCTTTGGCTTTCACGTGTGGCCCGACCTTCCCGCCGGCACGCTGGCGAGCTGTCCCGGTCCGCTGCTGGCACGTTCGAGCGAGACGCATGTGCACATTCACGGGACGAGCATCCATATCGCCAAGACCTTTGGGGTTCCGGTCGAGGAATCGCACGATGCGGCACTGGCGGCTGCCAAGTTCTTGGTTGCCGAGCGCGAGCTGATGGACGAGCTGGGCGCCGATGAGCCCTGTATCGGTAAGTTTGGCCTACTGCAGGCCGGTACCGTCTGTAACGCGGTGGCGGGGGAGGCCCATGTTGCCGGCAGCCTGCGCGTGTTTACGGACGACATGTTCGACCGTGCGCGTGAGGGCGTGCGCCGCGTGCTCGATGAGGCGTGTGCTGCAACGGGCTGCGCGTACGATCTCGATTTTGCTGAAGGGTATCCGCCGGTCGACAACGACCCCGAGCTGTTTGCCCGAATCGCGCCCGCTCTGCCCGAATTGCAGCTCGTGGACGAGCCGCTGCTAATCGCCGAGGATTTCGCGTTCTATCAGCGGCATCTGCCGGGCGTGTTCTTCTTGCTGGGCACGGGCGTGCCAGAGGGCCAAGACAACCCGAGTGATTCGGATGGCTGCCCCGCCTATGCAACAAGCGCCCTGCATACCGATAGCATGCTCTTTGACGAGGAAATCCTACTCAAGGGCCTCGATGTCTACAAACGATTGCTTTTGCTTGACTAAGGCGTGAAGGACTATTTGTTCTAGATAATACGAACAAACGTACGATATAATAGAGATGTAAGTCTATAGAAACGTTTGACGTTACTAACGTAAGGCGATACTATGATTGCATCGTATAAAGATGAGGATACCGAACGCTTTGCCATGGGTGTGCGGGTCAGGAAGTTCGTGCCTTTTGAGCGTGTTGCGTTGAGGAAGATTCGCCAACTGCAGGTTTGTGCATCGCTTGATGATCTTCGCGTTCCACCAGGCAACCGCCTAGAAGCTTTGAAGGGCGATCGTGCCGGTCAATATAGCATCCGTGTTAACGAGCGCTATCGGGTCTGTTTTGAGTGGAGACAGGGGATGGCTTGGAATGTCGAAATCGTCGATTATCACAAGTGATGAGACTGCGTCCGATTTGCTGCCGCCGGTGACTCCTGGTGAGCTTCTCAAAGAGGATTTTCTTGTCCCTATGGGCATTTCGCAATATCGCCTTGCTAAGGAGACCGGGATTCCGGCCCAGCGCATTGGGCAGATTATCTTGGGAAGGCGTCGCGTGACGGCCGACACCGACCTTCGCCTTTGCCGCTATTTTGGCCTGACGGATGGTTATTGGCTGCGCGCCCAGATAGCGTTTGATCTCGAGGCGGAGAAGAGGCGCATCGAACCGGAACTGGATAAGATCGTTCCTGTTCAGCAGGCTATAGCATTGTAGTGTTCAAAGATGTTGAGGTTGGAGTGACGATGGGGCGACGCCGACAATCTGCCGTTTATAGTCCCGGTGGGTGTGGATGCGGCTTGTTATTGCTTCCGGTTATTGCCGTGAGCATTGGCGTGATGTTTGCGCTTGCCGGGTTGGCAGCAGCGGCACTCGTGCTGTTGATTGTGGCCATTGGCGTGACGATCTGGCTGTGTCGTTCTCGCGAACAGCGCCGTGCCGAAGGCAAGAGCAATGTTGGATGGACCATCTTTTTGGTTATTGCCTATCTTCTGAGCATCAGTTACCTGGCGTTCTTTATCCTGCTGCTCATTAGCACCTTTACCGGGGAATCCGTCACGGTGGGTTGATATACTGCCAGCGGACGGTCGCGCAAAGCGCGTTTGCTCGGCGTTTGGATAACTGCATGGGCCGTTTACCGCAACCTTAGCTCACAGCTAATGAATTCAAGTTCAATCCTTCCTACGATGTGCTGTGTGCCGGCGCGGTAGCCGGATCGTAGGAAGGATG
>CAJMPZ010000039.1 GCA_905215445.1 uncultured bacterium | reverse complement strand
CAAGGAATACCTGGACCAGCTGGACCTGCAGTAGCAGCAAATCGATAACGACGGCCCATAAGAAGTTCAAGAGGAAATCGTGGCAAAGAAGAAGACGAAGAACCAGCCCAAGAAAAAGCAGGTCAACGCCGAGAACGTCATCGGCCTGCACTCCGAGGTCACCGACCAGCCGATTACGCAGACGCTCGAGGTCAACTACATGCCCTACGCTATGAGCGTCAACGTCTCGCGTGCATTCCCCGAGATCGACGGCTTTAAGCCCTCGCACCGCAAGCTGCTCTACACTATGTACAAGATGGGCCTGCTCAAGGGCGAGCGCCAAAAGAGCGCCAACATCGTGGGCCAGACCATGAAGCTCAACCCACACGGCGACGCCGCCATCTACGAGACGATGGTGCGCCTGGCCACGGGCAACGAGGCGCTGCTTGCTCCTTTCGTGGAGTCGAAGGGCAACTTTGGCAAGTACTATTCGGGCGACCTGAGCTACGCCGCCTCGCGTTATACCGAGGCCAAGCTCTCCCCCATCAGCGCCGAGATCTTCAAAGACATCGACAAGGACCCGGTCGACTTCGTTGACAGCTACGACGGTGCCATGAAGGAGCCGCGTCTGCTGCCCACCACGTTCCCCAACATCCTCGTCTCGGCCAACAAGGGCATCGGCGTCGCTATGGCGTCCGATATCTGCGGCTTCAACCTCAACGAGGTCTGCACCGCCACGATGCACTACCTGAAGGACCCCGACTGCGACCTGCTCGAGTACATGCCCATGCCCGATTTCTCGACCGGCGGCGAGATTATCTACCGCCGCGAGGAGATGGAGAAGATCATCGAGACCGGTCTTGGCAGCTTCCAGATTCGCTCCCGCTGGCGCTGGATTCCCGAAGAGCGCATCATCGAGGTGTACGAGATCCCCTACACCACCAAGACCGATGTCATCATCGAACGCATCGTCAAGCTCTCCAAGGAGGGCAAGGTCAAGGAGATCGCCGACATCCGCGACGAGACCGACCTTTCGGGTCTGCGCATCGCCATCGACCTTAAGCGCGGCGTCGACCCCGACAAGCTCATGGCCAAGCTCTATCGCTCGACCACGCTGCAGGATTCGTTCTCGTGCAACTTCAACGTGCTCGTCGACGGCTATCCCCGTGTTATGGGCGTGCGCCAGATTCTGCACGAGTGGGTCAAGTGGCGTATTGCGTCCACGCGTCGCCGCATTAACTTTGACCTGGGCAAAAAGTCCGAGCGCCTGCACCTGCTGCACGGCCTTGAGGCAATTCTGCTCGACATCGACAAGGCCATCGCCATCATCCGCGGCACTAAGCTCGAGGCAGAGGTTGTACCCAACCTTATGAAGGGTTTCGACATCGACGAGACCCAGGCCGAGTTTGTCGCCGAGCTTAAGCTCCGCAACATCAACGAGGAGTACATCCTCAACCGCACCAAGGACATCGCCAAGCTCGAGGGCGAGATTGCCGAGCTTGAGGAGATCCTCTCCAGCGAGGAGAACATCAAGAAGGTCATCAGCGACGAGCTAGCAGCGGTCAACAAGAAGTACGTGATGCCGCGCCGCACGGGCAGGATCGAGCCCCATGAGGTTATCGAGGTAAGCTTGGAGCCCGAGGTCGAGGAGTACCCGGTCACCATCATGCTCTCGCGCGATGGCTACCTAAAGAAGATGACGGACCGCGTGCTCAAGAAGGCGACCACGCTCAAGTACAAGGACGGCGACAAACCCTTTATCGAGTTCCCGTCCTCCAACACCCACGAGCTGCTGGTCTTTACCAACAAGAGCCAGGTGTACAAGTGCAAGGTCGCGGCGTTTGAGGACACCAAGTCGGCCCAGCTGGGCTCGTACCTTCCGACCGATCTTGAGATGGAACCCGACGAGAGCGTCATCTGGGTCATCGACCCCGAGGACTACAAGGCCGACGTGCTGTTCGTCTTTGAGAACGGCCGCGTGGTGCGTGTCGCGCTTTCTGGATACGCTACCAAGACCAACCGCAAGCGCCTTAAGAACGCCATCTACGGCGGCAGCAAGCTGCTGTATGCGCAGGTGCTCAAGGAGGACCGCGACCTCGCGCTGGTCTCGAGCGACTACCGCCTGATGAACTTCAACACGTCGCTGCTCAAGACCAAGACGACCACCAACACGCAGGGCGTCCAGGCCTTTACGGCCAAGAAGGGCCGCTCGGTCACCACCGTCGGCACGACCGAGGAAATCCTTGGCGCCGGCGTCTCGGCCGAGAAGTTCACCGCGCAGAGCCTGCCCTCCGCCGGCGCCCTCATGAAGGAAAACGACATGCCGAGTTTGTTTGACTAGGACGACGGCGACCAAACCGTCATGGTTTAACTAAGCAGCGGGGCCCGGAGCGCAGTAAACGCTGCGCCCTGGGCCCCATGCATTACACCAGCATCATCCCTATAGACAAAATGCCGCATAAAGTGGAACAGACATAAGCCCATCATTCATTCCAAAGGGCTTAGTCGATAGCCTGATAAGGCGTACGCCCGGATGGGTCTTTTTAAGTGAGGACAGGCTTCGAGATCTTGTGTTCTCTCCCGCCTTGACTTCAATCGCAGACAAGCATCCCTGCTTCTCTACTACAAAGTCGATTTCCGCACGATTATCTCGCGCCCAATAATGCAGCGGATAGCCCATGGCTGAAAGCTGTTGGGCGACGTAGTTTTCGGTAAGTGCACCCATGAATGTGCCGCCGATGCCGGCAAGAATATCGGCGCGTTGAGCACCGGCCTTGGAGACGAGCAGCCCTGTATCCGCCTGATAGATTTTAAAAGCAGAAGGGTTAACGAAGGCCTCTAAAGGGCTTTTGATCTGCCCGACTAGGCTGCAGCGCGCCACCGTACCCGACAATACAAGCCAGTCGAGAGCATCTCCAAAGAGAGACGCATTGCCCCCCGCTCGCACTACCTTGTATTGAAATTTGCGATTCTCTTTGGCAAGCTGCTGTGGAATGGAATCGAAGCACGCACGCGTCTTTGCGCTCAAGCGTTCATCAGCATATTTATTGGTGTCGGCGGAATATCCGTCGAGAATAATCCGATGCTTTTCGGCCACATCAATGATTGACTGATCATCGATATACGTTTGGACCGCCTCGGGCATTCCGCCAACAACAAGATACTGTCGATAGAGCCTAAGCGCCTTTTCATGAAGGCTTGGCGCAAGAGGACCCATTAACTCGAATGACGAGCGTATCTCATCGACCAGCTGATCGTGCCCCATTGCCCAGAGAAACTCCTCGAAATCGAGTGGAGTCATCTCGATCAAGTCGGTCTTTCCGACGGGGAACGAATACGACTGATGGTTAATGGCAACCCCAAGAAGCGACCCGGCAGCCGCAACGTAATACTCGGGAGCATCTTCGCAAAAGTATTTAAGGGAAGTGAGCGCTTCCTCGCATGCCTGGATCTCGTCAATGAACAGTAAGGTTTTGCCAGGCACGATACGCTGTCCCGTACGAGCCTCGATCGCGCGCACAATCGAATGAGGGTCAAGACCGCCCGAAAAATCCGCTCGCGCCGACCGGTCGTTCTCAAGATTAACGTAGACAACCGATTCGAAAAGATCCTGGGCGTACGTTCTGAGCAAATAGGTCTTGCCACACTGGCGCACGCCTTTGACCAGCAAAGGTTTTCTATCAGCTCTGTCTCGCCATTCCCTAAGTAGCTCGTCTGCCTTGCGACGCATACGCAACCTTCCCTCATTAACTTCTGTTTGACAATATTTTAACGCGGATTAATTTGTTTTCAGTTATTTTTCTGCGTTTAAAAATTGTTCTATACGGCGCTTGAGGGAATGCGCCCCTATCTCTCGGTAAGGACAGCAAGCATTTCCACCAACACCGATTGCCATGCGCTCTTCTTGCCCTTAGGCGAGCTTGCGAGCGAGCTCTCGCACCTCTTCCAGCTTGGGCGAGGAGGCCATGCTGTCGCGCTCGGTCATACCGCTGATGGTGACAATGCCCTGGTCCTCCCACTTGCAGTATGCGCACGTGGACTTGTACATGGCGATCGCCGCATCATAGACGCCCTCGCTGTGGCTATCGAGCAAAAGGGCCGTCTTGGTGAACGGGAAGCCCGTAGCACCGAAGGCGTACAGGCGGTCGATGACAGCCTTCTCCTGCGCAGTGATATCGAACCAGTAGATAGGCGAGGCAAAGACGACCATATCTGCGTCTTTCAGCGACTCGATCACGTTGACCATGTCATCCTTCTGCACGCAGACGCCCTCATGAGCGAAGCAGTACTGGCATCCCAAGCAGCCGGCGATCTTCTTGCTGGCAACGCGGACGACCTCGACCGTATTGCCGCCCTCACGCGCGGTCTCGGCAAACGCCTCGACCATGGTATCGGTATTGGCGCCCTTACGCGGGCTGCCGCTCAATACAACGATATTCATAGGATTCCCTCTCCTTCATGCTGCAGGCGCGCAGCATTTTTTCTTGTAACCAAAACAAATGGGGTTAATCAATCGCCAGCAGGCCATATCTCTTGCTCAAGTTCCCTAAAGAAGCTCAAGGCGATTGCAATTGCCTTATACAACATCGAAAACCAAAGAGGGGCCATAGCAACGTCGCCTGCCCGAAATGGCCTGCGGTTAAAATCAACTACGGGGATCGTGACGAGCCGATACCGCCCGCATGCCCCCTTCGGAATAGGCGCTGAGCAGCTCCTGAGCGTGGGCAAACTCGGGCCCTCGCCTCCAACCGAGCAGGCGGTTGACCGCGAGATTTCCCTGGACGTTGTGGACGAAGAGCAGATAGGCGTCCTCGCGCGAAAGCCCAGTCTCCTCCATGATCGAGGGAACCATCTGCTCGGCGCCGCGCTCGACGACGCGCTGTGCCACCCGGGCGTACGCGTCGTCATCCGAGTAGAGCAGATAATAGTCATCGTTTGCCGGCGGACGCTGGCAGAGGGCACCCGCCTCCGTTCCCTCGAGCGGCGGCACCGCCGCCAAGGCCTCGTCGATAAGCGCGTCGAGCAGGGCGAACTTGTCCTCGTAGTGCAGATAGAACGTGCCACGGTTGATATCGGCGCGGCGGCAGATATCCGCTACCGTCATCTTCGCGAAGCCGACCTCGGCCAGCAGCGCGAAGAACGCCTCCCGTATGACCGAGAGTGTATAGCGTCGGCGACGATCGATCTTCCCCGCTTCCATTACCCCTCCAATTGCAACGCTCGACAATGCCCGGCAATCGTTCGTTTATCAACGGCGCATCGAAGCTGTTCATTGCTCTCGCACAAATCAACATGGATACTTTTTATCAACACCTGTTCATAATAGCTGAAAGAAGGTATCCAGTGACTCTGTACGAGCAGTTCGTTATCGAGCTCACCAACCAATCGTTTTCCCTTCAGGCCGCCTATCGCAGCGGCGGCACGCCCTATGAGCTGAGTGACCGCGAGCCTAAGCCCTACGAGCAGCAAATTGAGGACGTCGCCCGCATGATCGATGAAGCCGATTGCGTGCTTGTGGGCGGGGCCTCCGGTCTCTCCGCGGCAGGCGGCGGCGACTTCTACTACGAAGACAACGCAACCTATCGCAAGCATTTCGGCAAATTCGCCGAGCGTTACGGTTTCAAGGGCGCTTTCGAGGGGTCGTTCTACCGTTGGCCCACCGCCGAGGCGCGCTGGGGATACCTCGCCACCTTCCTCGACACCACGCTCAACGCCCCGCTGCGCAAGCCCTACAGGGACCTCGACGCCATTCTCGCCGAGAAGGATTTCTTCGTGCTCACCACCAACCAGGACACGCAGTTTGTGAAGCTCTATCCCTGGGAGAAAGTGGCAGAGATCCAAGGCGACCACCGCTTCTTTCAGTGCTCCCACTGTTGCACCGACGAGGTGTGGAACGCGGTCGAGCCGGTCTCCCACATGGTAGAGGCCATGGGAGACGGCCTTGAGGTTCCGACAGAGCTCGTGCCGCGCTGCCCGCACTGCGGGGCAGAGGCGTTCCCCTGGGTTCGCGGCTACGGCAACTTCCTGCAGGGCGAGCTCTACGAGGAGCAGTACCACAAGGTGTCCGACTGGCTCGACGCGCACGCGCGGCAGAGGATCCTTTTCCTCGAGCTGGGCGTGGGCCGCATGACGCCCGCGTTTATCCAGGAGCCGTTCTGGGCCCTCACGGCGCAGTTGTCGCAGGCTAGCTACATCGCCGTGAACAACAGGACGCAGTTTCTCCCCCGCGCGATCGAGGATCGGGGGCTCGCCGTTCGCGCCGACATCGCCGACGTGCTCGCCGACGTGCGCAAGACGCTGGGGAGGTAGCACATGGAAACGGTGAAAGCAGTTCGCATAGGCACGGCGCTTTCCGAGGCGGATCTTGTCATCATCGGCGCCAGCAACGGGCTGGACATGGCAGAGGGGCTCAACCTCTTCTGCGCCGATGCTCATTTCCGAGAGGCGTACGGCGACCTCGCTCAGGCCGACGGCATCGGCTGCATGCTGCAGGGGCTCGCCTCCCCGGATGCCAGCGTGCGAAGCCGATGGGTCGAGCGGTTCCATCAAAAGGAGTATGTCGAGTATGAGCCCAGCCCGCTCATGAACGGGCTGCGGCGTCTTACAGAGCACGCCGACGCCTTCGTGATCACGTGCAATATCGACGGGCACTTCGTACGCGCAGGGTTCAACGAGAACCGCGTGCTCGAGACGGAGGGGAGCATACGCACGTCGATCGACGAGCGGCGTCTCGCCCATCCAGACGCCCTCGCCATGACCCAGCTCGACGAGCTCGCGCGTCTTGTGCAAGCCCATCGCAACGGCAGGGTCGCCATCCTCGAACTTGGCGTGGGACTGCACAACGGCGTCATAAAGCGCATGCTCGCCCAGATCGCGAACGCCTGCGAGCACGCCACCTACATCGTGTTCAACTACGGCCAGGCCATGGCGCCCGACGCTTCGTGCGAGACGATTCTCGTTGACGGCGATATGGCCCCGGCTTTCGAGGAGATCGCCCGATGCCACCCCTAGAAAGAGAAGCGCGTAGGCTTCGAAGCCTTATCGACGATGCCGACGCCATCATCGTCGGCATCGGCTCGGGCATGTCGAGCGCCGCCGGGTTCAACCATTACAACCGCGCGGGCATGGCGCGCGCAGGAATGGCGGACTGGCAGCAAGCCTTTGGCTTCAAGAGCCTTTTCGACGGCTTCTACCACCTCTACCCCAGCCTCGAGCAGCAATGGGCCTACTACGCGCGATATATCGATTTCATGCTGCGCGAGCTGGCCTCGCAGCCCTATCTCGACCTACGGTCCCTCATCGGCCATAAGGACTACTTCATCCTGAGCACCAATGTGGACACCCAGGCCGAGAAGACGTTTCCCGACGAGAGAACCTGTAACTATCAGGGAAGCTTCGCGCACCTTCAGTGCAAGCAGCCATGCTGTGACGAGCTCTTCGACGCGAGCCCCTACGTCGAACGCATGCTCGCGGGCATGGCGGGGTTCGAGGTCCTCAGCGAGGATATCCCCCGATGCCCGCATTGCGGCTGGCAGCTTGTGCCGTGGGTGCGCGACGACACGTTTCTGCAAGGCGGAGCATGGCGCGAGAGCCTCGAACGATACGAACGCTTTGTGCGCGAGCGCAGCAGTGGCCGCGTGCTGTTGCTGGAGCTCGGCGTGGGCGAGATGACCCCCGGCATCATCACGCTCCCGTTCTGGAGCATGACCGCGAAGCTGCCGGATGCGCACCTTTTGAGCGTAAACATCTCGGGCGACTCGGCTCCGTTGCAGCTTGGAAGCAAGGCAGGGGCGATCTAGGCCGATTTGGGCGCCCTGCTCTCGGTGGCGCGGGCAGGTGGCGAGTAACGCGGAGCGGTAGACGCGCAATGAGGTTTTAGCCGCAGCCTCCGAACGAGAGGGCTCGGAGGCTGGTATTCCTGAATCGCAGGTCACGATGGGTTATCGGAATCGCGAAGAGCGGATACCGCCAGTAAGCCCCCTTCGGAATAGGCGTTGAGCAGCTCCTGGGCATGGGTGAACTCGGGGCCTCGTCTCCAGCCGAGCAGGCGGTTGACGGCCAGATTGCCCTGGACGTTGTGGACGAAGAGCAGGAAGGCGTCTTCGCGTGAAAGCCCTGTTTTCTCCATGACCCAGGGAACCATCTGCTCCGCTCCGCGTTCTATGACGCGCTGGGCTACGCGAGCGTATGAGTCGCTGTCCGAATAAAGCAGGCGATAATCGTCGTCTGCCGGCGGACGCTGGCAAAGCGTTGCCGATTCAACCCCCTCAAGCGGGGGAGCCGCTGCCAATGCCTCGTCGATAAGCGCATCGAGCAGCGCGTACTTATCCTCGTAATGCAGATAGAACGTTCCCCGGTTGATCTCGGCGCGGCGGCAGATGTCCGCCACCGTCATCTTCGCGAAGCCGACCTCGGCCAGCAGCGCGAAGAACGCCTCCTGTATGACCGAGAGGGTGTAGCGCCGCCGGCGGTCGATCTTGGTTTCTCCCATCGCCTCTCCAATCTGAGTCGTTTGACAATGTCCAGTAGCTGTTCGTTTATCGACAGGTGCACGCGTTTGTTCATTGCCCCTGCGAAAATCAACAAGGATACTGTTTATAGACACCTGTTTATTATAGTTGAAAGGGAGCACGGATGACCCTGTGCGAGAAGCTCGGCATCGGGCTTGTCAGCCGATCGTTTTCCCATCGGGCCGTCTATCGAAACGGCGGCACGTCATACGATTTGAGCGATTGCGAGCCTGCTGCTTGCAAGCAAGATATCGAGGCTTTTGCCCGCAAGGTGGGGGAGGCTGATTGCGTGTTTACGGGAGAGGCAGGTAGGCAGGCGTTATGAGCATCTGCATCAAAAATCAGATTCAGAATATGAATATCGTCATCGGCTGCACGGTGGGGTGTCCATATTGCTATGCCCGTAACAATGTGAAACGTTGGCATATGATTGACGACTTCGCTGATCCTGCGTTCTTCCCGAGCAAGCTCAAGATGATGGAAAAGAAACGCCCGCAGAACTTTCTCCTTACCGGCATGAGCGATCTCTCCGGGTGGAAGCTGGAATGGCGAGACGAGGTATTTGCAAAGATCCATGAGAATCCACAGCATCAGTTCCTGTTCCTGACCAAGAGACCCGATTTGCTGGATTTAAATACCGACCTGGAAAACGCATGGTTCGGCGTTACGGTGACGAGGAAAGCGGAGCTGTGGCGTATCGACGCCCTTCGGAAAAACGTCAAAGCAAATCACTTCTTCGTTACTTTTGAGCCGCTATTCGACGATCCCGGTACGGTCGACCTTTCCGGAATCAACTGGATCGTCGTCGGTACCATGACCGGGGCGCAGAGCAGGAAGGTTCATACGGAACCGGAGTGGGCATGGTCTTTGACGGACCAGGCGCACGCGCTTGGCATTCCAATGTTTATGAAGGAAGACCTCGTCTCTGTCATAGGGGACGAAAACATGATCCAGGAATTGCCGGAAGAATTCGAAAGAGTGCTGGAGGTACAGAGAACATGGCGGAAGTGATCGATGGAATCCTCATCAATGAGATGGAAGCAAAGAACATCATGACCAAGTCCAGCCTGCCGGTAGGCGGCTACTCGGTCAATCCCTATGTAGGCTGCACGCATGCCTGCAAGTATTGCTATGCCTCCTTTATGAAGCGCTTTACCGGACACAAGGAGGAATGGGGCACCTTTCTTGATGTGAAGCATTGGCCGGAAATCAAGAATCCGAAGAAATACGCTGGACAGCGGGTGGTTATCGGTTCTGTGACGGACGGCTACAATCCACAGGAGGAGCGATTCGGGAATACCAGGAAACTCCTGGAGCAGCTGATTGGCAGCGATGCAGATATTCTGATCTGCACAAAGTCCGATCTTGTGGTACGGGATATCGATCTGCTGAAGAAGCTTGGACGAGTGACCGTTTCATGGTCGATCAACACGCTGGATGAGAACTTCAAGAACGATATGGACTCCGCGCCGAGCATCGAGCGTCGCATCGCTGCTATGAAGCAGGTGTATGACGAAGGTATCCGTACGGTCTGCTTCGTGTCCCCGGTATTTCCCGGCATCACGGATTTTGAGATGATTTTTGAGCGAGTAAAGGATCGGTGCGATTTGTTTTGGCTCGAAAATCTCAATCTTCGGGGTGGTTTCAAAAAAGCGATCCTGGATTATATCGCCGAGAAACACCCCGATCTCGTACCGCTTTACGATGAGATCTATAACAAGCGCAACCGTAGCTATTTTGAAGCGCTTGAAGTAAAAGCCGAGGAAATGGCCAAGAAGTACGATTGCCCCTTTGTGGACAACGAAATGCCTTATGGCAGAGTCCCCCAGGGGCATCCGGTGATCGTGGACTACTTCTATCACGAGGAAGTCCGAGGGTCGGATAATAGCGGAAAAAGAAATCGTTAAACGGAAACCGACGACGATTCGCTCGAGCGATTAGCGTCCACGCGTGGCTTCTGCCGATTGGCGCAACGGGCGACGGATTAAGGGATCGTTCGGGCGGATGATCCCGCTGCAGTACAGGCGGTCGCTCAATTTGGCGGCATGAGCGTTTTCGCACGGAAAACCAGTATCCCCTGTGCCGAGTTTAAACGTAGCGAATACAATGGGCACTGAGCATCAATCGAAAGTGGTCGATGGAGATGGATATGCAACTGGCAACCGAGCGGCTGATACTGCGCCCGTGGGCCGAAACGGACGCAGAGGACCTGTACAGATACGCGAAGGACGACAGGGTGGGGCCGATTGCCGGCTGGCCGCCTCACTCGAGCGTTGACGACAGCGCCGAAATCATCCGCACCGTGTTTTCCGCGCCGGAGACGTACGCCGTTTGCCTGAAGGAAGACAACAGGGCCATCGGAAGCATAGGGTTGATGATTGGCGCGCGGTCCGACAAGGAGATTCCGGACACTGAGGGAGAAATAGGCTACTGGATCGGTGTCCCGTTCTGGGGCAAGGGGCTGATACCGGAGGCGGTTCGAGAGCTCGTCCGCCATGGTTTCGAGGACTTGAAACTGGACAAAATCTGGTGCGGGTATTTCGACGGGAACGAGAAATCGAAACGCGTTCAGGAAAAATGCGGCTTTGTTTGGCACCACACCCGCAAGGACGTCTGCTGCGAGCTGATGGGCGACATCCGTACAGAACAGATCACTTGCCTGACGAGAAGTGATTGGCTGAGTCAGTCTAAAGCTTGATATGCAACATGGGTTCTGCGAGCAGCTCGCAAACCCCAGGTCGCAAGTCTTCGTCAGCGGTGAGCAAAGTGAGTGGTCTCAGGTGGCTTGCCTATGGGCTGGCGCGCAGGCTGGGGCTTCGCCATTGGAGCGATCGTTTCATGTACTAGCCTTTTCGCACAGCCCATGATTTAAAAATAATTGGTTTTCCGCAAGCAAGGCTTCCAAGTGCCAGGGACGTTTTCCCCGGCTTTTTCTTATCCAGTTGAGCGCACTTGCCGTCCAGGTCGTCAGATAACGAAGGCAAGCAGCATAGTCATTGGGATCGTTCTTAAATGACTAGTCGTTAAAGAACGTCCCCGACCACTAACTATCGCAAGTGACGAAATCGGGCAGGCGGATGCACGAGATAAAGTTGAAGTCGTCTTTCCTCGTGTAATCGATCTCGCCATCGGCGCGGTCTTGCCACCAGAAGCCCTCGAGCGGCGGCACGACGAAGTCGAAATAGCCTTCGATTTCCCGCAGGCCCTTCTTCGACCTCTTGATGGCATAGGCAACGCCGTAGAGCAGCGGCAACGCGCTCTGCTACGCGCCGCCTTCGGCATTGGGATCGCCCTTGCCCCGCACGGCAACGTAGCTCATAGACGGAACGATCAGAATGCTCGGCTTGTCAGGCGGTTTGCCCGCGATGTTGTAGCGCACCGTAGACGCTGATGGAGATGGCTGCGCGCAGGCACGAGTGCGCCGCCGCACCTCATGGCCTGTTTCTCGGGTATTTGGGGCGCGCGGCGTTCAAAAATGCGGAGCGACTCCGCATGGCTCGAGACTGAGCCGAGGTGCCCTACTTCTCGCCCTCCAGCAGCCCCACGATACGGTCGATGTCGACGGCAAAGCGAGGCCTTCCCTCGCGCTCGTAGCGATCGAGGTATGCCTGGCACTCGGAGACAATGCGCTTGGTGTTGCCGTCGATGATGTGCTGGAGCGTCTCGTAGTAGGCCGAGCCCTCGGTCCTGAAGCGGCGCTGCCCCTACAGGTGAGCGATACTCTACGCCTTGCGGCACCCCGTCGCCCACGGAGGTTAAACGTGCACGTAAGCCGTACTCTGAAAGCCGCGGCTTCCGGCAAGTAGTTTTTACCACGAAAACTCGCCTTAGATGCGTGTAGCTCTCAAAATAACACTCGCCGAGCCGTTACTTAACCGCCGACCTCGCTTGATGCAGAGGACATTGGGGCAACGATAATGCGGATGAGTGCCGTGGATTCAAGTGGGCCTCGTGCCGTCCTTTCTGCGTTCATGCGCCCGTCTTCATTGCCTGAACTAAATTCCCCAAATAGAGCGTTATGGAGCGCATCGCGGCGTTACATGAAGAAGCCCCAGATAGCCAATTCTACCTGGGGCTTCATTGCTATTCACTACCTTTTGTGACGTGCCGTTTTAGACCCTCGGCTACTCCCACTCGATGGCGTCGGTTCTGCCGTCCCGTCATTCCAGTTACACCCAGTTTTCGGCATCGACACGGAACGCGTGCCGCCGAATGACGCGATGTCGCGTTTCGTCGGCTTCGGGGACAAAAGTTGGGACAACCTCAAAAAACTTTTTTCAAACTCAGGGCTTTGAGTTTTTATTTTTGTCCCAAGGGGCACGGAGAGCCGCCTTTGGAGGCTCGATATCGCCGAAAACGCCCGTTTTGAAACTCAACCGCCTTTGAGCCTGCAAGCCACCAGCTTCAACAGTAAGTGAGTCGACGCGGGTGGCTTACGAGCCGTTCACAAAATCGCAGGCCACAGGTCTTTGTCAACGATAAGCAAGGTGAATAGTCTCAGGTGGCTTGCCCATGAGTTGGCGTAAGCCTGTTTAGCAAAAGGCTAATCGGACACGACAGGCCGCCCGCATGGCGACGGCGTTTCCCGTGCGGGCACAAACAGCCCTGCGTGCCCTGTCGCGCGATATCCCAATGCGACGTTCAGAACCCTACCCGCCAAGCAGCCACCTCGCGAAATTCAGCACGAGCACGCCCTCCCGGGTATGGGGCTCATGCCTCGTGCGAGTGATGAGAATCTTCGGGAATGCATCCCCGATGGATAGAATCGGCGCAATCCCCCTCTCGAGCGTCGAATCGGCGCCGATATCGTCGCTCACATACACTCTCCTTCCCGGTTTCGAAACCTGGAAGGCAGTATGCGCAAGGATGCGTCGAGGTGCGATCCCAGTCGTACCATGCCAGCAGAGATGTCGAGGCACATTCGTTCATGCTGCAATGCGGGCATCGGAGATGAAAAAAAGCCCGTCGGGTAGTCATGGGCGTGCGGGAGCCCGCATCAGTAACCTGCCTCCTCGGTTGTCCCTTCTTTGCATGGTCGTCTACATAAAGGAGGAACCAGCCATGCAGATCAGCATGCTTGCCCTTCTTGGGTCACGGACCGGGGAGGCGAGGGCCTCCGTCGGGACCGCCCCGAGCAACCGGCATATCCAAGGAATGACAAGGCTCGATCGCTGTGCTGGTCAGGATGCCGAAGCGGGCCGTCCGCCAATCGGAATGCGGGTCAGGATGCTGCAACGTGATTCCAGCTGCAGGATACGGCTCCTTTGCGGTTGCCGCAAAACCTGCTGGCAACATTCTTACTATCCGAATGATGTACGCATCCCTTGGGATCGTTTCGCCTGACCAGGGCCATCTTCAGCGCCTCATCGGCCAGCTCGGCAGGCGCCTCTTCCACGCGTAATAGCCCTGGCGGGTCACCTACGCAACCAAAGATACAAAAGGGATCGAATGGCCAGAAAGGATTGTCCTTGCCGACAGGCAATCCTTGACAAACGAGCTTCAGCCTCCTTAAAATTGCGTGGTTTGCCGAACTG
The DNA here is from genome assembly GCA_905215445.1 of uncultured bacterium. Classification (GTDB taxonomy): domain Bacteria; phylum Actinomycetota; class Coriobacteriia; order Coriobacteriales; family Coriobacteriaceae; genus Collinsella. The sequence continues at coordinate 8,328 of CAJMPZ010000039.1, read as the reverse complement.
AGTCAGCGAAGGAGGGGTGTCGTGGTTGGTCTTTTCCGCACGTGGATGAGCGCCTAGAAAGCGGCGCTGTTGTGGCGTCGCGCTGTTTTTCTGCACGCCATTTCACGATTGGACATAACCATGATATTTGAAACCTCTCGGGGCAGGTCTGCTCTGCTGTGCCATTCATGGCAATTCAAGCTTTGTTTCGTATGGGGCGGGGAGCTCGTTTCGACATTGACGAGTTCGATTCTCCAGATGGGTCTTATTTGGCATCTCGCCCTCACGACAGGGTCGTCTTCTCTCCTCTCCTTAGCATCGCTGGCAGGCTTTCTGCCGATTGCTTTGTTCGGAATCCTTGCGGGCGCCGTTGTCGACAGACTGCCTTTGAAACGTGTCCTCATCGGCGCCGACCTCTTCATTGCCGCGGTGGGTGCCGCCTTGGCGATTGCCTCGTTGGCCGGCAGCTTACCTGCATGGCTAATTCTCATCGCCTTGTTTCTCCGTGCAGTTGGTACTTCGTTCTACACGCCAGCCTCCCAATCTCTCACGCCCCATCTCGCCCCACCGGAGCATCTCGTTCGCCTATCGGGGGTGACTCAGGCGATTCAGTCCGGCGGATACATTCTTGGCGCCGCGCTTGCAGCAGTGATTTATCCCGTGGCGGGCATTACCGCTATGATTGTCCTCGACGTGCTGGGAGCGCTTTTCGCTTCTTTAGCCGTCCTCGCCGCACAGATAGACGCAGGGGGCCTCGACGAAGCCGACCGCAGCTTGTCCTTTTCCAATAAGGTTCGAGAGCTCTTCTCTGAGATTTCGGACGGCTACAAGCTGATTAGGGGGTACAGGGGGCTGTTCGCCCTTCTTTGGTGCGGGTTCGTCTTCGCTTTCGCGTTCTCTCCGCTCGCGGCATTGTTCCCAATAATGACCTTGGGGCATTTTGGCGGTAGCACGGGGGATGCCGCTTTGGTGGAAATCCTTTTTTCTGCAGGCATGCTGGCTGGGTCCGGTATCTTGGCGGTTACGGGAGGGTTCCGCAATAGGTCGTTCACCATGGTCGCCGCGATTGCCGGCTTCGGCATTGCCGCAATCGTATCCGGATCGCTCGGCCCGTCATTGTTCGCTGCTTTCCTGCCGGTGAGCTTTCTTATGGGCGCATGCTCCCCGTTGTACGCGGGAACCCAGACTGCCCTTATGCAGGAGCAGATACCTCCTGAGTACCTAGGCCGCGTTTTCGGCCTCTACGGAACCATCATGGCTTGGGCCATGCCCATGGGCCTCGCAGCTCCCTCCGTTTTTGCGGATCTGCTTGGAGCTCCGTTATGGTTCGTCGGCTCTGGAGCGACCATGGTACTGCTTGCGATGGCTATGCTGCTTGCTCCGAGCGTCCGAAGCGCGGGGAAAAGAGATACCGGGCAGATTCAATAGCCCAAGTATTCGAAAAAAAAAGAGGCAGCAGCCATCGGTTCAAGCGTCAGCCTTCAAGCCCTTGCGACGACGAGGTATTGCACTGACATCCCACATCGCGCTCCTTATTCGTCGCCAACTATCATTTTCGGATTTGCCGGCTTGCGCAAGGTCAAAACGCTCGCGCCGGCAATTGGGCAAAGGCGAAAAATCGACGTGAGCAATCTTTTTTGGCATGGCTGCGTTTCCAGTAAAACGCTAATACACAAAAGGCGGTTCAACCTATGGAACTCATAGTCAAAGCTAAAGACATCTTTTTGGAATATGCCGGCCGCGATATCCTAGATATCGAAGAGTTGGAAATCTACTCCTACGATCGCATCGGCTTGGTGGGAGACAATGGCGCAGGCAAAACCAGCCTGCTTAAAATTCTGAGCGGCAATCTTACCATTGCGGACGCCGACGTCAGGCGTTTCGGCAGCATTGCCCTCATCGGCCAACTCGATGAACTCGACCTTGATGCGGCTCAGGGCAGTGGTGAGATGCTCTCCCGTCTCAACGTCGCCGGAGTGGCGCAGGAGACGATGAGCGGCGGAGAGGAGACACGCGCCAAGATTGCCTCTGCGCTCTCCCAGCATGCAAGCGCGATCTTTGCTGATGAGCCTACGAGCCACCTCGACCAAGACGGCATCAGCCTTCTCGTCGGACAACTCAAGGCATTTGATGGAGCCCTGCTCATTGTGAGCCATGACCGTTATTTTCTCGATCAGGTAGTGGACAAGATCTGGGAGCTCAAAGACGGCGGTATTTCCGAATTCTGGGGTGACTACTCCGACTATCTGCGACAGAAAGAAGAAGAACGCAAAGTTCAGGCGGCTCGATACGAAGAGGCGATGCGCGAGCGCGAGCGCCTTGAAGCCGCCATCGAAAAACAACGGAAAAAAGCACGGCAGGTCGACGCCAAGCAGAAGGGCGCAAAGAAAAGCAACGAGAATGCAGGTCGATTGGGACATCAGAAAGCAACCGGCACCAAACAGAAGAGGATGTACCAGGCGGCTAAGAACATGGAGAAGCGCCTCGAAGCGCTCGAAGGGATTGAGGCCCCTGACAGCATTCGCACCGTGCGGTTCCGCCAGAGCAAGGCCCTGGAACTGCATAGTAAATTTCCCATCTCGGCAGACGATTTCAGCTTGAGCTTCGGCAACTGCATGCTCTATGACCACGCGAAATTCGAGATACCGCTCGGTGCTAAAGTGGCCATCACCGGTGGCAACGGTACAGGAAAGACCAGCCTGCTGAAGGCAATCGCTCGACGCGCCGACGGTATCAACATCTCTCCCAAGGCGGAGATCGGTTACTTCGAGCAAACAGGCTACAAGTTCGACGCCCGTCAGTCTGCGATCTCGTTCATGCAGGATGGTTGCGAGTACAGCATGACCGAAATCCGAAGCATCCTCGCCTCTATGGGAATCGGACCGCGTGACCTGGCAAAGGACGTTGGCGTTCTCTCGGGAGGCGAAGTCATCAAGCTGCTGCTCGCGAAGATGCTGCTGGGCAGATACAACATCTTGCTCATGGACGAGCCTGGAAATTACCTGGACATCAAGAGCGCCGAAGCCCTCGAGCAGATGATGAGCGCCTATGCCGGAACGATAGTGTTCGTCTCCCACGATAAGAGGCTGGTCGAGAACGTCGCAGACATTATTTACGAAATAAAGGACACCAAGCTAGTCAAAATCTTTCAGCGCGAATAACCCTAAATGAGCAGGAAATAATCCCCGAACGGAGACAAGGGAGTAAAACGGCAAAGAAAGAGCCTCCGTCCCAACGCAGGGAACGGAGGCTCTTTAATCGCTTTTACTCATCTCCGTCGCTGGTGGCTTTGTCATGACTCTCGTACGAAACGAAACTCAGCGGCATAGTGCGGCACTCAAAATCGCAGGTCAGAACCCTGTCGTCCTACTCCCACTCGATGGCTTTGGTTCTGTCGTCCCGTCATTCCAGTTGCATCCAGTTTTCGGCATCGACATGGAACGCGTGCCGCCGAATGCCGCGATGTCGCGTTTCGTCGGCTTCGGGGACAAAAGTTGGGACAACCTCAAAAACTTTTTCCAAACTCAGGGCATTGAGTTTTTGTTTTTGTCCCAAAGGAGCTTCCGGCCGTGATTCGGGTGCCCGATTGGGCGGAATCGCCCGTTTCTGAAACTCAACCGCAGCATCACGCGCAAGCCACTCGCAACAACTGCAAATGATTGGTCGCGGGCGGCTTCCAACGCGATTCCAAAGCCGCAGGTCAGGCGACTGCGCTGCTGACAGGGAAAGGGAGTCGTATCAGGCGGCTTGCCCATGAGTCGACGATGAGGCCTCCATCGAATGTCGAGAACATGCTGGTAAAATAGGCAATACTTTTTATGACAGGAGACCGAGCATGGCCGAACCCCACGATAGGAAGCCGATCCTCACGATCGAGCAGCAGATAGAGCACCTCAAGCAGAAGGGCGTAGCCTTCGAGCTGTGTTCCGAGGAAGAGGCCGCGGACTACCTGCGCGACAAGTGCAACTTCTTCAAGCTCGCATCCTACCGCAAACTCTTCTCGAAATACGAGGGAGGCCCGCGCGACGGCCGCTACGTAGACCTCGACTTCGGCCAGCTGCGCCTGCTCGCGGCGCTCGACCAGGAGCTGCGCCACGCCCTGCTCGGCATGACGCTCGACATCGAGCATTTCCAGAAGGTGACACTGCTTCGCGAGATGGAGGACCGCGGAGAGGACGGCTACGCCATCGTGGCCGACTACATGGCATCGCTTACCGCTGCAAACAGGGAGTACCGCCTGCGCGAGCTCAAGATGAGCGGCCGCAGCCCCTACAGCTCGAGCCTCTACGCGAAGTACTCCGGCGACATGCCTGCCTGGGCCTTCCTTGAGCTCACCTCGTTCGGCACCCTCATCGACTTCGTGCGCTTCTGCGCCAGGCGATGGGGCGACAGGCGCCTCGAGGCCTCCCACTACGACCTCAAGCGCGTGAAGTCCGTCCGCAACTGCGCCGCGCACGGCTCGTGCCTGATCAACTGCTTCGCCGAGAGGGGCGCCGCCCGGGGCTCGGCGTCCAGCGGCGTCTCCCGAAGGGTCGCCGCCGTGGGAATTCCCAAGGCGACCAGGAGGAAGTGGATGGGGAACACGGCCATGCAGGAGGTCGCGACCGTGCTCGTGGCGCACTCCGGCTTGGTACCCGAGGGCTCCTCGCGCTCGCGCGCCGCATCCGAGCTCGCCGGGATGTTCGCCAGGGCCGACGGCGAAACCGAGGCGCTGCCCGACAAGGGGCCCGACGCCGCAGCTCGCTCCGCGCTCGGGTTCCTTCGCAGGTTGACAGAATCGCTCGGGTTGGTAGAATAGCCTGCAGATAGCAAAACCTTCACGGTTTTAGGGGCGGACTTGCGCAAGCGACTCTGCCCTATTTTTATATTCACTCGCTATAGGAGACGGGTGATACCTGGGTCAATGACAGAACTGAGAGGCCCGGAATAATGGAGCCAGTTAGAAACCCTCGGGTTTGCGGGGCGGGATCGTGAGAGCGGTTCTGCCCTATTTTTTTCCTCCGTCTGCCCCAAACCAAGTATTTCGAAGATAGCCTGTAGGTGTCCTCCTGGGCGCCTTTTATTTTCAGGGAATCGGCCGCTTCATGAACGAGCGACCGGCTTGACCTAGATCGAACCGCCTTCATCTCCGCCTAGGCGCCGGCGATCAACATCGTAAATCCGCGCGTGCTACAATGCGGGCACCAGAGATGAAAACACAGTCCCCGTCGGGTAGTCGTGGGCGTGCGGGAGTCCGCATCAGTAACCTGCCTCCTTGGTTGTCCCTTCTCTGCATGGTCATCTACATAAAGGAGGAACCAACCATGCAGATCAGCGTGTCATCCACCCTGACCGTATATCACGACGGCCAATTCTGGGTCGGGCTGGCGGAGCATGTCGAGGACGGCAGATACGGCGCCGCCCGCATCGTCTTCGGTGCAGAACCGTCCAATGAGGAAATCCTGCAATTCGTTACAAGCAAATGGGCGAAGCTCTCGTTCTTCGGTGACGAGGCCACGGAAACAAGCAAGCCCGCGAAGAATCCCAAGCGACGCGCTCGCGAGGCAGCGAAAGCCCTTAAGCGGCCCGCGGTGAGCACCAAGGCACAACAGGCGCTCGCAGCACAGCGGGAAGCGATGAAGCGGGAATCGGCCCGCGCAAGAAGCCAGTGTCGCGCGGATGAGGCGGAGGCGCGCTTCGAGCAGCGGAAGCTGAAGCGCAAGCAGAAGCATCGTGGGCATTGATCGCCATGTGCAGCAAGGCAGACCATATACAGCAGTGGGGCCAGTTCCACTTGAAGCCGACGCCGCGTAGACGCTGATGGTGACGGCTATGCACGGGCACGGGCGAGCCACTGCACTTCACAGCTTGTTTCTCAAGCATTTGGGACGCACACGCGGCGTTCAAAAATGCGGAGCGACTCCGCATGGCTCGAGACTGAGCCGAGGTGCCCTACTTCTCGCCCTCCAGCAGCCCCACGATACGGTCGATGTCGACGGCGAAGCGGGGCCTCCCCTCGCGCTCGTAGCGGTCGAGGTACGCCTGGCACTCGGAGACAATGCGCTTGGTGTTGCCGTCGATGATGCGCTGGAGCGTCTCGTAGTAGGCCGAGCCCTCGGTCCTGAAGCGGCGCTGGTAGGACTTGGTTATGGGGAACATCTTGATGTAGTGGATGCCGTGGCGACAGCACGGGCGCGTCGTGGGGCGGGGTGGCAACGCAAAGTACTGGTCTTTGGGCACGTTGGGGGCGATGTTGGAATGCAGCGGTACGGCGAAGTCCCTGCGCTTCCCGCGGAAACGCAGCCTCACCACCACGATGCAGGGGAGATTGTGCTTAAGCATGAGCTCGCGGTCGCCCTCGACGAGGTCAAAGAAGTCCTGGGAGATGGATACGACCTTCACCGGTTGCGCCTCTTCATACGAAGTGGGGCCCGCATCGCTGCAGGCCCCTACAGGTGGGCGATATTCTACGCCTTGCGGCACCCCGTCGCCCACGGAGGTTAAACGTACACGTAAGCCGTACTCTGAAAGCCGCGGCTTCCGGCAAGTAGTTTATGCCACGAAAGGTCGCTTTCAACGCGCATAGCTCGCAAAATAACACTCGCTGGGCCGTCACCCCTGGCAGTTGCCCTCCAATCTTCATTGGAGTCAGCAGGTCAATTCATATAGTTATGGGGGGGTATCCTAAAGGAAATCAAATTTATACCCCCATAACTAAGGAATTTTCTATTCCCACTCAATGACTAGGGCCCTGGTGTAATTGGCTGGATCACCGTTCCGGGAACCGGTATCGACCTACCTGTCCGCCGAGCTCTTTCTTCAGCTCCAGCCTAGTATCTGATTCGCGCCGTTATAAGCGAAAACCGAAGAGATGCGTCTTAGCCAAGAAAAGAAGGTTAGCCTCATCTTACTGCATGATTCGTGTGTTATAGTTAGATGGCTCTAACTGTTTGGGGGCGATGGCCATGCACGAACGCAAGGACTTCTGGGACAGGAATGCTGGTCGGTACGACCGTTTCATGCGAAACGACCGGGCGGCGTATGAGAAGATGTATGGGCTGATCCGGCCGGTGGTGAAAGCAAAGACCGTGCTGGAGGTTGCCACCGGCACGGGGCTCATCGCAAAGAGCGTCGTGGATGCGGCGGCGCGCATCGAGGCTACGGACGCCTCTGCAAAGATGATCCTTGAAGCAAAGCGGGACAATCAATCCGCAAAGCTGCACTTTTCCGTACAAGATATGTTCCGCCTGCCCTATGCACAGAAGTCCTTCGAAGTGGTGATCGTGTCCAACGCACTTCACATAGTGCCGCATCCGGAAAAGGCCCTGCAAGAAATCAGGCGGGTGCTGAAGGACGTCGGCGTGCTCATCGCGCCAACCTTCACCCACGCGGGGAACTCGGTTTCCGGCAAGGCAAAAGCCTTTTTCATGAGTATGGCGGGATTCCCCCTCCACAGCGGGTGGACAAGCGAGGAATACCTGCGTTTCCTGCGTCAAAACGGCTGGGCGGTGCGGAAAAGCGCGGTGCTGAAGGCCTCGTTCCCGTTGACCTATGCGGAATGCACGAAATCGGAGGGGCCAGATGTCGTTCTTTGAAAACACCCGCAAGCCCGTGGGCCTCGGCGGAAAACTTATGGTTGCCATGATGAACCTGGGCCACAGCCCTGTGGCGCGGTGGGGACTTCGATTTCTACGACTTGCGCCAAATGCCAAGGTGCTGGATTGCGGCTGCGGCGGCGGGGCGAATATAAAACGGCTGCTGAAAAAATGCCCGCATGGCGTCGTCAAGGGCGTCGACTATTCGCCCGTCAGCGTGGAGAAGACTAGAAAGCTCAACCGAGTTGCAATTCAGGAGGGGCGTTGCGCCGTTCTGCAAGGCAGTGTGGCGGATATGGTGTTTGAGGATAGCTACTTCGATGCCGCCACGGCCTTTGAGACCGTCTATTTTTGGCCTGATTTGCCCCGATGCCTCCGTGAGGTCTGGCGGACGCTGAAGCCAGGCGGGACAATTCTCATCTGCAACGAGAGCAATGGCGATACGGACAAGGACGAGAGGTGGACGCAGATCATCGGCGGCATGACCATCTACAAGGACATTGAATTAAAGGCGTATCTGGAGCAGGCGGGTTTTCACGAGGTGCAGATACGCAAAAAGAAAAAGTGGCTCTGCATCACGGCGCGGAAGTAAGGGCATCAAGCACGGGCATTTTTGCATCCATCCTGCACATGAGTTAGGCATGCCGGTCATAGCGGCTGTGCTGGCGGCAATTATGACAGTTTTTATTCACTGAGGAAGAAACCTATGAAATGTAAAATTGAGAAAAACACCGTGCAGGAGACGCTGATCCTCCCGCTGTATTCCCGGAAGCTG
>CAJMPZ010000038.1 GCA_905215445.1 uncultured bacterium | reverse complement strand
TACGCAAGCGAGCGGCCCCCAGAGCGTACAAGGTGGCATGAAAAAGGCAGGGCATTGACCTTTTGGTCATGCCCTGCCTTTTGAATGACAGATTGTAGCTCTGGGGGCCGCGCAGCGACGGAGGTTGCCGCCGTTCGTTAGAACGGCGGAACTAGTTACTCCTCGTCGTTGTCCTTGGCCTCTTCGGCGTCGTCGGTGTCCACGAGCTGGTTGAGCAGCTCGTCGAGGGAAGCCATGTCCTCGTTGATGGCACCGTTGGCAGGAGCCTTCTTGTCGTCGATCGGGGCGCCCAGGAGCTCCTCGTCGGCGTCAGCGTGATGCGTCGGCGTGGCAGAGGTGCCCAGCAGAATGTCGTCCGGACCGTCGGGGCTAAAGACCATCTGCAGCAGCTGCGAGAGGTCTTCCTCGTCGGCAACGTCGTCGTTGTTCTCGAGGATGTAGAGCAGGTCGTGGGCCTCCAGGCCGTCACGGAGCTCCTCGATCGCCTTGGCACCGATGCCATCGATGCGCAGCAGATCCTCCTCGGACTTGCCAACCAGGTCGCCGACCGTCTCGATGCCGACCTCGCTGAACTTGTTGGTCCAGCGCTGCGACACGCCCAGGTCGTCGAACAGGTACAGGCGAGCCTTCTCAGCAGAGATGGTGTGGCCGTTGCGGGTGAACGAACCGTCAGCACCACCGAACTCGTCGTAGCCGGCCCAGTCGAGCTGCTGCGGGAGCTGCTCGTCCAGGTCCTTGAGCTCCACCGGAGCCCACTCGGGCAGCGACTTGGCGTTGGGCGAAGCCGGACCGTCGATGTCGACATAGCCGTCGGCCGTGCGATACGTCAGCTTGGCGTTGGCGTACGGCTTGAGACCAGTACCAGCCGGGATCTTCTTACCGACGATGACGTTGGACTTAAGGTCGAGCAGGTGGTCGACCTTGCCCTCGATGGCAGCCTCGGTAAGGACGCCGGCGGTGCGGATGAACGAAGCGCTCGACAGCCAAGAGTCGATGTTGGACGCGACCTTGAGCGTACCCAGGATGACGGGCTCGGCCACGGGAGCCTGACCGCCCAGACGGGCAACGCGCTCGACCTCGTCGGCGAACTCGTAGCGGTCGACATACTGACCAAGCAGGTACTTGGAGTCGCCGGGGTTGGTGATCTGAACGCGACGCAGCATCTGACGTGCGAGCACCTCGATGTGCTTGTCGTTCAGGTCGACGCCCTGGCTGGTGTAGACGTCCTTGACGCTCTCGACGAAGGTGTGCATCGTCGACTCGATGTCGGTCAGCTTGCGCAGGTTGCGGAAGTTGACGAAGCCCTTGGTGATCTGGTCGCCGGCGCGAACCTCGCAGCCGTCCTCGATCTCGGGCATAAAGCGCACCGATGCGGGGACGCGACGCTCGTCGAGGACACGGGTGTGATCCTCGGAGTCGGTGAGCGTCAGCACGTACTCGGACTTCTCGGGCTTAATCGAGAGGTGACCGGAGTACGGAGCCAGCTCGGCCTCGCGACCCAGAATCTTCTCGTTGACGTTGCCGACGATATCGAACATACGGCTGACCGTAGGCAGACCCTGCGTAATATCGTCGACGCCAGCGACGCCGCCGGAGTGAATGGTACGCATCGTAAGCTGCGTACCGGGCTCGCCGATGGACTGGGCGGCAATAATGCCGACCGCGGTACCGATGGCGACCGGACGACGGGTGGAAAGATCCCAGCCGTAGCACTTCTGGCACACGCCGTACTTGGAGCGGCAGGTGAGCAGCGCGCGGAGCTTGACCTTCTTGAGGCCGGCATCAACCATCTTCTGGATGTCGGCGACCTTCTCGATGTAGCCGTCCTGCTCAAAGAGCACGGTGCCATCGGGGGCCACGACGTCCTCAATGAAGCAACGGCCGACGAGGTCGGTGTTGAGGTCGGTGGTGCCGGGGATGATGAGGTTGTAGGTGACGCCCTCGTGCGTACCGCAGTCCTCCTCGCGGACGATGACGTCCTGGGCCACGTCGACCAGACGACGGGTCAGGTAACCAGAGTCCGAGGTGTGGGATGCGGTATCGACCAGGCCCTTACGGGCGCCGTAGGTCGAAATGAAGTACTCGAGCGGCAGCAGGCCCTCGCGGAAGTTCGCCTTAATGGGAAGGTCAATCGTCTCGCCGGACATGTCTGCCATCAGGCCACGCATGCCGCCGAGCTGACGCAGCTGGGTCTTAGAACCACGGGCGCCGGAGTCGGCCATCATGTAGAGCGGGTTCTCCTCGTCGAACAAGTCGAGCATGAGCGCTGCAACCTTATCGGTACAAGCGGTCCACTCGTTAACGACTTCGATGTGGCGCTCCGTCTCGTTGATGAAGCCCTCCTCGAAGTACTCGTTGATCTGGTCGACGTTGGCCTGGGCGCGATCGAGCAGCTCCTGCTTCTCGGCAGGGATGAGAGCGTCCCACACCGAGATGGTGAGGCCGGCGCGGGTAGCGTAGTGGAAGCCGGAGTACTTGATGGCGTCGAGGATCGGACCGACCTTGGCCTCGGGGTAACGATCGCAGCAGTCCGCAACCAGCTTGGCCACGTCGCCCTTGACCATCTTGTAGTTCATGAACTCATAGTCTTCGGGCAGGCACTGGCGGTTGAAGATGATGCGGCCGATAGAGGTCTCGAAGCGCGCGGTCTTGTTGCCGGTGACGTCGTAGTCGACGAACTCGTTCTTGCCGTTCTTGACGCGGAAGATACGGGTGCCGTCCTCGTTGATGACATTGGCGTCGGCAGCGGACACGCGGACCTGAATCTTGGCCTGCATGTCGACCTCGGAGCGGCAGTCATAGGCGTGCAGCGCGTCGTCGAAGCTGGCGAACACGTGGTTCTCGCCCGGCAGACCGTCGCGGACCTGGGTGAGGTAGTACACACCGATGATCATGTCCTGCGAGGGGATGTTGACCGGCTTGCCGGATGCCGGCGAGCGCAGGTTGTTCGCAGAGAGCATGAGCACGCGAGCCTCGGCCTGAGCCTGGCTGGACAGCGGCACGTGGACAGACATCTGGTCGCCGTCGAAGTCGGCGTTGAAGGGCGAGCAGACCAGCGGGTGCAGGTGGATAGCCTTGCCCTCGACCAGCACCGGCTCAAAGGCCTGGATGGACAGACGGTGCAGGGTCGGTGCGCGGTTGAGCAGCACGACGCGGCCGTCGATGACCTCTTCGAGGATATCCCACACAAAGGTGGCACCGCGGTCGATAGCGCGCTTGGCGCCCTTGATGTTCTCGACCTTGCCAAGCTCGACCAGGCGCTTCATGACGAAGGGCTTGAAGAGCTCCAGCGCCATGGTCTTGGGCAGACCGCACTGGTGCAGCAGCAGCTTGGGGTCGGTAACGATAACCGAACGGCCGGAGTAGTCGACACGCTTACCCAGCAGGTTCTGACGGAAACGACCCTGCTTGCCCTTGAGGGCCTCGGCGAGCGACTTGAGCGGGCGACCGCCACGGCCAGAGACCGGGCGACCACGACGGCCGTTGTCGAACAGGGCGTCCACGGACTCCTGGAGCATGCGCTTCTCGTTGTTCACAATGATCGCGGGGGCGTCCAGGTCGAGGAGGCGCTTGAGTCGGTTGTTACGGTTGATCACGCGACGGTACAGGTCGTTGAGGTCGGACGCGGCGAAGCGGCCGCCGTCGAGCTGGACCATCGGGCGCAGATCGGGCGGAATGACCGGGATGACGTCCAGGATCATGTTCGCGGGGCTGTTGCCACCCTTCAGGAAGGCGTCAACGACCTCGAGGCGCTTGACGGCCTTCTCGCGCTTCTGCTTCTGGGAGTCCTCGTCGGCGATGATGGCCTTGAGCTTCTCGGCCTCGGAAGGAAGGTCGATGGCAGCGAGCAGGTCGCGGACGGCCTCGGCACCCATGCCACCCTTGAAGTACATGGAGTAGTAGCGGGTCATCTCGCGGAACAGCGGCTCATCGGAGATGAGGTCGCGCTCGGTGAGCTTCATGAAGGCGTTGAAGGCGTCCGTGCGGAGCTGCTTCTCGTCCTTGCACTCTTCCTCGATGTCGACGATGCCAGAGGCGATCTCCTCGGGGGTCAGCGGCTCCTCGTCGGAGAACTCGTCAAAGTTCTCGGGGTCGCCCTGCTCCTTGAGGGACTCAATCTGGCGGGCGCACTCGGCATCGATCTCTTCCAGATCGGCGGCGAGCTCCTCGCGCAGGTCGTCGGCGTCGGCCTCGCGAGCCTCGTAGTCAACCTCGGTGATGATGTAGCTGGCAAAGTACAGAACCTTCTCGAGGTCCTTGGACTTGATGTCGAGCATACGGCTCATCGGGAAGCTCGTGGGGCTCTTGAAGTACCAGATGTGGGACACGGGAGCGGCGAGCTCGATGTGGCCCATGCGGTCGCGACGCACCTTGGCCGAGGTGACCTCGACGCCGCAGCGCTCGCAGACGATGCCCTTAAAGCGGATGCCCTTGTACTTGCCGCAGGAGCACTCCCAGTCCTTGGCGGGACCGAAGATCTTCTCGCAGAACAGGCCGTCCTTCTCGGGCTTGAGGGTACGGTAATTGATGGTCTCCGGCTTCTTGACCTCGCCGTGCGACCAGGAACGGATCTGGTCGGCGGAGGCAAGGGAGATCTTTACCGAGTCAAAATCAGTAGCTTCGAAATCTGCCACAGTCAACTACTCCTTATCAGTGGTCGTGGCGGCGACAGCCTCGGGTGCCTCGGCGGTCTCGGCATCCTCGGCCTCGACGTCGGCGTCAACGCCGGCGAGCGCAGCCAGGTCGTCGAGAGCAGAGGTCTCCTCGGCGGTCACAGGGGCGGAGGCGTCCTCGTCGGCATCGTGCATGGGCTCGATGTCCAGTGCGAGGGAGCGGATCTCCTTGACGAGAACCTTGAAGGACTCGGGGATACCCGGGACCGGAACATTCTCGCCCTTGACGATGGACTCGTAGGTCTTGACGCGGCCCACGGTATCGTCGGACTTGACGGTCAGGATCTCCTGCAGGACGTTGGAAGCACCGTAAGCGTACAGTGCCCAAACTTCCATCTCGCCGAAGCGCTGGCCGCCGAACTGGGCCTTGCCGCCCAGAGGCTGCTGGGTAACCAGGCTGTAAGGGCCGGTCGAACGGGCGTGGATCTTGTCGTCGACCATGTGGCCGAGCTTGAGGATGTAGGACGTACCCACGGTAATGGGCTCGCGGAACTCCTCGCCGGTGCGGCCGTCGAACAGACGAGTCTTGCCGCGCTCGTCAAGCTGGGTGACGAACTCGGGGCGCATGTGATCGCCAAAGGCAGCGGTGGCCTTGTTGAGCATGTTCTTGTTGGCACGACGGATGACCTCGGCGATCTCGTCCTCCTTGGCGCCGTCGAAGACGGGCGTCGCGGTGAAGAACGGACCGGGGACGTACTTGTCGGAGTCGGCCTGCTCGGTATCCCAACCGCAGGCAGCAGCCCAGCCAAGGTGGCACTCGAGCAGCTGGCCGACGTTCATACGCGAAGGAACGCCCAGCGGGTTGAGGATAACGTCGATCGGGGTACCGTCAGCCATGTAGGGCATGTCCTCGACCGGCAGAACGTTACAGATAACACCCTTGTTGCCGTGGCGGCCGGCGATCTTATCACCCTGCTGGATCTTACGACGCTGGGCGACGTAGACGCGCACCTGCTCGTTGACGCCGGGGGCCAGGTCGTCGCCGTTCTCGCGGCTAAAGCGGACGACGTCGATGACGCGGCCGTAAGCGCCGTGAGGCATCTTAAGGGAGGTGTCACGGACATCGTGGGCCTTGGCACCGAAGATGGCGCGCAGCAGGCGCTCCTCGGCGGTCAGAGCGCTCTCGCCCTTAGGCGTGACCTTACCGACCAGGATGTCGCCAGGGCCGACCTCGGCGCCGATGCGGATGATGCCGTCCTCGTCGAGGTTGGCAAGCATGTCCTCGGAGAGGTTCGGGATCTCGCGGGTGATCTCCTCGGGGCCGAGCTTGGTGTCGCGGGCGTCGATCTCGTGACGGGTGATGTTGATGGTCGTCAGCAGGTCCTCGGCCACCAGGCGCTCGGACACGACGATACCGTCCTCGTAGTTAAAGCCTTCCCACGGCATGTAGGCCACGGTGAGGTTCTGGCCCAGTGCGAGCTCGCCGTGATCGGTCGAAGGACCGTCGGCCAGGGGCTCGCCCTGCTCAACGGTGTCACCGACGCGCACGAGCGGACGGTGGTTGATGCAGGTGGACTGGTTGGAGCGCTGGTACTTGGCCAGGTGATACTCGTCCATGCCGCCGGCATGCTTGACGATGATCTTGGCGGCGTCGGCAAAGATGACCTCGCCGGCGTTCTTGGCCAGGGTGACCTCGCCGGAGTCCAGAGCGGCGCGACGCTCCATGCCGGTACCGACATAGGGAGCGGCGGGGTGAACCAGCGGCACGGCCTGACGCTGCATGTTAGCGCCCATCAGCGTACGCTTGGCGTCGTCGTGCTCAAGGAACGGAATCAGCGTGGCTGCGACGGACAGCATCTGACGCGGCGAGACATCCATGTAGTCGACGTCCTCGACAGGCACGTCGGCGGGAGCGCCGAAGGAGCCGTCGAAGTCGCGGGTACGGGCGATCACGGTGTGCGGACGGACGATCTTGCCCTCGGCATCGGTCGTGATGAACTCGTTGGTCTTGGGATCGAGCGGCGTGTTGGCCGGCGCGATGACGTGCTTCTCTTCCTCGTCAGCGGTCATCCAGTCGATCTGGTCGGTGGCAACGCCGTTCTCGACGCGACGGAACGGGGCCTCGATGAAGCCATACTCGTTGACGCGGGCGTAGAGGGCGAGCGAGCCGATCAGGCCGATGTTGGGGCCTTCGGGGGTCTCGATCGGGCACATGCGGCTGTAGTGCGAGTTGTGAACGTCGCGGACGGCCGTCGGCACGTTGGTGCGGCGGCTGGAGCCGGACTTGTGGCCGGCAAGACCACCAGGGCCGAGTGCGGACAGACGGCGCTTGTGGGTCAGACCGGTCAGGGGGTTCGCCTGGTCCATGAACTGCGAGAGCTGCGAGGAACCGAAGAACTCCTTGATGGAGGCCACGATCGGGCGGATGTTGATGAGCGACTGCGGGGTGATCTCGTCGATGTCCTGGGAGCTCATGCGCTCACGGACGACGCGCTCCATACGGCTCATGCCGATACGGAACTGGTTGGCGACGAGCTCGCCGACGGTGCGGATGCGGCGGTTGCCGAAGTGGTCGATGTCGTCGACCTTGAAGCCCTGCTCGCCGGCAGCGAGGGACAGGAGGTAGCGCAGCGTCGCGACGATATCCTCGTCGGTGAGCACCGTGACCTCTTCTTCGGTGGTGAGGTTGAGTTTCTTGTTGACCTTGTAACGACCGACGCGGGCCAGATCGTAGCGCTGCGGGTTAAAGAGCAGGCCCTCGAGCAGGCTGCGGGAAGCGTCCACGGTGGGAGGCTCGCCCGGGCGCAGGCGACGGTAGATCTCGATGAGGGCGTCCTCGCGGGTAAGGGCGGTGTCGCGCTCCAGGGTGCGCTTGATCACATCGGAGTTGCCGAGCAGCTCGATGATGTCGTCGTTGGTGACGGCGATGCCAAGGGCGCGCAGGAACATCGTGGCGCTCTGCTTGCGCTTACGGTCGATGGAGACCATGAGCTGGTCGCGCTTGTCGACCTCAAACTCGAGCCAGGCACCGCGGGACGGGATGATCTGGGCCTTGTAGATCTGCTTGCCCGAATCCATCTCGGAGCTGTAGTACACGCCCGGGGAGCGGACGAGCTGCGAGACGACGATACGCTCGGTACCGTTGATGATGAAGGTGCCCTGATCGGTCATCATGGGGAAGTCGCCCATAAAGACGAGCTGCTCCTTGATCTCGCCGGTCTCCTTGTTGGTGAGACGAACGTCGGTCAGAAGCGGGGCCTGATAGGTCATGTCCTTCTCGCGGCACTCCTCGACGGTGTGCGCGGGGTCGCCGAACTGATGCTCGCCGAAGGTAACCTCGAGAACATGGTTCTGGCTCTGGATGGGGCTGGATTCCTTGAACGCCTCACGAAGACCCTCGTCCTTAAAACGCTCAAAGGATTCCCTTTGAACAGAGATAAGGTTGGGGAGCTCCATGGCCTCCGGGATTTTCCCGAAGCTGACGCGCTTGCGCTCAGTGGCAGTGTATGCGTAGGTCACCAGGTTTTTCCTCCTTCACGGAAATGCTCGGTGGGTTGGCGAGGCATAGCTTCGCCAGTTATCGCAACCTAATAGTTTATCAGGTACCGACCGTTGGGCAAGAAAAGCCTTGACGCGATTGAGTTTTTGGAGTAGCAAAGTTTTTCGACGGAAAACACGCAGGTAGATGTATGTGTATCGAACATCTGTTCATATATTTTCTGTGAACAGGGAGCCAGCAATCGCAGCTCTTATAAAAAACGGGCGCGAACCGAAGTCCGCGCCCGTAAATGTCGATGCCCGAAGGCTTACTTACGCATCAATCCGCCGCGCTCGTCGATGGCGTCCCAGAAGGCGCTGGCAAAGCGGGGGTCGCTTGCAGCCATGAGGGCGTTGGTGGCCATCCAGCCAGAGGGAGTGCCGGTGTCGTAGCCCGACAGCGGGTCGATGACGACTGCATACATGGCCTCGCGGTCGAGCGAACGTGCCATGGCGTCGGTCAGCTGGATCTCGCCGCCCTTACCGGCCTGCTGATCGGCCAGCAGGTCCATGACCAGCGGGCTCAGCAGGTAGCGACCAACGATGTACAGGTTGGACGGAGCCGCCTCGGGAGCGGGCTTCTCGACCAGGCCGCCGATGCGCCAAACGGCACCGGGCTCGTCGTCGGCGGCATTCTCGAAGCCCTCGAGAGAGCCCACGCGATCGCCGGCGATAACGCCGTAGCGGCTGACCTCCTCGGGAGCGCACGCGGCAACGGCGATAACCGAAGCGCCACCGTGCTCCTTGGAAACGGCGAGCATCTTATCGCAGATGTCGCGGTTGGGCACAACGTAGTCGCCCAGAAGAACCAGGAAGTTCTCCCCCGCCACAGCGTCAGCGGCAGAGCGAATGGCGTGACCGAGGCCCTTGGGCTCGTACTGATAACGGAAGTCGACCGGCATACCGCCCGCATGGGCGACGGCGTCGGCATAAGCATCCTTGCCGCGCTCGCGCAGCAGGTTCTCGAGCGAACGATCGGGCTGGAAGTAGCTCAGCAACTCGGGCTTGCCGGGAGAGGTGACGATAATGGCATCATCGACCTCCTCGGGGTCGAGCGCCTCCTCAACGACGTACTGGATGACCGGCTTGTCGAGCACCGGCAGCATCTCTTTGGGCGTGCACTTGGTGCCAGGCAGAAAACGCGTGCCAAGACCGGCGGCGGGGATGATTGCCTTCATGTTATTCAAGGATCCTTTCGCAGGCGCAGGATGCGCCCTGTGCGTGCGGCACGGCGGCCGCAGACCAAATTGCGATACCGAAGTATCTTACCGCCGGAGACATACGTCACCGTAAGGCAAACGCAATTCTTCAGCAGGTCAACGCAAATTATTGCTCGAATGGTGCAATTTTACGCCCCAGCGGTAACGGGATTGGCACGGCGAAGACAACGGTGTTCTGCGTGCCGAGCAATGGGAATGAGAGGCCAAAACAAAAAAGACGGGGCTCGCAATGCGAACCCCGTCTGCAAAGAAATCTGGCGAGAAAGCCTGATTACTTGAGGGTGACAGCAGCGCCAGCAGCCTCGAGCTTCTCCTTGGCAGCCTCGGCGTCCTCCTTCTTGGCACCCTCGAGAACAGCCTTGGGAGCGCCCTCGACGACCTCCTTGGCCTCCTTCAGGCCAAGGTTGGTGAGCTCACGGACGGCCTTGATGACCTGGATCTTGTTGTCGCCGAAGCCCTCGAGCACGACGTCAAACTCGGTCTTCTCCTCGGCCTCAGCAGCGCCAGCAGCGGGAGCGGCGACAACAGCGGCAGGAGCAGCGGCGGAAACGCCGAAGGTGTCCTCGATAGCCTTAACGAGCTCGGAAGCCTCGAGAAGGGTCATTTCCTTAAGAGCATCGATGATCTCATCGGTGGTAAGCTTAGCCATTTCTAAGTCCTTTCGGTTTCCGTGTCTGTGCACGGAGATCAGTTAAAACACGGCGCGAATGCGCCAGGGGTGCGACGTTGCCGCCGCGGGTGAAAGCAGCGACTAGGCTGCCTTCTGCTCGGAGACCTGCTGGATCGAACGAGCGAGACCAGAGGAAACGCCGTTGACGCAGACAGCGATGTCGCGAGCGAAACCGGAGATGAGACCGGCGATCTGGCCGAGAAGCTGATCCTTGGTGGGCAGCTCGGCGATAGCCTTAACATCATCAGCGGAAACGGCCTTGCCGTCGGAGATACCGCCCTTGATCTCAAGGACGCCCTTGGACTTAGCAGAGAAGTCCTTAAGGGCCTTAGCGGCCTCGACCGGCTCGGACTCGTAGAACACATAAGCGACGGGGCCGGCGAGGATCTCGTCGAGCTCGGGCTGCTCCTGGTTCTTGAGAGCGATCTTGACCAGGTTGTTCTTGTAGACCTTCATCTCGGCGCCGCACTCGCGAAGCTGATGACGCAGCTCCTGAGCCTGCTTAACCGTCAGACCGTTGTAGTTGACGACGAACAGACCGGCGTTCTCGGCGATACGGGACTCGATCTCTGCAACCTTGTCGATTTTGTACTGCTGGGGCATGAATTACACCTCCTCGAATTCTTTCCGGGCACGGTCCGCCACAAGGACGTGACGGGGGCATGTCCAAAAAGAAAGCCCCCGCGCTGCATGAGCGACGGGGGCGAGAAGACATATCTACTCGACCACCTCGGCTGGCGGGATATCCCATTAAGCTCGCGGGCGATGCCCGTTTGCACCGGCTGTCTCTGGCAGCGGATTCGTGCGTGAACCGAAAGTATTATGGCGGGGACCCCGGCGTCGGTCAACGGCAACCCTGGCTGCACACAATTCCACCATCTCGGTCGCGCCGCCGAAGGCCAGGCGCAAGCTTTTCGCTCGGTCAGGTCCTGGGCTCGCACGAAGAGCACATTAAGTGCTCTTCGGCTCGTGCGGAATCTACGAAAAGCTTGCGCCTGGCCTTCGGCGGCGCGACCTGCGTCAACTATGGGGCAGCCCGGTTTTCCGTTGGCCGGCGCGCCCCACTCATAATGCTTGGGTCGGTGGGCTGATGTGTTGCGTCCCTGATGGCTACAGGGTTGAAATGAAGGTGGACAGGCGATTTAGGCCTTCGTCCAGATCTTTGTCGGAGACGCAGTAGCTGAGGCGGATGTGGCCTTCGGTGCCGAAACAGTCGCCTGGGACTAGGGCTACGTTTGCTTCTTTGATGGCTTTGATACAGAAGTCTTTGCTGGTTAGGCCATACTGTTTGATGCTCGGGAAAGTGTAGAAGGCTCCTGCGGGCTCTACTACGTCGAGGCCCATGGCGTCTAAGGCTGCGAGTACGCGTTCGCGGCGGGCTCGGTAGACTTTGAGCATGGGGGCTGGGTCGACGGTCAGGGCTCGGGCTGCGGCGTCCATCTCGAAGGAGACGGCGCTCGATACTAGGTATTGGTGAGCTTTTGCGATCTCGGCGATGACGGGGGCTGCGGCTGCGAGCCAACCTAAGCGCCAGCCGGTCATGGCCCAGGGCTTGGAGAAGCTCTCGATAACTACCGTCTGATCGCGAAGCTCCGGGTGACGCTGGGCAAATCGCTCGTAGCCGTCCACGTAGACCAGGCGGTTATATACGTCGTCGCAGATTACGTAGATGCCCGTCTGGTCTGTCACGCGCGCCACGGCGTCGAGCGACGCCGCGTCGAGGATGCAACCCGTGGGATTGTTGGGCGAGCAGATGACGATGGCCTTAGTCGCCGGTGTCACGCAATCACGAAGTGCGTCTTCGTCAATCTGGAATTGTGCAGGCTCTGTATCCAAAAAGACCGCTTTGGCATGATTGGCCACGACGATGCTCTCGTACAGGCCAAAGGCCGGCGTTGGGATAATGACCTCGTCGCCGGGGTTGAGCATAGCCATAAATGTTGCCGACAGGGCCTCGGTCGCTCCGTCGGTCAGGATGACCTCGTCGGCCGAAAACGTAAGGCCCGCGTCCCCCATGTAGGCAGACAGCGCCTCGCGCAGGGCGGGGCGACCGTTGTTGGGCGGATAGTGCGTGTCGCCGCGGCCCAGCGCGGCGGTCACCTCGGCGCTAATCACATCGGGCGTGGGAAAATCAGGCTCGCCAAGCGCAAGCGCGATGCACCCCGGATGCTGGGCGGCGAGCGCATTGATCCGACGGATGCCGGAGGGCTTGAGCGTGGCAAGCGAGGTATTCATGGGCAGACGCATGGCGTTCCTTTCGTAAGGGTTGCACTAGGATAGCGCGGCGAGACGCCGCCAGACGGTGTAACCTAAACGGAAACCAACCGGAAAGGAGGCGGCATGGAGACGACCGCACACGGCGATATACCAAAAACGCTGTATAACATCGCGTTTGTCAGTATTCCCGAGAGCGCCGATCTTGAGTTTTTGCTCTGGGACCTCCAGGATGCCATCGCCGCCTATGCCCAGCTTTCTGGCACCGTACTCCCCCGCCCAGTCAACTTGAAGGCAAATGATGCCGGTGCAGTCGATGGCATGGTGCTCGCTGTTGACGATGCATTTGATGATGAGGCTATGATTGCTGTCGAGCAGATACTCGATCGCCTTGGGAATACAGAGACACGCATCTATGTCGTCGTCCAGGCCCTGTCAAAAAACAACAAGCAGGCGGACGAAGTCCTCGACCGCTTGCACCGGGCATGCATTCTACGTGACCTGCCATGGTGCGACGGCGTTGTCATCTGTGCCGGCAGCGGCATCGCAGCGCTTCACCATTCCCCACGCATGGGCGTCTTGCGCCGACCATTTTCGGAAGCGATGGATAAGCTTGTAGGCGCTGTGCGCATGGGCTGCTCCATCGAGCATGCGCAGCTGCTTGGCGGTGGCAATGCCGGTAGTGTCGATGCCGACGGCATGGTGCGTGCCAGGCCCGCCGTGCCCGCACCAATCTGGCGCGTCATCATCAAACGCCTCGGCACCCGCGCCCAATCAGATATCTAAATTACAGAGCGCCCCAATCAACGGCATCGCGCCAGCGCTCGACAAGGCGTTCCAGGCGCCATGCCGCATTGGCGGGACTTGTCGACGGCAGAACGATGGCGGGCAGCCCGGTGCGTTCTTGTAGATAGCGCCTGTAGAGCCGACCAGCTGTGCCACCGTTGCATATCACCTGCTCAATGGGGGCTGCGCCGGTAATGCACTCGATATGTGCCGGCACAACGTTGCGAATGCTCGCGTCACTCGAGCCCTTAATGTCGCAGCTCTCAATCACATCCCATAGGGCTACGCCGCCGTAAAGCAGCATAGATCGCTTGACGGCAATGGAGGCATCGAGCGCCGCGTGCTCACCGCTTGCCAAAGGATCGCCCTCGTTGGGCGGCACAGGCACACCGAGGCACGCGGCCATCACGCGCCAAAAGCGATTCTGCGGATTGCCATAGTAGAAGGCATTGGCGCGCGAAAGCACCGAGGGAAACGACCCGAGCACCAAAACGCGCGAGTGCTGGTCGAACACGGGCTCAAACCCATGCTCAATATGTTGATAGCCCTCGTCGGACGCCGCCATGATCTAGGCCCTCAACAGATAGCGCACCTCGTAGGGCGCAAGCTCGAGGGTGCCCGTCAGCTCGACCGCGAGCGCGTCGTCGGCAAGCAGATCGACAAAGGAGCCGTTGAGCTCGCCGGCGCCAAAGGTGTAAGGCTCGCCCACGGCGTTCACCGCCACGAGCACCGTCGCGCCGTCACAGGCGCGCTCGAACAGCAGCTGCTTGTTCTGGATCACCACGTTGCGATAGGCACCGTAGTTGAGGGCGCGGGCCGCCGCGCTGTCTGTCGAGCGCAGGTGCGTGAGCTGCTTGATGAAGGCCGTCAGCTCGTTGGGCGCAGGCTCATCGAGCGCAGGTCGCAGCGCCCAGTCGCCATCGGGGCCGCCCTTTTCGCCAGGAATTCCCCACTCGCTACCATAGTAGACGCACGGGATGCCCGGCATGCCAAAGAGCATGCCATAAGCGGGGCGCAGGCAGGACTTGTCCGTCAGGATGCTTGCCAGGCGCGGCACATCGTGGTTGTCGACAAAAGACAGCAGGTGTTTGCCGCGGTAGATGCACCACGGGTCGCCGCCAAACTGACGGTGCAACGAGTGGGCGATCTCGAACATGTTGACCGAGTTAAAGCTGGAGTACAGGCCCTTGTAGCACTCGTAGTTGGTGCAGGAGTCGAGCATCTCGTCGTTGACGATCTGGTTGTAGTCGCCGTGGAGCGTCTCACCAATCAGCACAAAGTCGGACTTGAGCTCACGGGTAAAGGCGTGCAGGCAGCGCATGAAGTCGCGGTCGAGCATATAGGCGACGTCCAGGCGCAGGCCGTCGATGCCAAAGACCTCGGCCCAGTGACGCACGGACTCAAGCAGGTAATCAACCACAGCGGGGTTTTGCAGGTTGAGCTTCACAAGCTCAAAATGGCCCTCCCAGCCCTCGTACCAAAAGCCGTCGCCGTAGCACGAGTCACCGTCGAAGCTGATGTGGAACCAGTCCTTGTACGGCGAATCCCACTTGCGCTCCTGCACATCACGGAAGGCCCAAAAGCCGCGACCGACGTGGTTGAAGACGGCATCGAGCACCACACGGATGCCGTGGGCATGCAGCGTCTCACACACGGCGGCAAAGTCGGCATCCCTACCCAGGCGGCGGTCAATATGGCGCAGGCTGCGCGTGTCGTAGCCGTGGCTATCGGACTCGAGCGGCGGGTTGATGAGCACGGCGCCAACGCCGAGTTCCTGCAGGTAGTCGGCCCATTGGGCGATCTTCATGATGGGAGCGTCGGGATTGGGCGCGGCGTTGGCAACCTGGGCGAGCTCGTCCTCGGCAACGGGCGCGGCATTCTCGTGCGGAGCTCCGCAAAAGCCCAGCGGATAGATCTGATAGAACGTCGTCTCGTATGCCCACATAACAGCCTCCCAGAAATCCTTCACGCAACGCCACCCATTGTATGCCCAGCTTGTATCCTCTTCCCCAAAATAAGTTGCGGTAGAATAGTTCCTGCTTGGGTCTTCAGAGGCCTTAAACAAGAACTATTCCACCGCAACTGATGAGGGGACGTGATTAGGCGACGGGCTTGGCGCGGCGTATGGCCGGGAACAGCACCGTAATGGCGAGGATGACGCCCACGACGGCGATCGCCCCGCCCGCAAAGCCGATCCAAGCGATACCGGGACCCGAAACCACGGCGCCGCCGATCGCGGTGCCCGTGCCAATACCGAGATTGAACAGGCCCGAGAAGATCGACATGGCGACAGCCGACGAATCCGCGGGCGTGTACTTGATGAGCTCGGCTTGAAACGCCACATTAAAGGCCGTGGCGCAGCAGCCCCACAGCGCGCAGACGGCAAGCACTGCCGCGAGCGACGATGCGGCCGGACCCATGAGCAGCAGGGCCGCCGGCACGCCGGAGAGCGTAATTGCAAGGAACGGGAAGCGATGCCCATCGAACAGGCGGCCAAACAGCCAGCTTCCGAGCAGACCAGAGCAGCCGAACGCCGTCAGCGTCATAGTGATGGCGCTTGCGTCGACATGCGCGACCTGAGCCAGGAAAGGCTCGATATAGCTATAGCCCGCGTAATAGCCGGTCGCCATGAACACCGTGACCACATAGAGTGCGATGAGGAACGGGTTCTTGAGCAGCTCGGGCAGCTGCTTGAGCGTAAAACGCTCGCCCGCTGGCATGACAGGAAACACCGTGGCCTGGTAGACGACCGCGACAGCAGACAGCGCTCCGACCACGGCAAACGTCATGCGCCAGCCCACGGCCAAGCCAATGGCGCGACCGAGAGGCAGGCCAAAGATCTGCGCGATGGACGAGCCCGTAGCGATCATGCTGATGGCGAGCGCGCCGTGGCGCGTGTCAACCAGACGCGAGGCCATAATCGAGGCGACCGACCAGAACACGGCATGTGCGCAAGCGACCACCAGGCGCGCGCAGACCAGGATGGGATAGGTCGGCGCCACAGCGGACAGGAACTGACCGAGCGAGAACACGGCCAGCACGCCCAGCAGCATCCGCTTGAACTCAAAGCGCGAGGCGAACACCATGAGCGGCAGCGACAGCAGCATGACGCCCCAGGCATAGACCGAGATCATGATGCCCGCCTGGGCCTCGGTGAGCGAGAACGACGCGGCGATATCAGTCAAAAGGCCGATGGGCATAAACTCCGACGTGTTGAACACGAACGCACAGCAGGTGAGCCCGACGAGCGGGAGCCACTGCCTGAGCGTGATACCGTCTTGCCTTGCCTGACTCATATATAACGTCTCCAATCATTTTGAGCGGAGGCGATTATATAGCAACGGCCCCGCATCCGTCAGCAACAGATGCGGGGCCGAAAACAATTCGATACATAGAGGTTGCGCCGTCAATGCAAAACTAAGCCAACCCCAGCAATAAGCCCGCCGAATGCACGACAAACGCCACGATCCAGGCGACCGTCACCTGAAACGCGAACACGGCCACGGCATAGCGCGCGCCCAACTCGCTCTTGACGGCGCCGATGGACGCCACGCACGGCGGGTACAGCAGCGTAAAGACCAGGAACACGTAGGCGGTAAACGGCGAAAACATGGTCGACAGCACCGCGGGCGACGTTGCGCCTAAAAGCACCGTGAGTGTCGAGATGACACTCTCCTTGGCGATAAGTCCGGTGACGAGCGCCGTGGATGCACGCCAATCGCCAAAGCCGAGCGGTGCCAGCAGCGGCGCGATAATGCTACCCAGACCGGCAAGCAGACTCTGCGACTGGTCGGCGACCACGTTAAAGCGAATGTCGAACGTCTGAAGGAACCAGATGACCACGGTAGCGGCAAAGATAATGGTAAAAGCCTTGGTAATAAAGTCCTTGGCCTTATCCCACGCCAGCATCACCGTCGTCTTGACGCTCGGCAGGCGGTAATTGGGAAGCTCCATAATAAACGGCACCGGGTCGCCCTTAAATGCCGTGCGGTTGAGCACCAAAGCCGCGATGCAACCGACCGCAATGCCAATCAAATAGAGCGAGACCATGGCGGGAACCGTCGCCTGCGGGAAAAACGCCCCGCACAGCAGGCCGTAGACCGGCAACTTGGCCGAACAGCTCATGAACGGCGTGAGCATGACCGTCATCTTGCGGTCATGCTCGGATGGGAGCGTACGGGTCGACATAATAGCCGGCACGGTACAGCCAAAACCGACGAGCATAGGCACAAAGCTGCGGCCCGACAGGCCAAAGCGACGCAGCACCTTATCCATGACAAAGGCCACGCGCGCCATGTATCCGGAGTCTTCCAAAATGGAGAGGAACAAGAAGAGCACGACGATAATCGGTAGGAAGGTCAGCACGCTGCCCACGCCCGTAAGCACGCCGTCGACAGCCAGCGAACGCACCACGTCGTTGGTGCCGAACGCCTTGAGGCCCGCATCGGCCGAGGCGATGATGGCAGCGATGCCGTCCTCCATAAGTCCCTGCAACGCTGCGCCGATCACGCCAAACGTCAGCCAAAAGACGAGACCCATGATCACCAGAAACGCCGGGATGGCCGTGTAGCGACCCGTCAGGATGCGGTCAATCTTGACGGAGCGTACGTGCTCGCGGCTCTCGTGCGGCTTGACGACGCAACGCCCGCACACGTCGCCGATAAAGCCGAAGCGCATGTCAGCCAGCGCAGATAGACGGTCGGTGCCGGCCTCGCCCTCCATTTGGCTAATGATGTGCTCGATGGCGTCGAGCTCGTTGCGGTCCAGGTGAAGCGCCTCGGTCACCAGCTCGTCGCCCTCAACCAGCTTGGTCGCCGCAAAACGCACGGGAATGTGCGCCGTCGCGGCATGGTCCTCGATAAGGTTGGCGATGCCGTGAATGCAGCGATGCAGCGCACCGCCGTCCGGACCATCGGGCGCGCAGAAGTCCAGGCGACCGGGACGCTCGCGGAACCGCGCCACGTGCAAGGCATGATCCACCAACTCGCCAATACCCTCGTTGCGGGCAGCACTAATGGGAACAACAGGCACGCCCAGCAGGCTCTCGAGCAGGTTGACGTCCACGGCGCCGCCGTTGGCCGTCACCTCGTCCATCATGTTGAGCGCGATGACCATGGGTCGATCGAGCTCCATAAGCTGCAGCGTCAGGTACAGGTTACGCTCGATGTTGGTGGCGTCGATGATATCGATGATGGCGTCGGGGTGCTCATCCAGGATAAACTGGCGGCTTACGATCTCCTCGCCCGTGTACGGCGACAGAGAGTAAATGCCGGGCAGATCAGTGACGCTCGCCTCGGGGTGGTTGCGGATGGCGCCATCTTTGCGGTCGACCGTCACGCCAGGAAAGTTACCGACATGCTGGTTGGAGCCCGTCAGCTGGTTGAACAGCGTGGTCTTGCCGCAGTTTTGATTGCCGGCGAGGGCAAAATGCAGCGGTGCGCCCTCGGGCACGGCCGTCTTTGCCGCGCGGGGCGAATACGTCCCCTCGCCCAGGGCCGGATGCTCCGTCGTGCCGATTGCGGCGTTAGCGCGCGGACCCGTATCGGTGTCGTGAATGCCCGCGAGCTCGATGCGAGCGGCATCGTCCTTGCGCAGCGTCAACTCATAGCCACGCAGGCGAATCTCGAGCGGGTCGCCCATGGGGGCGTACTTCATCATGGTGACTTCGGTGCCCGGCGTTAGGCCCATGTCCAAAATATGCTGTCGGAGTGCCTGGTCGTCCGATGCCACCGATGCGACAACGGCGTCCTTTCCAATCTCGAGTGTATCGAGTCTCACGTCCGCGTTCCTCCCCCGGCGCCCACAGGGCGTTGCATTTTGTTTATCTTGGCTAACCGTTTGCCATGGCTAACCATTTAACCACGCATGATAGCGCGAACACACACCGATGTTCAATCGACAGATTGGTGCAAGGGGGATTCCGGGCCGTGGTTTCCCCGAGGACCGAAAGCCGCCCGCCCCCTCGACAAAATGATCCATTCCCTTCGTCGCATGCAAAACAACCAAGGAGTGTCCCAAGGCGCCGGCACAACAGGAACGTCCCCAGCTGCCGGCAGCATTTCGCCGCAACAGCAAAGGCCCGCGCTGGCAACAAATGTCACCTGCGCGGGCTTGGTGGGCGCTCACATAGGCACGTTATAGAGACCCACATCAGCTATGGAATGCCAAGTAGCACCGATACGCGATGCCCGCCGGCTTACCTAGCAATGAAACTCGCCATAGCCTTAGACAATCGGCGCAATGCCGGCAAAGTGCAGATACAGCGAAATGATTGCCACGACAATGACCACCGCTGCGATCAGCTTGTCGTGCAGATGCGGAAGTACCGGCTTACCGCGGCCTCGCTCGCCCAGCATATAAACGGGAATGGCCGGAGCAAAAAGAATCGTCGTGATCATAACGCCCTGAAGACCCGTCGACCACACCAGGAACAATGTGTAGATGAAGCCGAGCGTACCGAAGAAGCGCGCCTTGCCGACGCTTGGCGCATGCGGCCCGTCCAGATGCTCGTTCTTCCAGCCAATCACCATGTAATAAGCTGCCGAGCACACGTACGGAACTAGGATCGTATTAACTGCGCAGCTGTAGAAGAACTGGTACGTGCTCGCCGCCACATACGACACGATCAAGAAGAGTTGCGTAATGCCGGAGCTCACGAGAACCGTTACCACCGGGGCGTCGTGCTTGTTCGTCTTGGCAAACGCCAGAGGGAAGGATCCCTGGCGTGCTGCCTCGAACGGCGTCTCGGACGCAATGATGACATAGCCCAGCATCGCGCCGACCAGCGAGAGAATAACGCCAAGGTTTACGATGGCAGCGCCAACAGGACCGATTGCGCACTCGAGAATTCCCGCCATGGAGGGCGTTGCGAGCTGTGCCATCTCCTCGCGCGGCATAATGCCGAGTGACAGCATCGAGATGATCAGATACAGCGTGAACACAGCCGCGAATCCAAGTGCCGTCGAGCGGCCGACGTCACGCACGTACTTTGCACGGCCCGAGATAACGACAGCGCCCTCGATGCCCGTGAAGACCCAGACAAGGGCGATCATGGTCGAGACAACCTGCTCGCCAAAGCCAGGACCAGCCGGCTCTCCCCAGAAGTTGTCCATAAAGATATCGACGTTGAACTTGCCCAGGAGCACGATGCTCAGCACAAAGAGTCCCAGCGGCACCAGCTTCGCCAACGTAACGATCGTGTTAATGCCCGCAGCCTCCTTAACGCCACGAAGCACAAGGGCGGTAAGGAACCACAAAAACACACTGGCGCAGACGATGGAAAGCAAGTTGTTGCCCGCGCCAAACGCAGGGAAGAAATAGCCCAGCGCGCTAAACAGCAAGAGCGCAAAGCTCACGTTGGAAAGACATGCGCTGATCCAGTAGCCCCAGGCGGAGTTGAATCCAATGTAATCGCCAAAACCGGCCGCAGCGTATGCATAGATGCCGCCGGTCAGGTCGGGACGGGCCTGAGACAAACCGTTGAACACCATCATCAGCGCAAAGACGCCAATAAAGCAAATTCCCCACGAGACGATAACTGCACCGGTATTTGCCCCGCCCGCTGCCATATCGCCGGCAAGCGAGAAGATGCCGCCACAAATACTGGCGGTAATGACCATCATGGTCAGACGAAAGAGATCGAGGCCATTAGGGTCGATAATCTCGTCGTTTTGAGCTTTAGAGGCCATTGTATGTGCACCCCCTTCATCATGTGATCGAACGAAAGATGACCCGGACGTCCCGAATCGGGTGCCGGGCCATCGGTCAAGCGATCATCAGACTGTTACAGCTATCGCGTTAGAAGCGCAGCGACAGGCAAGAAAGGCCGCCGTCGACCTTGCGATACTCGGAGGTATCGACGACGAGCGTCTTGTAGCCCAGATCCTGCACGGCCTTGAGCACGGTCGGATAGCCCTCGGCGACGATGACCGTACCGTTGACCCAGATGCAGTTGGCGCCGTAAGCCTCGTCCTCGGGCACGACGATCTTGTTGTACTGGGCAAAGTCGGGTTTATCGATAAACTCACCGGAGACGAGCATGTTGTTGTCCTCGATGTAGTTGACGCCCGTCTTGAGGTGCAGGACCTCCTCCAGCGGAACCTCGGAACCCTCGAGGCCCCAGCCCTCGAGAATCTCGCAGAACTGGCGGATGCCCTCTTCGTTGGTGCGAGCGGAGCGACCGACGTAGAAATGGTCGCCGACCATCATGACGTCGCCGCCGTCGAGCGTGCCCGGAGAAACGATGTGCTTGACATGCTCGTCGTCAAAGAAGCGACGGACGGCCGGCTCGATCTCGTCCTTCTCGCCGTTGCGGCTATCGGCGCCGGGGTTGGTAATGATGGCGCCGCAGCGAGTGATAACGGCCGGATCTTCGACGAAGCAGCTGTCAGGATACTGCTCGAGTGCCGGCAGCACCGAGACATCCACGCCGCACTGCTCGAGCGCATGCTCGTAATCGTAGTGCTCCTCGATGGCGCGCTCGTAGATGGGCTGGCCAAGCTCGGGGGCACTCGTGATGCCATTGCTCAGGGACTTGCCGGGGCGGCGGATGATGACGTGGCTGAACTTGGTCATGATGATCCTCCTTGGATCTCTTAGCAGAGAGCGGGACTTCTTCGCGCCCGCCTTCCTTTCGATGGCTTTATCTTAGTGCGGTTTTCCTGTTTTGTATATTGTATACAATACTGAACGGTAGATATTCATCGGTAAGCGTATTCTTACGTATCGGCGCAAAGTAGCACGATTTAGCTGGTCGTTCTATAATTCAATTGAGCTATTCAAGCGAAACGTATTTATTTTTAGAAATATACAGTTAAGGAACATAAGCTCATGGAAACGCTCAGAAGGCCCCTGAAGGACCACGTATACGACTATATTTCGAGCCGTATTGACGCCGGCGAGTTGTCCGCCGGCGACCGGCTGAGCGAGCAGGCGATCTGCGATGCCATGGGCGTGTCGCGCACGCCGGTCCGCGAAGCGCTCATCCAGCTGGCAAGCGATGGCTACCTGGACAATCTCCCCCGCCGCGGATTCCGCGTCCGTGGGTTCGATCAGCAAAACGCCGTTGAAGTCTTTGAGATTATGGGACCGCTCGACGGGCAGGCCGCATATCTCTCCTGTCCGAACCTAACCGACGATGACATTACGCAGCTGAAATTTCTCGTCGGCTCTATGGACCTCGCGATCCAAGGCGGTCTCATCCGAAAGTACGACGACATTCAGCGAGACTTTCATCTGACGTACTTCAACCGCTGCGGCAACGACCGTCTGCGCGATATGATCTCGCAGCTCGAGCGCTGCTTTATCAAGCGCGATTACGAGACTGTCGACCAGGAGACGGCGTGCAAACTGCTCAATAAAGCCAACAACGAACATGCCCATATTCTTGAGTTGTTCGAAGCACGAGATGCGACGGGCGTGCGCGACTACGTTCGCGATGTCCATTGGAACACAGAAAACGCCCAGTTCACCGTCTGGTAGGGAAGCAACAAGGGACAACGTCGGTCTTAAACCTTGGCGCCAGCACCGCCCAAACTGATCCGTTTTCCTCCGTCCCCAAGGGATCATTCTTTTGGCAACGACAGCGAAAGCCCGTCAGAGCGAGCAAGGTGCCTTGAAACGAGGCGGCATTGACCTTCTGGTCATGCCGC
>CAJMPZ010000037.1 GCA_905215445.1 uncultured bacterium | reverse complement strand
ACGAGCGGGGGCTCCTATCTTTTTAGTGCCCTCGGATTGGGTCATAGTGTCTGTCCGTCCTCTATCTGCGGCGTTGCTATGGCTGTCAGCTGTGCGACAGTTTGGGGGTGGTTATTGGGGACAGACTTAAATGAGTAGCTTTGGTCGGTACTTAGGGACGTTCCTTTTCTGCCGGCACTTTGGGACACTCCTTGTCTAGTCATTCAAGAACGTCCCCAATGACTAGGTCGGAAAAATTCTCAAAAAAGTTCTTGCCCTAAGCTGATTCGTCCGTATAATAAACTTCGTTGCTTGAGAGCACGCACCTATTCCTCGGTAGCTCAATGGTAGAGCACGCGGCTGTTAACCGCGCTGTTGTAGGTTCGAGTCCTACCCGGGGAGCCAGAATTTCTCAGCCCATTTCGCTGGGCTTTTAAATTCCTCGGTAGCTCAATGGTAGAGCACGCGGCTGTTAACCGCGCTGTTGTAGGTTCGAGTCCTACCCGGGGAGCCAGGTTGTAAAACCCGTCGCTTATGCGGCGGGTTTTTTAATGCCGCGACCACTTGACTCGAACGTTGCCATATCAACATTTCGTGTCGAGGATGTAATCCCGCGACCCACCACCTCAACATGGCGCGGTCGTTGTAAAATATTGCAATGATTGCTCCCACGGCATGGTGCCGCGAGCACCAGATAAGGAGATTCTTGTGTCTGAGACCATTAACGGCAGCCTGAGCGTCTCGAACGACGTTATTGCCGATATTGCCGGTTATGCCGCGATGACGTGCTATGGCGTCGTCGGTATGGCTGAGCAGCTCCAGGGCGCCGAGAGCGTGCGCCTGCTTGCCGGCCAGCGCCTCCGCAAGGGCGTGCTTGTCTCCGCCGACGAGAACGGCCTTACGGTCGATCTTCACGTCGTGCTCGAGAACGGCGTCAACATGAAGTCCGTCTGCCACAATCTTTCGAGCTCCGTTGCCTTCACCCTGCAGGAGATCGCCCAGATCGATCCCGCCAGCCTTAAGATCGGCATCCATATCGACGCGCTCAAGAGCCGTCTGAACTAGCATCCGAAAACGGAGATTCAAATACCCATGATTGCAAAGACCATTCGCACCTGTTTTCCGATCGCTGCGGCTGCCGTTTCCGACAAGGCCGAGGAGATCAACAAGCTCAACGTCTTTCCCGTGCCCGACGGCGACACCGGCACCAACATGTCGCTCACGCTCGCCTCGGTGACCAAGGAGCTTTCTGCCCTTCCCGCCGATGCCGACATGGAGGCCATTGCCGGCGCCATCACCCACGGCTCCCTGATGGGCGCCCGCGGCAACTCCGGCGTCATCACTTCGCAGATCCTGCGCGGCGTGGCCGAGGGTCTTGTCTCTGCCGACGAGCCCATTACGTCCGCCAACATTGCCTATGCGTTCCGCCGAGCCGTCAAGGTCGCCTTCCAGGCCGTCCGTAAGCCCATCGAGGGCACGATCCTCACGGTGCTGCGCGATGTCTCGACCAAGGCCGACGAGTGCGAAAAGAAGAAGTTCTCGGCCGAGGATGCGCTCGACGCTATCGTCGTCGAGGCCTACCAGTCCGTCGCCCGCACGCCCGACCTGCTGCCCGTTCTGAAGGAGAACGGCGTGGTCGACTCCGGCGCCTTCGGCTTTGCTATTTTCCTTGAGAACTTTGTTGCCGCTGCGCTTGGCCGCAGCACCGTTGTCGAGGATTTCTCTGCCACGTTTGATTCCGCTGGCTCTGCCCGCGACGCGGCCCTTGGTCGTGTTGAGATCGAGGCCAACGACGACTGGGAGGGCTCGGAGTTCCGCTACTGCAACGAGTTCCTCTTTAAGGCCGACGCTCCTTTTGACGAGGACGAGTGCCTCAAGTTCCTGGGCTCCATGGGTGACTGTGAGTTGCTCGTGGGCGCCTACCCCGACTACAAGATCCACGTGCACTCCAACACCCCCAACCTGGTGCTCGAGCACATGCTGCAGCTCGGTCAGATCTACGAGGTCTTTATCCACAACATGGAGATGGAGGCCCACGACCGTACCGCCAAGATTCATGAGGACCAGGAGAAGGCTGCCGAGCCCGCCAAGGCGCTGGGCTTTGTCGCCGTTGCCGCCGGTTCGGGCGAGGCCGACATCCTCAAGTCCCTCGGCGTCGACGTGATCGTGTCGGGTGGTCAGACCATGAACCCCTCGACTGCAGACCTGCTGGGCGCCGTCGACCAGGTCAACGCGACCTCGGTTATCATCCTGCCCAACAACGGTAACATCCGCATGGCTGCCGAGGCCGCCGCCTCTGCCTGCACCGACAAGAAGGTCGCCGTCGTTCCCACCAAGACCGTTCCGCAGGCCTTCTCCGCGCTGTTCGCGGTCCTGCCCGATTCCGATCTCGAGGACGCCGTCGCCGCTATGGTCGACGCCATCAGCGAGGTCCGCGATGGCGAGGTCACCCGCGCCGTGCGCGACTCCAGCGCCTCGGACGGCTCCCCGATTCACTCCGGTGACGTCATGGGTATCATTGCCGGTTCCATCGATGTGGTCGGCTCCGATGTGAAACAGGTCACGCTCGATTGTATCAACCGTATGCAGGAGGAAGAGGAGGGCGACGCGCTGACGATTCTGGCCGGCGAGGAGCTGTCCGATGAAGCCTTCCAGGAGATCGTCGACGCTATCGAGGAGGCTCAGCCCGACCTGGAGATCGACGCCCATCGTGGCGAGCAGCCGCTCTATCCCGTGATCTTCTCGATCGAGTAGGCATCTGCCCATGTCTGAGCTCTGCTCCGTGCCGCGCGTCTCGGATCGCTTTGCCCAGAGCAATGCGCTCGACGAGGATATCGCGCGACTCAAATATGTTTCGGGTAAACGTGAGGAGGCCCTTCGCCGTCTGGGAATTCGGACGGTGGGGGACCTCCTTCTGCATATCCCTCATCGATACCTGGATTTTACGCGCTCCTGGTCCATCGAGATGGCGCCCATCGGTACCGTGTGCACCATCATCGCCACGGTCGACCGTATCGTTCAAAAGAAGCCGCGTCCGCGCATGCAGGTGACCGAGGTCTCACTCGTTGACGAGACGGGCGTGCTGCAGGTCGCCTTTTTCCGTCAGCCTTGGATTGCCCAGCAGCTTAAGCAGGGCGACCGCCTGGCCGTGATGGGCAAGGTCGAGTTTGCCTACGGTTTTAAGCAGATGGCCTCGCCGCACTTTGAAAAGCTCGATGACGGGCGTGCTGCGGGCACCATTTTGCCGGTCCATTATGTGAGTGACGGCGTGAGCCAGGCATGGATGCGCCGCATCGTAAGTGGCGCGCTCGAGGTCGTCGGCAATCCCTTCGACCCGATTCCCGCACGCTTGCGCGTTAAGCGTCGCCTGATGAGCAATGCTCGTGCGCTTCGATCAATTCACTTTCCCTCGAGCATGGCTGAGCGCGATATCGCGCGCGCACGGCTTGCCTACGAGGAGTGCCTTTACCTGCAGCTGGCGCTGCGCCTGCGCAACGACGGCAGCCTGGTCGATGTGGTGCCCTACGCCCACGCCGCGGGCGAGCACCTGGCCGCGCTCAAGCAAGCCCTGCCATTTTCGCTGAGCGACGAGCAGGAGGCCGCGTTCCAAGATATCCTGCGCGATATGTGCGATGGCGGGCGCGTGATGAACCGCCTGCTGCTGGGCGATGTCGGTACCGGTAAGACCGCCGTTGCCGCCTGCGCGCTGGCTGTGGCTGCCGATAGCGGCACGCAGGCCTGCGTTATGGCGCCCACGGGCGTGCTGGCGCGTCAATATGCCGATAAGACCGGCCCCTTGCTCTCGCAGGCTGGCATGACCTGGGCGCTGCTGACGGGCGCCACGCCAGCGGCCGAGCGCGAGCGGATCCATGCCCAGCTGGAATCGGGCGAGCTCGATGTCCTCTTTGGCACCCACGCGGTGCTTTCGGATAACGTGGCGTTCAAGCATCTGTCGCTCGTGGTCATCGATGAGCAGCACCGGTTTGGCGTCGGCCAACGCAACGCCCTGCGTGCGAAGGGCCCTGGTGCCGATCTGCTCGTTATGACGGCAACGCCCATCCCACGTACGCTGGCGCTTTCGGTCTACGGCGATCTGGACACGAGCATCATCCGCCATCGGCCCGTCCCTGGCGCTGGCGTGACGACACGCGTGCTTACCGAGTCGAGCTGCGACCTTGCCTATGGCGCCATCCGCGAGGCGCATGAAAAGGGTCAGCAGGCCTACGTGATTTGCCCGCTCGTGGAGCCGAGTGACTCGGCCGATGATCTGGAGGACGTGCCCGGTATCGCCCGCGACGACGAGGGCCGCGTGACGGTCCCCGTGCCGCTGCACGATACGGCGACCGAGCTCGATCGCCTGCGTCTGGCGTTGCCGGGTCTTGCCATCGAGCGCCTTCACGGCCGCATGCCAGCGGGGGAGAAGGACCAGGTTATCGATGCCTTTAAGCGTGGCGAGATCGACGTGCTCGTCTCGACTACGGTGGTCGAGGTGGGCGTCGACGTGCCCAACGCCACCGTCATGGTCATCGAGAACGGTGAGCGCTTTGGCTTGGCGGCCCTGCACCAGCTGCGCGGTCGCGTGGGCCGCGGCAGCGTGTCGGGCACCTGCCTGGTCATGACGCACTCCAAGGGCAATGGCGGCGCCTCGGCGGCACAAGACCGCCTCCAGTCGCTCGAAAAGACCTCGGACGGCTTTACGCTCGCCCAGATGGACCTGCGTCTGCGCCACGAGGGCGAGATTCTGGGTTATCGTCAACACGGCGGCATTACCTTGCGCTTTGTGGACCTGGACGCCGACGAGGATCTTATCGAATGGGCCCATTTGGACGCGGTCGAGCTCTTGCGGTATGCTTGCAACCTTGACTCCGTGGCGACGCGCCCCTTGCGCGACGCGGTCGCCATGCGTTATCGACATATCTTTAAGGAGGTCAGCGGAGGATGAGAATCATCGGCGGTGAATGGCGCGGCCGCAAGATCGAAGAGCCGCGTGGACGCGATGTCACCCGTCCTACGACCGATCGCGTGCGCGAGGCATGTGCATCCATGGTCATGTCGGCGTTCGATTTCGATTTGGACGAGGTCCGCGTGCTGGATGCCTTTGGCGGCTCCGGTGCCCTGGGAATCGAGATGCTCTCGCGTGGCGCCCGCTCGCTCACCACGTTCGAGATCGATCGCAATGCCGCCCGTCTGATCACCAAGAATATCGAGTCGCTGTGCGGCGACCGCTCGCGTTGGCGCGTCGTTACCGGCGATGTGTTGGCGAGCGCCTCGCGCGGCCGTGTGCCGGGTGGCCCCTTTGATCTGGTCCTGCTCGATCCGCCCTATGCCTTTGGCGCCGAGCCGGTCGAGGAGCTGCTGCAAAACCTAGCTCAGCAAGGCTTGCTGGCACAGGGTGCCTATGCGCTGTTTGAGCACGCTGCCGCCGACGCGGGCGCTCACCCGACCGGTTTTGAGACCGTGCGAGAGAAGCGCTACGGCATAACCTCGGTTGACTTGCTGCGCTGGGTGGCCGAGGACGAGAACGACCTTGCTGACAAGAACGAAAATAACGAGGAAGCGCCTTGGGAGGACGCCCATGAGTGACACCATCAACCGCGTGATCGTCCCGGGCACCTTCGATCCCATCACGTTTGGCCATATCGACGTCATCCGCCGCGCCCGCCGCATCTTTCCCAGCGTGATCGTCGCTGTCGCCGAGTCGCAGGGTAAAAACGGTGTGGGTACCACGTTTATGCTGGATGAGCGCGTGGCGCTGGCTCGCGAGGCGCTCGGTGATATCGATGGCGTCGAGGTCCTGCCCTTTACCGGCCTCTTGGTCGACTTCGCTCGCGAGCAGGGGGCGGGGGCCGTGGTCAAGGGCCTGCGCGCCATGACCGACTTTGAGTACGAGCTGCAGCAGGCAGACCTCAACTATCGCTTGGATAACGAGCTGGAGTCCATCTTTGTCATGAGTGCTCCGCAGTACGGCTACATCTCGAGTTCGGTGGTGCGCCAGATTGCTTCGCTCGGTAGCGACGTTTCCAATTTTGTTCCGCCCAATGTGGTCAAAGCGCTCAAACATCGCTTTTCGTGACGTTTCTTATTGCCTGGTGGCATGTGGTAAACTAGCACGATGATATGTTACCTATGAAAGGAGACCGGATGCCGGGCGAGAATTTTCCTGGCGATAGGATCGTCAGCTTGGTCGATGAGCTCGAAGGGCTGATCGAGGAAGCCAAGCCGCCTTTCGGCAAGAACGCTCAGTTCAAGGTCATCGACGCCGACGTGTTCTTCAACATCCTCGACGAGATCCGCATGAGCTATCCCGAGGAGTGGCAGAAGTCCCGCCGTATCCTTAAGGAGCGCGAGGAGCTTATGGCTTCCGCCGCCGCCCAGGCCGATTCCATCATCGCCGACGCTCAGCAGCAGGCCCTCACCATTGCCGGTGAGCAGGAGATCGTCCGCCTTGCGCAGCAGCAGGCCGACGACATCCGCGATCGTGCCCAGCAGTACGAGCGCGAGACGCGTTATGCTGCCGAGGACTATGCAGAGCAGGTCTTTACGCACCTGGAGGAGAACCTCAAGAGCCTGACCGGCACCGTTACCCGTTGCCGTCAGCAGCTCAACGAGGGTGCCGCCCAACAGAATGGTCAGTGGTAATGGCTGAGTTCCCGAGCGTTACCGTCGATCTTTCCGAGCAGCTCGAGTTTCCTGGAGATTCGTATCCGCTGACCGGTAAGGTCGATGTTGCCACCTATACGGTGGGCGAGAAGGAGTACCAGCTGCAGAACGGCATTGATTACGATGTGGTCTTTACCAATGCCGGCACCGGTGTTCTGCTTACGGGCATGGTCCGCGCGCATGCAACCGGTGAGTGCGACCGTTGCCTGGAGCCCGCTTCGTTTGATATCGCCGGTGAGATCGAGGAATTCTATCTCTTTAACGAGCCCGAGGATGCCGAGGCCTACGAAGACGGCTACGAGTTACTGGGCGAGGATCGCATCGTCGATCTGGGTGAGCCCATCAACGACGCGGTTGTCATGGACACGCCGTTCGTTGTCCTGTGCAAGCCCGATTGTCGCGGCCTATGCCCCACCTGCGGCATCAATCTCAACGTCGAGCAATGCGATTGCGCCGCTCAAGCAGAGGCCGAATGGGCCGCTGCCACGGAAAATCCATTTGCAGCATTGAAGAATCTCAAGCTTGACGAGTAAAACTGTGGTAGTATCGCTACTTGCGCGTAATCGCCACACTGGATAGTTCATAAGGAAGGTCACTATGCCCGTACCTAAACAAAAGCAGGGTCGTATCCGCACTCACACCCGCCGTTCCGCCAACATGAAGATCTCGGCTGCGGCTCAGTCCACGTGCCCCCGTTGCGGCGCTGTCAAGCTCCCGCACCACGTGTGCCCCAGCTGCGGTTTCTACAAGGACCGCGAGGTTATCGTTACCGAGTAACTGTATACTCTGGATGCGATGCCGTTCCAACTGGAACCACAATGGCCGGCTCAATGAGTCGGCCATTTTTGTATAAGGAGTATGTATATGAGTAACGTTCGCGTTTGTGTAGACGTTGTGGGTGGAGACGAGAAGCCCCAGGTTGTCCTCGACGGTATCGAGGCGGCGCTTGCGGTGGATCCCGATATCGAGGTCTTGGCCGTCGGTCCCGCAGAGATCGTGAACCCCTTTGCCGCGGCTCACGCTCGCGTTGAGGCCTTGGAGGCGCCCGATGTCATCGCCATGGATGACGATCCCATTCGAGCCGTGATGACCAAGCGCAAGTCCTCGATCGTGCTTGCCTGCCGCGCTATCAAGAAGGGTAACGCGGATGCCTTCTTTTCTGCCGGCTCCACCGGCGCCATGACCGCTGCCGCTACCGCCTACGTGACGCCATTTAGGTATCAGGCCGAGGGCAAGAAGCAGCCGGTCCGTCCGTGCCTCACCAATGCACTGCCCAACCGCGATGGCGGCCTGACGGTCCTCTGCGACATGGGCGCCAACCCCGATGTCGAGGTCGACGACATGGTTCGTTTTGCCCAGATGGGTAGCGCCTATGCGCGCGTCGTCTTGGGCATTGAGCATCCCCGCGTCGGTCTGCTTGCCAACGGCACCGAGGACGAAAAGGGCTCCAACTTCACCAAGTCGTGCTTTCCGGCCATGAAGGCCGCTGTTCCCGGTTTTGTGGGCAACTGCGAGGGCACCGATCTTACGTCGGGCAATTTTGACGTCGTGGTCGCCGACGGCATGTCGGGCAATATTGCGCTCAAGGCCACCGAGGGTGCTGCCAAGTTCTTGCTGCAGGAACTCAAGGGCGTCTTTATGTCTTCGCTTGGCACCAAGATTGCCGCGCTGCTCATTAAAAAGCAGATGCGCGAGATAAAGGCCAAGCTTTCGGGCGACGCCAAGGGCGGCGCGATTCTTTTGGGCTTGCGCGGCGTGGTCCTGATCGGCCATGGCGCCACCTCGGTCGAGGCTGTTAAAAACGGTACGCTCGCGGCGGCCGAAGCCGTGCGCGCAGGGCTGGTCGAGAACGTTGCCAACTCCATGGACGGCATCGTTTTGTAAGAGCGAGTTAGAGCGCTGTTATGTGCCTCGCGGCCTGCTTCGTGGGGTAGAATCAGAACCGT
Organism: uncultured bacterium; assembly: GCA_905215445.1. Classification (GTDB taxonomy): domain Bacteria; phylum Actinomycetota; class Coriobacteriia; order Coriobacteriales; family Coriobacteriaceae; genus Collinsella. The sequence continues at coordinate 15,523 of CAJMPZ010000037.1, read as the reverse complement.
GTCTTGGTACCGCCCGGGCGGTACCATTCTTTTGGTATTCATGCACTATGAGAGGAAGCGCTATGGACCGCTCCGAAATCTTCGACAAGATCGCCGAGGTCGCTGCTGACGTTCTGGGCGTCGATGTTGCCGAAATTAGCGATGAGACCACCTTTGACGACCTCGATGCCAACTCGCTCGAGCGCCTGCAACTGGTTACGGCTATCGAGGACGAGTTCAATCTCGAGATCGATGACGAGACCCTGCTCTCGCTCAACTCTGTCGCCGACGCCGTCGACGCGATCGAAAACGCCAGGGAGGCTTAGGTCTTGGCTTTATCCGAACGACTTACGCGCGCCCAGGAGATTCTGGGCCACGAGTTCAATGACAAGGTGCTGCTGCGCGCGGCCCTTACGCATCCTTCGGCCGTCGAAGGCCAGCCAGTCTCGGCAAGCTACGAGCGCCTTGAGTTCTTGGGTGATTCCATTTTGGGCGCCGTTGTCGCACGCTCCCTGTTTGTGTCCTATCCGGAGTTTGACGAGGGCAAGCTCACGCGCCTGAAGGTGTCCCTTGTCTCGGGCGCCACGCTGTCCGAGGTGTCGCACGAGCTGGGTATCGATGACATCATCATCTTTGGTGCCTCCGAGACCGGTACCGGCGCGCGCGGCCTGCACTCGGCGCTCGAGAACGTCTACGAGTCGCTCGTGGGCGCGCTGTATCTGGACGCCGGCTGGGATGCCGCGGCGGAGTTTATCCACCGTACGCTCAAGCCGCATTTGGCTTCCGAGCGTGCCGAGCATCCTGCAAACCCCAAGTCGTTTTTGCAGGAGTGCGTGCAGGCCGACGGCCACGAGCCTCCCGCGTACAAGCTGGTCGGCTCCGAGGGCCCTGCGCATGCGCCCACCTTTACCGCCGTGGTGTTGATCGATGGTATTCGCCAGGGTCGCGGCTCCGGCTCCTCAAAGAAGGAAGCCGAGGGAGCCGCTGCACTCGAGGCACTTGACCGCATGGGCTACACCACCAACGGCGTGATTCTCAACAAGAAGCCTGTTTAAGCGAGGAACCGTGTATCTCAAGTCCCTCACGCTCAAAGGGTTCAAGTCGTTTGCCGACCGCGCCCATATGACGTTTGAGCCGGGCCTGACCGTCATCGTCGGTCCCAACGGCTCGGGAAAATCGAACATCTCTGACTCGATTCTGTGGGTCCTGGGCGAGCAGAGCGCCAAGCAGCTGCGCGGCCAGGCCATGGAGGATGTCATCTTCTCGGGCTCGTCAGCGCGCAAGCCGGTGGGTGTCGCCGAGGTCACGCTGGTGCTCGATAACTCGGACCATATGCTGCCCGTCGACTTTGACGAGGTCGCCATCACCCGTCGTATGTATCGCTCGGGCGAAAGCGAGTACCTCATCAACTCGAGTCCGTGCCGCCTGATGGACATTCAGGACATCCTGCACGATTCGGGTCTGGGTAAGGATACGCATTCCATCATCAGCCAGGGCAAGCTCGACGCCATTTTGCAGAGCCGCCCCGAGGAGCGCCGTGCCCTCATCGAGGAGGCTGCCGGCATCTCCAAGCACAAGCGCCGCAAGGAGCGTGCGCTCAAAAAGATTAAGTCGATGGACGAGCACCTGACGCGTGCCCGCGACATCAATAAGGAAATCGCCCGTCAGCTGCGACCCTTGGAGCGTCAGGTCGATCGCGCGCGCAAGTACAAAGAGCTTTCCTCGCGCGCGAACGAGCTTACGCAGATGCTAGCCGTCGACGAGCTGCGTTCGCTGCAGTCGCAGTGGAACGACCTGGAGAGCCGCTCCAAGGAAGGTGCCGCCGAGCTGGAGCTTGCGCAGTACCGCTTGGGCGAAAAGGAACGCGAGCTCGAGAAGCTCCAGGTCATGCTCGAGGAAAAGGGCCTGTTTGTGGGCGATCTGGGCGAGCAGCGCCGCCATATGCAAGACGTGGTCGGCCGCATTAACTCCGATATGCGCCTGCTCGAGGAAAAGGGCCACAACATGGTGTCGCGCCTGTCCGACATGCGCGGCCAGATCTCGAGCTCCGAGCATCAGCGTCGTCGCGTGGTAGAGGAGCTCGAGGACGCGCGTGCGCAGCTTGAGGAAGTGACCGGCGCGCACATGCAGGCCCAGGAGGACGTTGACGCCGCTGGTCCTGCCGCCGCTCAGCTCCACGAGCGGCGCGTGGCGCTCGACAATCAGATTTCGCAGCTTACGCGTGAGCAACGCGATGTGCAGCGTGTGGCCGATAACGCGGCGCTCGAACTCGCCAAGGTGAAGGACTCGCTGAGCAACGCCGAGGTCGAGGACAACATGTACGCCTCACGCCTGGAGCAGATCGACGAGCAGCTCGAGGAAGTCACGGCCTCACTCGAGAGCCGTCGCGACCGCGCTGAGGAGCTCGACAGTGCACTTGATCAGGCCCGTCAAGCCCAGATTGATGCTCGCGAGGCTACCGAGGTCGCCCGTGCAGCCCTTAAGGACCTGCGTGCCCGCGAGAGCGAGGCGCGCAACAAACTGTCCGAGGTGCGCTCGGAGCTTGCCAGCCAAAAGAAGCTCGATGCCCGCATGGCTGACAGCTCGCCGCTGGTGAGCCGTCTGATGGGTGCGCTGGGCGACGATGTCTCGGGTCGTCTGGGCGACGTGCTCGAGGCCCCGCGTGAGCTTGAGGGCCTGGTTGAGCAATTGCTCGCCGGCGATATCGATGCGCTGCTGTTCGACGATGCGTCCGCGCTTGAGCGTGCCGGTCGTGCCGCTCTGGACCAGAAGAAGGCCTCGGGCGAGGCGCTGCTGGTCGTGCGCGGTGTGAGCGCCTCTGCTGCCGCTAAGGGCGCTGCCGGTTCCCGCCTGGTCGATCGCCTGTCCGTGCGTGCGGGCTACGGTCCGGTCGTCGAGGCACTGCTCGGCGGCTATTACGTTGTCGATGACTTGGCTGCCGCACTGGCCGCGCCCGTCGTTGACGGTGTGACCTACGTGACGCCCGATGGCGCCCGCGTGAGCTGTGGTGGCCTGGTGCGTGTGGGGCTCGATGCCGGCGAGGCTTCGGGTGCCTTGGAGCGCAAGCGCCGCATCCGTGAGCTCGAGGGCTTGGAGCCCGATCTGGCTGCTATCTTTGAGCATGTTTCGGACCAAGTCGTTGAGGCCAACGTCGCCGTCGAGGAGGCCCGTGCCGCCGAGGGCGATGCCGCTGGCGAGATCGCCCGTCTTGAGGGCGAGCGTCGCTCCCTGTTGTCCGAGATCGGCCGTCTGGAGCAAAGCGCCAACAATGGCGAAGTCGAGCGCGTGCGTATTTCCAAGCGCCGCGAGCAGGCTGCCGAGGCCGTTCGTGCCGCACGCCCGCGCGTGGATGAACTTACCCGTTCGCGTGACGAGGCCCGTGCGCAAGCGAGCGACTTAGGCTTGCAGATTGCCGAGGCCAATGACGAGCTCGACCGCGTGCGCCGTGACGATTCCGAGGCCGCCGGTAAGCTCGCCGACGCTAAGGTACGCCTGGCTCAGACGAGCGAGCGCCTGCGTTCGCTGAAGGGCCGCGTGCCCGATCTTGAGCATCGTATGGAGGGTATCGACCGTCGTATCCGCGGGACGCGTCAGGCCTCGCGCTCGCTCGAGCTGCTGCGCCTTCGCGTCGATCCCATGCACGAGCGCTATTCGGCCCTGCTGGAGCGCGCGTCGGATTGGGCTGCGCGCCTGCGCGACCAGGCGTCGCTCGAGGAGGCGGACTCGGCCTCGCTCAAGAAGACCATCGAGGACGCCAAGACCGAGGTCGCCCGCGCCAAAGAGCGGGTCGATGTTGCCGCCACGACGCAAAATGAGTTCAAGGTGGCGCGCGGCAAGCTTGAGGTGCAGGTAGAGGCCGCCATTAAGGCCATTACCGCCGATGGCACCACGGTGCTCGAGGAAGCGCTCATGCTTCCCGCGCCCACGGACCGCGACGCCGCCGAGCGGGAACTCAACCAGCTCGTGCGTCATATCAACAATCTGGGCCCCGTGAACCAGGTTGCCATGGAGGAGTACGAGCAGCTCAAGCGCCGCGCCGACTACATCGAGGACCAGCTGGCCGATCTGGAGAGCGCGCGCAAGGCGCTCACCAAAATCACAGTGGCCATTGATCGCAAGATGCGCAAGGCGTTTCTGGTGACGTTTGAGAAGGTCGACGCGAACTTCCGCGAGATCTTCGCCATGCTGTTCCCGGGTGGCCAGGCTCATCTTGAGATGACCGATCCCGAGCATCCTGCCGAGACGGGCATTGAGGTTGTGGCGCAGCCGCGCGGCAAGCGCATTACTAAGATGATGCTCATGTCGGGTGGCGAGAAGAGCCTGACGGCGCTCGCCCTGCTCTTTGCCGTGTACCGCACGCGCACGGTGCCGTTCTATGTGCTTGACGAGGTCGAGGCGGCGCTTGATGACGCCAACCTGTCCAAGCTCATCGGAGCCCTCGATGTGCTGCGTTCCGATACACAGCTCTTGGTCATTTCGCATCAGCGCCGTACTATGGAGGACGCTGACGTTCTCTATGGCGTCTCGATGCAAGCCGACGGCGTCAGCCGCGTCGTCTCGCAAAAACTCGATCGCGAAACCGGAAAGGTCGTGAATGCATAATGGGATTCTTTGACGCTCTCTCGCGCGGACTTGAGCGCAGCCGCGAGGCCCTCAACGAGGTCTTCTACTTTGGTGGCGAGGTCGACGAGGACTTTTGGGAGGACCTTGAGGACACCCTCGTCATGGGTGACATGGGTGCCGAGGTCGCTATTCAGGTCTCCGATGACCTGCGCGATGCTGCTGCCAAGAAGAACCTTAAGACCGCCCCGCAGCTTCGCCGCGCTCTGGCCGAGCAGCTCGAGGGCCATTTTGTGCCTGTTGAGCGTGATCCGTTTTCCGATACGCCGAGCTGCGTGCTGTTTGTGGGCATCAACGGCGCCGGCAAGACCACAACGCTCGGCAAGATTGCGAGCGCCATGGCTGCCCGCGGCAAGAACGTGGTGATCGGTTCGGCCGACACCTTCCGCGCCGCCGCCATCGAGCAGCTCGATGTGTGGGGCCAGCGTGCCGGCGTACCGGTTATTAAGCGTGACCGCGGCTCCGATCCGGCGAGCGTGTGCTATGACGTGCTCGACGAGGCCGATAAGCGCGGCAGCGACCTGGTGCTCATCGATACCGCCGGCCGTCTGCACACAAGCCCCGAGCTCATGCGCGAGCTTGCCAAAGTGGTCAACGTGACGCGTAAGCGCGCCGCCAATATGGCTGCCGGCCCCATGCCTGTCTCGGTCGTCCTCGTAATCGATGCCGCGACGGGCCAAAACGGTCTGAACCAGGCGCTCGAGTTTAACGAGGCGCTGGGCCTGGACGGTATTATCATGACTAAGCTCGACGGCACGGCTAAGGGCGGTATCGCCATGGCCGTGGCCGAGAAGCTCAAGCTCCCGATCCTGCGCATCGGCGTGGGCGAGCAGGTCGATGACCTGCAGGAGTTTAACGCCAAAGATTTCTGCCGCGCCCTGGTGGGCGAGTCCAACTAAGGAGTAACCAGTGTTTGATTCCCTGAGCGATCGCCTCAACGACACATTTGACCGCCTGCGCGGCAAGGGTAAGCTGACCGAGGCCGATATCACCTCGGCCATGCGCGACATTCGCATGGCGCTGCTCGAGGCCGATGTCAACTTTAAGGTTGTCAAGGAGTTCGTCGCCAAGACCAAGGAGCGCTGCATGACCGCCGAGGTCATGGAGTCGCTGTCGCCGGCGCAAAACGTCGTCAAGATCGTGCTCGACGAGCTTACCGAGATGCTCGGCTCCACCGAGAGTAAGCTCGTCTTTAGCAACCGCATCCCCAACGTCATCATGCTCGTGGGTCTGCAGGGCTCCGGTAAGACCACGGCGGCCGTAAAGCTGGCCTACCTGCTCAAGAAGCAGGGCCGCTCGCCGCTGCTCGCCGCGTGCGACGTCTACCGCCCCGCCGCTGCCGACCAGCTGGCCACGCTTGGCGGCGAGATCGGCGTGCCGGTCTTCCGCGGTGACGGCGCGCACCCGGTCGACATTGCCAAGGGCGCCATCCAGGAGGCCGTCGACCACCTGCGCGACGTGGTCATCGTCGATACCGCCGGTCGTCTGCAGATCGACGAGCAAATGATGCAGGAGGCCGTGGACATCAAGAAGGCCGTCAAGCCCGATCAGGTGCTGATGGTCGTCGATGCCATGACCGGCCAGGATATCGTCAACGTCGTCTCGACCTTTGCCGAGCGCACCGACTTTGACGGCGTGATCATCTCCAAGCTCGACGGCGATGCCCGTGGCGGCGGCGCGCTTTCCGTGCGCCAGGTGACCGGCAAGCCCATCAAGTTCGTGAGCATGGGCGAAAAGCCCGATTCGCTCGAGCCGTTCTATCCCGACCGCATGGCCAAGCGCATTTTGGGTATGGGCGACGTCGTCGGCATTATCGAGAAGGCCCAGGAGGCAGCCGATGCTGAGCAGCTCGAGGCTGCCGAGCGCATGCTGCGCGAGGGCTTTACCATGAACGACATGCTCGACCAGATGAAGGCCGTTAAGAAGATGGGCGGCATGAAGGGCATCCTGGGAATGCTTCCCGGTGGCCAGCGCGCGCTCAACCAGATGGGTGGAAACCTGGACGAGGGCATCTTTGACAAAAACGAGGCCATCATCATGTCGATGACCAAGGAGGAGCGCCTGCGTCCCTCCATCATCAACGGCCAGCGTCGCGCCCGTATCGCCAAGGGCGCCGGCGTGACCCCCACTGAGGTCAACAGCCTTATGAAGCAGTGGGGCGAGATGAACAAGATGATGGGACGCATGCGCACGATGGCCAATCAGGCGCAGGCCGGCGGCAAGAAGGGCAAAAAGGGCAAGAAGGGCAAGAAGATGCGCATGCCCAATATTCCCGGTCTGGATGCCATGGGTCTGGGCGGCATGGGCGGCCTGGGTACGGGCGGTCCCAAGTCCGATATGGAGCTGCTGCGCCAGATGGAAGCGCAGATGCGTAATAAGAAATAGAGCTGTAATTCCAGCTTGATATGGCAAAGGCCACTCGTATGCTACCGGGTGGCCTTTGTTGTTGGCTTTGATTGTTGGGTTGCGTTCGGCTTCGCGCCCCGAGCTCGCGGTGCCGTGCCGTTAGTGGCAGCCGCAGCCCTCGTGGCCTTCGTGGTCGTGGTGGCCGTGGCAGCCGCAGAACCCGCCATGCTCATGGGTGTGCTCGTGGTCGTGGCTGTGGCAGCTGCACGTGGCCTCGCCGTTCTGTGCGAGCGTGCCGGCGATAAGGGCCTCGACGCAAGCGTCGCAGCTGCCCTGGGCACCTGCGTATACCGTGATGCCGGCTTGAGCAAGCGCGTTGATAGCGCCTCCGCCGATGCCGCCGCAGATGAGCGTGTCCACGCCGCCGTTGGCGAGCAGGCCCGCAAGTGCGCCGTGGCCGGTGCCGCCGGTGCCCACGACCTGCTCGTTGAGTACTTTGCCGTCCTGAATGTCGTAGATCTTGAACTGCTCGCTGCGGCCAAAGTGCATAAAGATGTTGCCGTTGTCGTACGTGGTTGCCACCCTCATGGTGCCGACCTCCTTTGCTGGCCATGCGGCCGTTGTCGTGGTGATGGGGGAGTATGCGATGTTACCGCCTTCGATGACGATCGCCCGTCCGTTGACCAGCGCGTTTGCCACCTTGCGATGCGCGCGGCTGCAGATTGCCGCCACCGTGGCGCGGGCAATGCCCATCTGCTGTGCGACTGCCTCTTGGTTAAGGCCTTCCAGGTCGCACAGGCGCAGTACCTCGAGTTCGTCAATCGTCATGTCGATGGCGTCTCCGCTCGCCAGGCCATCGGGGGTAAAACCGCGATATTCGGGGATGATCCCAACGCGACGCAGTTTCTCGCGTCTTCCGGCCATACGCACTCCTTATCTGACATATGTCAACAATAGAATAACGAACGTGCAGATTTACGCAAGGGATTTCTGGCATATGTCAGAAAACGAGGGCTTATGTTTGGGCTGTGGGGCCGCGTGCGCCTGGGCTACAATGAATCTCGCTTATAGGCGACTGACAGGAGGGTCAATGAGCAAGGCTGATCAACAGTTTGTAACCATGTGCCGCGATATTCTGGACCATGGCACCACCACCGAGGGCCAAAAGGTCCGTCCGGTGTGGGAGGACGGCACCCCTGCCTATACCATTAAAAACTTTGGTGTCACGGCACGCTACGACCTGCGCGAGGAGTTTCCGGCGCTTACCCTGCGTCGTACGGCCCTCAAATCTGCCATGGATGAGATCCTATGGATCTATCAAAAGAAGTCCAATAACGTGCATGACCTCAACAGCCATATTTGGGATGAGTGGGCCGACGAGACCGGTTCCATCGGCAAGGCCTACGGGTATCAGATTGGGCAGAAGAGCCATTATGCCGAGGGCGATTTCGACCAGATGGACCGCGTTCTGTACGACCTTAAGAACACGCCGTACAGCCGCCGCATTATGACGAATACCTATGTGTTTAGCGACCTGTCCGAGATGCACCTGTATCCGTGCGCCTACAGCGTGACGTATAACGTGACGCAGCGCCCGCAGGATGACAAACCGACGCTCAACATGATTCTCAACCAGCGCAGCCAGGACATTTTGGCCGCGAACAACTGGAATGTGTGCCAGTACGCCATCTTGCTGATGATGGTCGCGCAATCGGTCGATATGATTCCCGGCGAGCTGCTGCATGTGATCGCCGATGCCCACATTTACGACCGTCATGTCGATATCGTCCGCGAGCTTATCGAGCGTCCGCAGTTTGCCGCGCCTAAGGTAACGCTTAACCCCGATGTACATGACTTCTATGCGTTTACGACCGAGGATCTGATCGTCGAGGGCTATGAGCACGGCCCGCAGGTCAAGAACATCCCCATTGCGGTGTAGGTGACGCGCATGACGTGTAAGCTTTCCGCCATTGTCGCCGTGTGTGACGATTGGGGCATTGGGTGCGAGGGTGACATGGTCGTGTCTAATCGCGCCGACATGCGTCATTTTGTGGCGCGCACCAAAGGCTGCCCGGTCATTATGGGACGCAAGACGCTGCTGAGTTTTCCCGGCGGGCGTCCGCTCAAGAACCGTCGTAATATCGTGCTCACGCGCGATGAGGACTATGCTGCCGAGGGCGTCGACGTGGTGCATAGCGTCGACGAAGCGCTCACCGCGGTAGCCGATGAGCCCGTTGCGTGGGTGATCGGTGGCGGTGAGGTGTATCGGCAGTTTTTGCTGCATTGCGCCGAGGCCGAGGTCACGCATAACCACTGCGTCCATCCCGTGGACACGTACTTTCCCGACTTGGACGCCGATCCCGCGTGGGAAGTTGCGCGGCGCGAAGGGGTTGCCACGATTGCCGCGGGCGAGGGTGACGAAGGCCTCGATTATGAGTTCGTGACGTATCGTCGCGTTGAGGCGTAAATCTCCTATTTGCCCACGGTATTATCGGGTTGGAATGATTGAGGGGCGGCGCTTGGCGTCGCCTCGTTTGATATAGATGCTGCTGTAAGAAGGGTGCGGGCTGGCTGCTATGACTGATGCCGTTGAGGTGCTGCGAATCGATTCGCTCGAGGACGAGCGGCTTGATGCCTACGTGCGACTGACCGAGCGTGAGCTGCGCTGCGTGCTGGAGCCGCAGAAGGGCATTTTTATCGCCGAGAGTGCCAAGGTCATCGAGCGTGCGGTGCGTGCCGGATACGAGCCGGTGAGCTTTCTTTTGGGTGAACGCTGGCTCGACCAGATGATGCCGCTGTTTGAGCGCTTGGTTGTGCGCGAGGGAGCGGGTCCGGTCCCGGTGTTCGTGGCCTCGATGGAGCTCATGGAGCAGTTGACGGGCTTTAACGTGACGCGCGGTGCGCTCGCGGCGTTTCGTCGCCCGCGTCAGATTCCGGTCGATGAGTTCTTGGGTGGCGTTGTCGAGGCGGCGGGGGAGCGCCCTGTGCGCGTGTGCGTGCTCGAGGGCATTGTCGACCACACGAACGTGGGCGCGATTTTCCGCTCGGCTGCCGCGCTCAATGTCGACGGCATTCTGGTGAGCCCTACGTGCTGCGACCCGCTGTATCGTCGCTCGGCCCGCGTGAGCATGGGCACCGTGTTTCAAGTGCCGTGGACGCGTATTGGCAGTGAGGCTCGCGTGTGGCCACATGATGGCCTGGCCGCGCTTCATGATGCCGGTTTTTCGTGTGCCGCTATGGCGTTGACGGATGATTCCGTTTCGCTGGACGATCCTGTGCTGCAGAAGATTGATCGCTTGGCGATTTTTATGGGTACCGAGGGTGCCGGCTTGGGCGCCAAGACCATTGCCGGCTGCGACCGCGCCGTGCGTATTCCGATGGCGCATGGGGTCGATTCGCTCAACGTGGCCGCGGCAAGTGCTGTTGCCTTTTGGCAGCTGTGTCCGCATGTGAGCAACGAGTACCACTACCAGCCGGGGCTGTATCACTAGGCAGATATTTCGCACCGGGCTCTGATTCGGGGTGTATCGGCCGATCCCGGTCGGTGCTAAGCTGGTATTGGCTTTGGTCTTAAATTGCCGTTTTATTGTTTGACGTACGCTGGTGGGGAGGGCGTGTGGCTAAGAAATCTACGGCTATCGATGTGACGCAGGGTGTCATTTGGCAGCAGCTGCTTTCGCTGTGCGTCCCTATCTTCTTTAGCTCGTTTTTTCAGCAGGCTTACACGCTTATCGGCACCTATATCGTCGGTCAGTTTGGCGGCAAGCTTGCGCTTGGCGGCATTCAAGCCACGATGGTGCTCACCGAGCTCTGCATTGGTTTTTGCGTTGGCGTTGGCGCCGGTTGTGCCGTTATCACGGGTCAGTTTTTTGGCCAGCACGATAGCGAGCGTCTGAGCCGTTCGGTCCATACAGCCATGACGCTTGCTTTGGTGGGCGGCATCGTCGTTTCCATTCTTGGCATGGTTTTTGTCGAGCCCATGCTGGTGTTGATGAATACGCCGCACGAGCTACTTGCCGAGGGCGTTGCCTATGCTCGCTGTTATTTTGCCGCGATGGTTGCGGCACTGCTGCTTAATATGGGAACCGCACTGCTGCGTGCCGTGGGGGATACGCGCGGTCCCGCTGTGATCATTGCCTCTGGCTGCCTTGTTAACGTGGTGCTGGATATCATCTTTGTTGCTGTGTTGCATATGGAGGCGCTGGGCTGCGGCATCGCGGTAGCGCTGACCATTTGCTCCAATGCAACGATGATCGTGTTGCGCATGATGCGCGCTCCGGGTGCATGGCGTCTTTCGCTGTCTAAGCTCGGCATCGATCGCGGTATTTGTAAGAGTATGATCTCGTGCGGTCTGCCACTCGGTTTTCAATCGGCTGCCTATTCGATCTCGAACGTGCTGATCCAGATGTCGGTCAACTCGTTTGGTGCCGATGTCACCACGGCATGGGGTCTATCTGGGCGCCTGGATGGCATTATCTGGATGGTGACCGAGGCGCTCGGCGTATCGATCACTACGTTCTCGGCGCAGAACTTTGGCGCGCGTAATTACGAGCGCATGCGCAAGGGCTACCACACGTCGCTCGTGCTTTCGTTTGCGCTGATCGGTGGCCTCTCTGCCGTGCTGATGGTGTTCTCGGGCCCGTTGTCGCGTCTGTTTGTCGACGATGCTTCGATTTCGGCGTACACCACGACGATTCTTCATTTCATCGCGCCGTTCTACGCGATCTTCTCGATTATCGAAAATGCGTCGGGCTCCATTCGCGGCGCCGGCGTGAGCTTGCAGCCCATGCTGCTCACGATTTTTGGCACCGTCGTGCTCAGGGTGATCTGGGTGTTTGCGATTATGCCGTTCGATCCGTCGCTTGAGCACCTGCTGCTGGTTTACCCCGTAACCTGGCTCATCACGGCCACGATGTTTACCATCTACCACCACAGCGGCAACTGGCTCGGCCGCGCCACCGCCTAATGATCCGTTTTCCTCCGTCCCCTTCGGATCATTTAGTATTCGATGCCTTGGCGGGCTAGGAGGCCTTCGTCGAAGTAGTGTTTGACGGGGCGCATTTCGGTAACTAGGTCGGCAAGGTCGGCGAGGGGCAGCAGGCCGCGGCCGGTGAGCACGAGCTCCGTGGTGGTTGGTTTCATCGCGATCAACGCTTCGACATCTTCGCGCGTCACAAAGCCCCGTCGCATGGCCTCGCCGAGTTCATCCAAAATCAGAACGTCGACCTGTGATATCTGCTCGCGCGCCAGCTCCATGATCTGTGCAGCGCAGGCTTCGGGTGTGTCGCGGTTGGCTTGTACGATGCGTAGCCCCAATCGAGGAGCTGCGTCATGTTCGGCGCAGTGCAGCTTCTTGGCAAACTGAAGCATGAGTACGTTAAGTCCATAGCCCGTGGCGCGCAGCGCGAGCCCCAGCGCAGCCGTCGTCTTGCCCTTGCCGTCGCCCGTATAGATTTGAACCTTGCCGACTCCCAGTGATGCCATCTCTGTCCTTTCGTGCCCGGCGTCGGTTTATCGCCGTCCGGGTTGGGTATTCTAGAAAACATTATCAACCCCAGTAGATGGAGTTCAAGCAGATGGAGATGGATGACAATAAACGTAGACGGAATATGATCCTCTACGTGCTCATCGCCTTCGTCGTCTACCTCGTGCTCTCGACCGTTCTGTTCCCCAACATCGGTCACACGCAGCAGATTACGAAGACCGATTATTCGACGTTTGTCAAAGCGCTCGATAAGAAGAGCGTCGACAAGGTCGAGTACAACACGGACGATTACACGATTTATTACACCAAGAAGGGCGAGGACGAGAATATCGCCTACAAGACGACCGGTGTGCCGAATGACGCGGGCTTTACCGATCGCGTGCTTGAGTCCGGTGCTTCGCTTGAGTCGGTCGTTCCCGATAAGAACTCGGGCCTGATGACCTACTACCTGCTCACCCTCATTCTTCCCATGGTGATTTTCTTCCTGATTGGCTGGTGGCTCAACCGCCGCATGAAGAAGGCCATGGGTGATGACGGTCCGTCGATGAACTTTGGCGGCGGTGGTTTTGGCGGCGGTGGACTGGGCAAGTCCGGCGCGCGCGTGATCGCCTCCAAGGACGTGGGCGTGACCTTTAAGGATGTCGCCGGCCAGGAAGAGGCCAAGGAGTCCCTCAAGGAGGTCGTCGACTTTCTGGAGAAGCCGCAGCGCTACGAGGAGATCGGCGCCAAACTGCCACGCGGCGCTCTCCTTGTCGGCCCTCCGGGTACCGGTAAAACCCTGCTCGCCAAGGCTGTGGCCGGCGAGGCGGGCGTGCCGTTCTTTAGTATTTCTGGTTCTGAGTTTGTTGAGATGTTTGTCGGCCGCGGCGCCGCTAAGGTTCGCGACCTGTTTAAGCAGGCCAAGGAAAAGGCCCCGTGCATCGTCTTTATCGACGAGATCGATACCATCGGTAAGAAGCGCGATGGCGGCGGCTTTAGTGGCAACGACGAGCGCGAGCAGACGCTCAATCAGCTGCTGACCGAGATGGATGGATTCGATAACCACAAGGGTATCGTCGTCCTCGCTGCGACCAACCGTCCCGACAGCCTTGATCCGGCCCTGCTGCGCCCCGGCCGCTTTGACCGCCGCATCCCCGTTGAGCTGCCCGACCTGACCGGCCGCAAGAACATCCTCGAGCTGCACGCCAAGAGCGTTAAGACGCAGCCCCCGATCGATCTGACCGCGATCGCCCGCGCCACGCCTGGTGCTTCGGGTGCCGATCTGGCCAACATCATCAACGAGGGCGCCCTGCGCGCCGTCCGCGAGGGTCGCAAACGCGCGACTCAGGATGACTTTGAGGAGTCGGTGGAGGTCGTCATCGCCGGCCAGCAGCGTAAGTCCACGGTGCTGTCCGACCACGAGAAGCAGGTCGTCTCCTACCACGAGATCGGCCACGCCATCGTTGCCGCACGCCAGAAGGGCTCGGCACCGGTTACCAAGATCACGATCGTTCCCCGTACGAGCGGCGCTCTGGGCTACACCATGCAGGTCGAGGAGGACGAGCGCTTCCTGACCACGCGCCAGGAGGTCTTGGACAAGCTCGCCGTCTATTGCGGCGGACGTGCTGCCGAGGAGCTCATCTTTGGTGAGATGACGACCGGCGCTGCCAACGATATCGAGCAGGCCACCAAGCTCGCTCGCAACATGGTGACGCGCTTTGGTATGTCGGAAGAGTTTGGCATGATGGCGCTCGGTACCGTTCAGAATGCCTACCTCAACCAGGACACGTCGCTCACCTGTGCCCCCGGTACGGCCGAGCGCGTCGACGCGATCGTCGCCAAGTTGATTGAGGATGCGCACGACCGCGCCCTGCAGATCCTCAAGGAGAACAAGTTTAAGCTCCATGAGCTGGCTCGTTATCTGTACAAGAAGGAGACGATCACGGGCGAGGAGTTCATGAATCTCCTCACGCGCGAGAATCCACTGATGCCAAAGCAGCAGTAAAGCCGCGGCCGAGCCAGTAAACGCCGACGCCCCATTTGAGCAGCTTTCTCAAATGGGGCGTTTTGCTTGAGAGGGATGGAAATGAAGATCGTGGTAAGCGCCTGTTTGATGGGCGAGAGCTGCAAGTATAACGGGCTCGACAATTACCACCGCGCGTTGGTCGAGGCTTGCGAGCGTACGGGGACCGAGGTGCTCCTCGTATGCCCCGAGGTTTTTGGCGGTCTGCCCACGCCGCGCGACCCGTCCGAGATCGTGGGCTGTGAGGTTCGCACCCGCGAGGGCGTGTCGGTTGATCGCGAGTTTCGCCATGGTGCCCAACGCGCGCTCGATATGTGCGAGCACTTTGGCGGCCCGTCCGAGATCGCTGCGTGCATCTTGCAGGACCGTAGTCCCTCGTGCGGCGCGGGCCGCATCTACGACGGAACATTCAGCGGCACCCTTACAGCGGGCAACGGCGTTTTCGTCGATCTGTTGCTGCGTCACGGGTACCGTGTGATTCCGGCTAGCGAGTTCGATCCCAGCATGCTGGAGCATTGTCCATAGCACTCGAACCCAACACTTCCTCACGGGTGACCGTTTTGGCATCATCCGTGAAGTTGATATTGAGTACGACCCGGTCATCAAAGACGTAGACCGAGTTGACAGGCGCCGTACCCAGGCGGCCCATCCCCGCGGCCCTCGCGCAGGAACGCGCACGCGGCCTTCCCGTCTCTTGCGCCCCTCCCGGAACTGTCCACATCAGTGTAGCCAATCCAGTCCGCAAAGGGCTGCAGCCCGGACAACGCGGCGATGGAGGGCTTCTTCGGCCTGCTCAAGAGGGAGTTCTGGCACGGCAGGGACTGGTCGGACTGGACCCCCGCCCGCTTCATCGAGGAGCTCGGGGGCTGGATCGGTCGATATAATACGGAGAGGCGCAGCGATGCGCTCGGTGGCCGCACGCCGGCTGAGTTCCGCTCCGCGCTGGGAAGGGCCGCGTGACGGTCCATGAAATCATCCGCAGTCCCCATTCTTGCCCCTTTGGGACAGCTTCTTGTTGGGGCGTGCCTGCCCCAAACCCTGCTTAGGAGTGAGTGCGATATACTAGGAATTTATTTATTGCTTGCATCGGT